>JAHBVU010000002.1:0-295000 GCA_019637315.1 Gemmatimonadales bacterium
CGAGTATCTCGCGGCCAATGAGCGGCTGGTTCGGGCAGGGTACCGTCACTACGAGGTGTCGAACGCCGCTCGGCCCGGGTTCGAGTCGCGCCACAACCGGGCCTACTGGCGCCGGGCCCCTTACCTCGGCCTCGGCCCGTCGGCGCACAGCGCGGTCGGGGCGCACCGCTGGTGGAATATCCGGGACTGGGAAGCCTACCGTCAGGCCGCGGGTTCAGGGTGCCTGGTGGCCGGAAATGAGCACCTCACCCCGGAGCAGGTCGGCCTCGAGGACCTCTATCTCGGACTACGGACCGACGGGGGGATTCCGGCATCATCCCTGCCTCTTGGGGAGGTGGAGGCCTGGGAAACTGCCGGATGGGCCAGTCGAGTTGGCAGTTCCCTGGTCCTGACGCCCTTGGGCTGGCTTCGACTCGACGCCTTGGTAAGTCGGGTCGCTCGATCCTAAATTATGGTAATGCCGAGACTTGACGAGCTTTCCGAGCGCGAAGCCCGGATCCTGGACACGATCATCCAGCTCTATGTGGAGCATGCCGAACCGGCCGGTAGTCAGGCCGTGGCGGTCCGCTCCGAGCTGGGTGTCTCATCGGCGACGGTGCGGAACACGATGAGCGACCTCGAGGCTCGGGGTTACCTCTTCCACCCCCACACCTCGAGCGGGCGGGTTCCGACCGACCTGGCGTATCGGGTCTATGTCGACCGCTTGATGCGTCACGCGCCCCCGAGTGAGGAAGCCGTCGAGCGGCTCAAGACCGAGGTCGGCGCGGTCAGTGTCGGGGGCGGCCCGATCGAAGAGATCCTCCGCCGGGCGGCGCAGGTGCTGGGGGTGCTGACCCAGGAATTGGGCGTCGCGGTGGCGCCGGCGCTCGATCGGGCCATTCTCGAGCGGCTGGAACTCGTCCGCGTCAGCTCGGAGCGTCTCCTGGTGGTGCTGACCCTGGAGAGCGGATTCGTCCGCACCATTTTCGTCGAAGTGCCCACAGCGGTTGCTGCGGAAGTCGTCGAACATGTCACCCGCATTCTCAACGAGCGGCTGGCCGGCCTCCCGCTCCGCGAAATCCGGGCGTCGGTGCAGGAACGGTTGCGCGACGCCGACGGCACCGGCCGGGCCGCCGGCCTGCTCAATGTGTTCGTGGCCCAGCGGGAAGGTGTCTTCGATGCCGAGGTGAACGACGGGGTGCTGCTCGGCAGTGCGCAGCTGCTTGCTGAGCAGCCGGAGTTTGCTTCCAACGAGCGGATGCGCGCGCTGCTGGAGCTGACCGAGCGGCGCGACCTGCTCCGCGATGCGTTCGAGGCGCACCGCAGGCGGGGCGTTCGGATTACCATCGGGGCCGAGAACGATGACCCGAGGTTGGCGGGGCTGACGGTGGTCACGGCGACCTACCGACGAGGCGACCTGACTGGCGTGGTTGGTGTACTGGGCCCGACCCGGATGCCCTATGACAAGATCATCGGCCTGGTGGATCACACCAGTCGATTAGTGGAAGGATTGTTGACGTGAGCGAGTTCTACGACCTGCTGGGCGTTTCCCGAGAGGCCTCGGACGACGAGATCAAGAAGGCCTATCGCAAGGCGGCCATGCAGTACCACCCGGATCGGAACCGCGAGGCCGATGCCGAGGCGAAGTTCAAGGAAATCGCCGAGGCGTATGAGGTCCTTCGGGATCCGCAGAAGCGGGCGGCGTACGATCGCTACGGCAAGGCCGGCGTCAACGGTCGGGCCGGCATGGGCAACGCCGGGTACGCCCACATCGATCTCAATGAAGCGCTCAACATCTTCATGCGGGACCTGGGCGGCTTTGGCGGTTTCGAGGGGATGTTCGGGGGCGGCCGGGCCGATCCGTCCGAGGCCAAGCGCGGTCAGGACATGCGGGTTACCGTCCGGCTCTCGCTGGTCGAGGTGGCGACCGGCGCCAAGCGCACCGTCAAGCTCAAGACCTACGTCGGCTGCACCAATTGCGCAGGAAGCGGCGGCGCCAAGGGCACTCGACCCTCGCGCTGCGGCACCTGCGGCGGGTCGGGTGAAGTCCGTCGCGCCGCCCGCAGCATGTTCGGCCAGTTCATCCAGGTGGCGCCGTGTTCGACCTGCAACGGCGAAGGCACCGTGATCACCGACCCGTGTGAGGTCTGTCGGGGTGAGGGCCGGGTGCGCGGCGAGCGGACCGTGTCGGTCGACGTGCCGGCCGGGGTTTCGAGCAACAACTACATCACCTTGCGGGGCCAGGGCGCTGTCGGTCCCAGGGGCGGGCCGGCCGGCGACCTGCTGGTCCTGATCGAAGTGAAGGACGACGACCGCTTTGAGCGCCAGGGCGACGATCTCTTCTACGATCTGCCACTGTCGTTCTCGCAGGCGGCGCTGGGTGCCACCGTCGTGGTACCGACCCCATACGGCGAGGAGACCGTTACGGTCCCCTCCGGAATTCAGGCTGGAACGGTGCTCCGCCTGAAAGGAAAGGGTTTGCCCCGGCTGGGGCAGGGCAGCACCGGCGACCTCAACGTTCGGGTCTCGATTTGGACCCCTGACAGTCTGAGCGACGAACAACGGCGGCTCTTCGAAGAGCTGGCCGCCATCGAGGGCGATCCGCCCCGCGCCTCCACCGGTTTCTGGTCCAAGCTCAAGGAAGCGCTCGGCGCATGAGTTGGTGGTTGATCGAAGTCGGCGCGCCGGGCGGCGATGCGGAGCCGGTCGCGCGGGCGCTGGTCGAGGTCAGCGGGCAGGCTGTCGAGGAGCGGGATGGCCGCGTGCTGGGTTACGCAGCGGACCGCGATGCGGCCTTGGCGGTCGAACGTTCGATTCGCGATCGCTTCGGAGCCGGCATCGAGGTCAGACTGAGTCCGGTCGGTGATGCGGACTGGACCACCGCCTGGCGGGAAGGGCTCGCGGTTCGGACCGTTGGCCGGCTCAGGCTCGGCCCGTCCTGGCTGCTCGAACCGGCGCCGGACGCCATCGTGATCGATCCGGAGATGGCGTTTGGGAGCGGCGAGCATGGCTCGACCCGAGGTGCCTTGACGCTCCTGGAACGTCATCTGATGCCCGGCGGCGCCGTGCTCGACCTGGGCAGCGGCAGCGGCATCCTCGCCATTGCCGCCCGAAAGCTCGGTGCGGACAAAGCGCTGGGCATCGAGGTCGACGACGAAGCGACCCCGATTGCCGAGGTCAACGCGGAGCGCAACGGGGTCAGCCAATCCGTCCGCTTCGTCACCGGCGACGCGGCTGCGCTTGCTCCGCTGGCAGGCCCGGCGACGGTCGTCGTCTCCAACATTCTTCGCAATGTCAACGAGACGCTGCTGGCGCCGATTGCGGCGGCCCTGACACCGGACGGCCTTGCCATCTTTGCCGGGATGGAAACACCCGAAGCGGAGCTGTTCCGCCCGGTCTTGATCGGGGCGGGGTGGACCATCTTCGACGAAGTGATCGACGAAGGCTGGTGGTCGGTTGCTGCGCGCCGGGCCTGAGCGGTGCACCGCCTGCTCCTGCCCGGATCCTTCTCCCCCGACACTCGGCTCGAGTTGCCAGCCGAGGAACGCCACCATCTCGAGGTCCGACGTGCCAGGCCCGGCGACGCCGTCGAACTGCTCGATGGCCGCGGGGCGGTAGGTCAGGGCGTGCTCGTCGCGGCCGGTCGCAGTTGGGCGGTGGACGTTGCCACCGTCGCGCACCGGGCTCCCCAGCCCCCCCTGTCGCTCCTGGTGGGCGCCGGAGATCGGGATCGCTTCGGCTGGCTGGTCGAGAAGGCGGTCGAACTCGGGGTCACCCGCCTTACGCCGCTCGAGACGGTTCGGAGTCGGAACGTCGCCACCCGGATCCGCGCCGAGCACCATGACAAACTGGGGCGCCGGGCCGTTGAGGCGCTGAAACAGAGCGGTGGAGCCTGGGCGCTGGAGGTGGCAGGCCCGGTCCCGGTCGCCGCTGCGGTGGCCCAGGTAACGGAGCCGGTTCGCTGGCTCGCCGATCCCGCCGGTCAACCACCTGAACCGGTCGGCCCGGACACGCCGCTTGCGATTGCGGTGGGGCCGGAAGGGGGCTTCGTCGACGATGAGCGGAGTACCCTGCTTCAGCATGGCTTCATTCCGGTGCGCCTCGGGCCCCGGATTCTTCGATTCGAAACGGCGGCATTAGCCGCGGCCGCTATCGCAGCATGGCAGCGAAAGGAGTGAGTCAGGGATGACAGATTGCATCTTCTGCCGTATCGCCTCAGGCGAGATTCCGGCCACCGTGGTTGCCAGGAACGACCACGCGGTAGCATTTCGCGACCTCAACCCGCAGGCCCCGGTCCACATTCTGGTCATTCCGACGCAGCATATCGCGAGTACGGCGGAGGTTGACTCGGACAGCGCAGAGCTGGCTCTGGGTCGGACCATCCGGCTGGCGGTTCAGGTCGCCAAAGCGGAGGGACTCGACGATGGTGGCTACCGCCTGGTCATCAACACCGGGCGTGATGGCGGGCAGTCGGTCTGGCACGTTCACGTCCACCTCCTGGCCGGGCGGAGGTTGGGCTGGCCTCCGGGTTGAGGCTGCTTGTCCCCTTTCCGCCGGTCCGATAAATTGGCTGGTGACAATGAGTTCCCCGTGGCCGCCTGGATGCAGGCGCTGCCGCGGTCCGTTACGGTGCCGTCAACCCGAGAAGCCTGGTGTCAATCGAAGAACTCCCGGATACAATGCGCGATGGTGATGGGCTCCGGGCAGACTAAAAGCGGGGTGCAGGCGCGAAGCGCTGGCACCCCGCTTCCTTTTCGAGGGGACGCCAGTGACGCTTCGCTTGCTGCGCTTGAATTTCCGGCAGTTCTCGAAGCGGTAGCCGGCTGGGCCAAGGGTCCGCTCGGTGCGGACAGCGTGCGGGGCCGTCGTCCGACCACCGACCCCGTGCTGATTGCCGACGCCCTCCGGCCACTCGATGAATTGCTGACCCTCTGGCGGCGCGGTGAACGGGTCGATGTGCCGCCAGTGCCGGTCATCGCCGACGTGCTGACGCGGCTCGGGGTGGCTGGCAGCGTCCTCAACGGCCCCGAGTTGCTCCGGGTTCGGCTAACCGTCTCGGCCGCCCGAATCGCGGTTGCCGAGTTGACCCGGGTGGCCGCGGATGCGCCCTCGGCCGCGATCCGGGTGGTGCCCCTGCCTGACCGGGCGCTCGATCGGCGCCTGCTCGAGTCGATCGGCGACGAGGGCGAGGTGCTCGACACGGCAAGCCCGGCGCTCTTCCGCGCCCGCCGCGAGATTCACTCCGCCCGCGAGCGACTGGTCAAGAAGCTCGAGTCGATTCTGCGAAGCGCCGAGGCCCAGGCGGTTCCTCAAGGTGCGCAGGTCACGATCCGGGAGGACCGCTACGTCATTCCGGTTCGCCGGGATGCGAGGCAGCGCCCGGAGGGTATCATCCACGGCGAGTCCGGCAGCGCCGGCACCCTCTTCATCGAACCGACAGCGGCTATCGAATCCGGCAACGCTCTGCGCAGTGCCATTGCCCGGGCCGAGCAGGAGGAGCTGGCCGTTCTGCGCGAGCTGACCGAGTTGGTGCGTCCGGAGCGCCACCTCGTCGGGGCTGCCCACGCCATGTGTGTCGAAGGCGACGACCTGCTGGCTCGGGTCCGTTACAGCCATGCCGTCGAGGCCTCGGTTCCGACGGTCGGGTCCGATGCGATCGATCTCCGGCAGGCGCGTCATCCCTTGCTGCTGGCCCGCGGTCTCGAGGTGGTTCCGTTCGACCTCCTGCTCGAGCCGAATGAGCGCACCCTGCTGATCAGCGGACCGAATGCCGGGGGCAAGACCGTCCTCCTCAAGACGACCGGCCTGGCCATGGTGCTGGCCCAGTCGGGCATTGCGCCGCCGGTCGGGCCGGGCACCCGATTGCCCGTCATCGATGGCATCTTCGTCGACATCGGCGACCACCAGTCGATTGCTGCGGATCTGTCCACCTTCAGTGCGCACGTGGTTGCGCTCCGCGACATTCTGGCGACCGCCGGTTCCGACACCCTGGTGCTGATGGATGAAATCGGCAGCGGCACCGATCCCGCCGAGGGCGGTGCCTTGGCAGCAGCGACGCTGCGCGCGCTGACCGGGCGCGGTGTGCGCACCGTCGTGACGACGCATCTGGGCGCGCTCAAATCGCTCGCGAGCGAAGTGCCGGGCATCGTCAACGGTTCGCTCGAGTTCGATGCGGAACGACTGCAGCCCACCTTCCGGTTTCGCAAGGGTATCCCGGGTCGGAGTTACGGCCTGGCCATTGCGCGGCGACTGGCAATCGATTCCGAGGTGCTGGCCATGGCCGACGCTCTCGTGCCAAGGCAGGAGCGGCTGCTCGATGAGCTGCTGGCTCAGGTCGAGCAGCGCGCCCGCGACCTGGAACAGCGGGAAGCCGCGCTGGAGGATCGGGAACTCGAAGTCGGCAACCGTGAAGCGGTGGCAGCTCTGACGGCCGAGGCGCAGGGCATTCGCGAGCGGGAACTCAAACGACGGGAAAAGGACGCCGATCGCCAGGCGCGCGAAACGGCGCGGCGCCACCTGCTCGAGGCCCGAGCCACGGTCGAAGAGGCGCTGCGGCTGGCCCGGGGCGCCGCCGACAGCGCGGAGGCCAAGGAGGCGCGCCGACTGATCGAGGAAGCGGCTGGTCGCGAACGGGCCGCGCTCGACGCCAGCCGCGCAAAAGCGGATCATGCCGAGGCTGAGCCTGACGGTCTGGCGGTCGGCGCCCGGGTCCGGCTGCCCTCGGGCAGTACCGGTGTCGTGCACGAGCTCCGCGGCGATGGCAAGGCCGTGGTGACGGTCGGCGCGGTCAAGCTCGTTGCGCCGGCTGGTGAGCTGACGCCCTTGGCTGAGGCGCAAGCTGCGCGTCGCAAGACGGCAGTGTACGAAGCACCGTCGGCACCCTTTGAAGTCGATCTGCGCGGCATGAGGGGCGACGAGGCCGCGGTCGTAGCCACGGCGGCGCTCGATGCGGCCGTCCTGGCAGAGAATCCCTACCTGCGCATCATCCACGGTATGGGCACGGGCGTGGTGCGCGACCGGGTTCGTCAGATTCTCAAGAGCGATCGCCGAGTGGCGCGCTTTGCCTTCGCGCCGCCGAATCAGGGCGGCACCGGCGTGACCATTGCCGAGTTCGCAGCGGGCTGAACCATGATAGCCGACGAGTTGATCGAGCAGGTGCGCGACTCGGCCGATCTGGTCGAGATCGTCGGCGAAGCGGTCAGTCTCAAGCGAACCGGCGCCGACTGGCGCGGGCCCTGTCCCTTTCATGGTGGCACGCATCGCAACTTTGCCGTGGTGCCCAAGAAGGGGCTCTACTACTGCTATGTCTGTCACGCCGCGGGTGACGTCTTCACCTTTCTGATGAAGCGGTTCGGAATGGACTATCCGACTGCGGTGCGTGAGGCGGCCCGCCGCGTCGGCATCGTGATTCCCGACCAGGGCGCCCGGGAAGGGCCCGATCCGCGCGAACCGCTCTACGGTGCCATGGCGGTGGCGCAGGAGTGGTTTGCCACGCGGCTGCGTGAGGGTGCTGATGCGGAGCAGGCCCGGACGTATCTCGAGTCGCGTGAGTTGCCCCTGACGGTCGCAGCCGAGTGGGGGCTCGGCTTTGCGCCGCGAGACCGCGCCTTCGTCGATGCCATGCGCCAGCTCGGTCTCGACGAGCGCGTCATGCTCGAGGTCGGCCTGCTGGTCCGGCGCGACGACGGCACCACCGTGCCCCGATTTCGCGGGCGGCTCCTGTTTCCGATTCGCGACCAGCGCGGCCGCGTCGTGGCATTCGGCGGGCGGATTCTGGGGGCTGGCGAGCCCAAGTATCTCAACAGCCCGGAATCGCCGATCTTTCACAAGGGTACCGGACTCTACAACCTCCACCAGGCCAAGCATGCCATTCGCAAGGATGGGCATGCCATCGTCGTCGAGGGCTACTTCGACGTGATCCGGCTGGTCGAAGCTGGGATCGAGTCGGTGGTTGCTCCGCTCGGCACCGCGCTCACTGCGGACCAGGCGACCCTGCTGCGCCGCTTCGCGCCGACCGTGATCCTCCTGTACGACTCCGATGCCGCCGGCTTGCGAGCCACCTTCCGGGCCGGCGACGAATGCCTCCGGAACGGACTTCGGGTTCGGGTCGCAACCATGCCCGAGGGCGAGGATCCCGATACGCTGGTTCGCAACGGGGGTGCCGCCGCGCTGGGCAAGATCCTCGACGATGCGGTCGATGTGCTGGAACGCAAGATCCAGCTGCTCGAGCGGCGCGGTTGGTTCGAGGGTGTCGAGCGGCGCCGGGACGCCCTGGATCGCTTGCTGCCGACCATCCGTGCCGCCAGCGATCCGATTGCCCGTGACCTCTACATCGGGCGGGTAGCGGAGCGGGTGGGGCTGACTCGGGCGGTGCTGGAGCAGGAGCTGACGGCCGCGCCGAGATCCTCGGCGCCGCGGCAGCCCGTTCGTCCGGCACCGCCCTCGGTCGATCGGCGGCCCGCTCGTTCAGAGGGCCGCCCAACGGGCGCGCGGTCGGAAGGGGTGCTCCTGCAGTTGATGATTCATGATGCCAGTTGGCGCGCACGCGCCACACGCGAGTTGACGCCGGACCGATTCAAGGTAGAAACGTACAGGCAGATTTTTGAACGGCTGACAGCGTTGGGGGAAACGTCTCCCGCCAGCGATGCGCTTGCCGAACTCTCGCCACGTGCGGCCGCAGCGTGGCAAAAGTTAGCCGAGGCAGCGATCGGCCTCGAGGGGCAGGAACTCGACACCGTCTATGCTGCAGAATTGACGCGTCTTGATGATCGTGACGGCTATTTTGCGCTCCCGCCAACTACCGACATCACCGCGAGAACCGTTTCCAAGCAACAACTCTCCCCGACAGCGAAAGCCAGATTCCCCTGGGAGAAACAGAAGGCCAACTCCCCATCGCGTCCACCGGACGCTCGACGTGAAGGATGACGTAACTCATGCATGCTGAATTGACGAAACTGCTCGATCTCCAAACTCGCGATCTCAATCTCTTCGAGGTCGAGGCTCGACTCCGTTCGATCCTGGCTGAGATTGCCAAGCTCGACGCCGAACTCGAGGCCGGCCAGCGCGAAATCCAGGTGGCCGAGAAACGCCTGGCAGACGGCCTCGCGCGACGGGGCGATCTGGAGGGGCGGATCGAAGGCTATCGCGCCGTCGAGGCTCGCCGAAAAGAGCGGCTCGAGCTGGCCCGCGGCGCTCGCGAGGCGCAGGCCGTGATGACGGAAGTCGAGATCGCGCGGGCGGTGCTGGCACGCGAAGAACAGGAGTGGGTCAAGGTGGCAGAAGGCGTGACCGACCTCGAACGCGGCGCCAAGACCAGCCGCGAGCGCCTGACCGAGGCCGAGGGCAAGCAGGCGGAAGAGCGAGCCCGCCTTGCTGCGGAGCAGGCGGCTCTCGAAGCCGAACGCGACGCTGCGCGGAGCGAGCGCAACGGCGTGGCGGCGGGAATCGACCGCAGCCTCCGGGCCCGGTATGACCGCCTTCGCTCGGCTCGCTCGGTTGCGGTGGTGGTCGCGCTCCGCGGTGAGGCGTGTGGCGCCTGCTACACCTCGGTGCCCCGCAACCGTCGGACCCAGATTCGGGCCGGCATCCTGCTCGACAACTGCGAAGCGTGTGGCGTCATCCTCTACGCCGAGGACGCCTCCTCGTGACCCAACCCGTGCTGCGTTGGCGGGTGGCGCCGCCTCCCGATCCCGACACAGCCCGGCAGTTGGCAGACTCGCTCGAGATTCCGCCTCCGCTGGCCCGTCTGCTGGTGCAGCGCGGCTACGGCGAGGTGGTTGCGGCCAAGGGTTTCCTGCGGCCCGAGCTCGAGTCGCTTTCGGACCCGTACGCGCTCGCCGGGATGGCGGATGCCGTCGAGGTCGTCGTGCGCGCCATCCGCAGTGGGCATCGGATCCTGGTCCACGGTGACTACGACGTCGACGGCCAGTGCGCCTCCGCCTTGCTGACCCGCGCGCTCCGTGCGGCCGGAGCCACGGTCGACGCCTTCGTGCCACATCGGATGCGGGACGGATACGACTTTGGTCCGGCCGGTCTGGCCCGCGCGCGCGAACTCGGCGCCCGTCTGATCGTGACCTGCGATTGCGGGATTACCGCGGTCGAGACGGTCCGGCAGGCCAGGGAAGCGGGGCTCGATGTGGTCGTGACCGACCATCACTTGCTCGGTCCGACGGCGCCGCCCGCCAATGCCATCCTCGATCCGCAGCGTCCCGATGACGTGTCGGGGCTGGGCACGTTGTGCGGCACCGGCGTCGCCTTCAAGCTGGTGCAGGCCCTGGTTGAACCGTTGGGCCTGCCTGCCTCATTTCCGCTGCACTTCCTCGACTTCGTCGCAGTGGCCACCGTGGCCGACGTGGTGCCACTGATCGGTGAGAACCGGGTTCTGGTTCGTCATGGTCTCAAGGTGCTCAACCGAACCCGCTGGCCTGGTTTCCGGGCGCTGATCAGGAGCGCAGGCCTGGACAACGCCGAGGTGCGTGCATCGCAGGTGGGTTTCGTGCTGGGTCCTCGTCTCAACGCGGCGGGGCGGATCGGCGATGCCAACGACGGGTTGCGGCTGCTGCTCACCGACGATGAGGCCGAAGCCGGCGCTCTGGCGGCCCAGCTCGAGAAGCTCAACACCGAACGACAAGAGCTCGATCAGCGGATTCTCGCGCAGGCCATCGAGCGGGTTGAGCGCACCGTCGACCTCGACCGAACCGCCGGGCTGGTGCTGGCATCGGACGGATGGCACCCGGGCGTGGTCGGGATCGTGGCGTCGCGAGTGGTCGAGCGCTTCGGACGTCCCGCCTTCCTGATCGGCTTGGCCGGCGATGTCGGCAAGGGCTCGGGCCGAAGCATTTCGCGATTCGATCTCCACGGCGCCTTGCTACAGTGTGGCGACCTGCTCGAGCGCTTCGGCGGACATCGCATGGCGGCTGGGCTGACCGTCCGCCGTGACCGCATCGATGAGTTTGCCGACCGCTTCGCAGCCGTCTGCGGCGAACGACTCTCGCCGAGCGACCTCGGCCCCGAACAGCGGGTCGACCTGGAGATCGGACTCGACGAAGCAACCGCCGACCTCGAACGGCTCTGTCGCCATCTCGAACCCTGCGGGATGGGGAACCCGGGGCCGGTCTTTCTGACTCGTGATGCCCGGCTCGTCAGCTGGAGCTACATTGGTGCCAAGAACGAACACCTCCGTGGTGTGCTCGAGACCGAGCGCGGCCGCCTCGATGCCATCGGCTTTCAGTTCGCCGACCGGACCGGCTGGCTGGGCAGCGACCCCGTCGACGTGGCCTTCCGACTCGAGCGGAACGTCTTCCGCGGGCAGACGCAGCTGCAGGCCAAACTGGTGGGCATCACGCCCGCAACCGGGCAAGGCCCTGATCCCGATCCGGCGTGACCCGGATCATCAGCGGTGAGTTCGGTGGCCGACGGCTGGTGGTGCCCGCCGATCGCCGGGTGCGACCGACCGCCGACCGGGTCCGCGAAGCCTGGTTCAGCATTTTGGGCCCGCGAGTCGTAGATGCAGTGGTAGTCGACTTGTTCGCCGGCAGCGGCGCGTTAGGCTTAGAGGCTGTCTCGCGCGGTGCGCGGCATGCCACCCTGGTGGATCTGAACCGTCCGTCGCTCGATGCCATTCGCGCCAACGTCGATGCACTTGGCGTCGGAGGTCGGGTCCGTATCGTCCGCGGTGACGTCTTTCGATTCCTGGCAGGAACGACCGGCCGCGCGTTCACGCTGGCGCTGGCCGATCCGCCCTACGGCCTTGGTCTGGCCGAACGAGTCGCGGCGCTGTTCCAGCGCGCGCCGTTTGCGGACCTGCTGGCGGTCGAGCACCGGGCCGATGAAGCTCTCCCCGAGGGCAGTACCCGGGGCTACGGAGACACCGCGGTGACTTTCTACGAGGCGCCATGAGCCGAATCGGCCTGTACGCAGGATCCTTCGACCCTCCGACACTCGGTCACGAGGACGTGATTCGGCGGGCGGCATTGCTGCTCGACCAGCTTGTGGTGGCCATTGCCGTCAATCCCAACAAACAGCCCCTGCTCCCGGTCGAGCAGCGGCTCGACCTGTTTCGTCGGATCGTCGCGCTCCCCAACGTCACCTTCGAGGCCTTCGAAGGGCTGCTGGCCGATCGGGCGCGGGTCCTGGGCGCGACCGTGCTCGTCCGCGGCCTCCGCAACGCCAACGACCTCGATCACGAAGCGCCGATGGCGGTGATGAACCGCCATCTGATGCCAGGACTCGAAACGATCTTCCTGACGCCCTCGCCAGAGGTGAGCTTCGTGAGTGGTACGCTGGTGCGTGAGGTGGCGCGCTTCGGTGGTGACGTCACGCCGATGGTGCATCCCGTGGTGGCCGAGGCACTTGCTGCGCGGATGCGCCGATGACACCGCTCGCCAGCATCACCGCCCGGGCCGCCGAGCGGCGCGGACGCCTCGTCATGATCGATCAGGAAGATGGCTCGATCGAGCGGGCGGCCGACCTGCTGCGGCAGCAGGGCATCGACGGGATCACCCTGGTCGGGCGGGCGGGCGTCGACCCCGCCTCCGATCCGCGGCTGGGAGAAGTTGCCGCCGTGCTGCGCGATTGCTGGCCCGAACGGGTTCGCGACGGGATCCACGCACTCGATCTGGCCGCCCACCCGCTGCTCTTTGCCGCCGGGCTGACCGCGCTCGGTCACGCCGATGTTTGCCTGGCTGGCACCGCCGTCCCGATGGACGCGGTCGAAGAGGCTACCCGCTGGATCCTGGGCCCCGATCGGAGCCGGGTCCGGGGCCATCTTGCGTACCTGCTCACATTGGACGATCGTCTCACGACGCTGGCCATCCCCGACTCGGCCGGCCCGCTGAATGCCAGGGCCATGGCAGAACTGGTGATGACGGCCGCCGGGCACCGAACCCGGGTCCTCGGCGACCAGCCCCGGGTCGGGTTCCTGGTGCCGCCGCCCAGCCAGGATGCCAGCCACGCGGACGCCGAGGTCGCCTTGAACGAGCTTCGGACGCTGGCGCCCGGAATTGCGGCCTCGGTGGAGTGGGGTTGGACCACCCCGTCGGAGGGGACGGAATCGGGCCGATTCCGCTCAGGGCCAAACGTTCTCATATTTCCGGATCCCGTTTCCGGTCATGTGGCCCAATTGGTGCTTCGGGATACGGTCGGGCGCAAAGCATGGGGACCATTGTTTCCGGGAGGACGCTGGACTCTGGCAGGCGTACCCGAAGGTGCGACACCCTCGGACATCGTCGCGGTCGCGGCTCTCGCGCTCGCCGGCGTGTCGGGGGCCTAACGGGAGAGGATTCATGGGCTTTACCAAGACGGCCAATGGCCGCGGGGTCACCGTGGTTCGGATCGAAGGCCAGCTCATCGTCGGCAATCGGCAAGAGCTCAAGGCATTGATCCAGGAGTCGCTCGAGGCCGGTGACCGGAAGTTCCTGATCGACTGCAGCCAGACGGCGTACATCGATTCGTCCGGGCTCGGTGCCCTGGTAACGATTTCCAAGAAGGTCCGCGAAAACGGGGGCGACCTCCGACTGGCGGGGCTCAACGACGACCTGCGGTCACTCTTCGAGCTCACCAAGCTCGATGCGCTCTTCACCATTGTGCCGACCGTCGACGACGGTCTGGCAGGGTTCTGACGTTACCGTGACCTTTCGCCTGACCATCCACCGGACCGAGCCCGCGCCAAGCGAGGTGGGGCCGGTGGCCGTCGATCTCGCCATGCCGAGCGACGTGGACAAGGTCGGGACGGTGGTCGAGTTGATGGCGGGTCAGTGTTTTGCCGGACAGGCGCCCTGCGCCCGTACTGCCTTTCGCCTCAAGGTCACCCTGGCGGAAGCCCTGAGCAACGCAATCCTGCGTGGTAACGGAGCGGATCCGGACAAACAGGTCTTCGTCCATGCCGAGCTGACCTCCGATGCCATCCACCTGTCGGTCCAGGATCAGGGCCCGGGCCTCGATCCGGCCCGCTGGGACGCAGGGCCCGTCCTGCCGGACGAGCTCGAATCCGAAGGTGGCCGCGGGCTCTTCATCATCAAACATCTCGCCGACCAGGTCGGCTTCAGCGACCAGGGGAACACGATCTGGATGACGCTGCCGCGCAGCTGAGGCGCCTCAGACCGGCCCTCGACGCGCTCGACGGAACCCTGCTTGCTCCGGAGCGCATCTGGCGTTTCGGCGCGGCGGACACGCGGGTCCTGATCGGGCGGGTACCCGACTGGGTGCCCGCGGCTCCCGGCCTCGCCGGCCTCGTCGAAACGCCCGAGGGGCCGCGCTGGTTTGCCCCAATTTCCGAAGAGCCCGGCCTCTGGATCGAGGGCGACCCCGCGCCGACCGAAGAACTGCGGCACACCTCGTCGGCGGCGATGATCGATCACCTCCTGCGGGTGGAGCGTGAGGTCGGTCGGCTGTCGCAGGAACTCGCCAGTCGCTACGAAGAAATCGACCTCCTCTACACCATCAGCGAAATTCTGGGCCAGACGGTTCGCCTCGAGCAGGCCTCGCGCACCATCATTCGCGCCGTCAGCAGCGTGGTCGGCGCCCGCCGCGCGTCGATCATGGTGCACGACGACGAGCAGGGCATTCTGCGCACGGTCGCGTCCCAGGGCATTCCGCCAGGCCGCTCCGGGGAAGTCTCGGTCGACGATCCGATCTCGATTGCCGCCCGGGTGTTCCGGACGCAACGGCCCCTGATCGGCGACCCCACCGAAGGAGTCATCTCGTCGGCCGGGACCGAGGAGCGCGGCTACCAGGGCGTGGCCTTCATGAGCGTCCCGATTACCTACGCCGCTCCAGGAGGGCCGGTGCGCTGCATCGGGGTGGTCAACCTGACCGACCGGGTCGGCGGCGATCGCTTCGGCCTGACTGATCGCAAGCTGGTGGCGGCGGTGGCCAATCAGATCGGCGCCGCGCTGGAGAATGCCCGCCTGGCGGAGCGCGAGCGCGAGCAGGAGCGACTCGAACGCGAGCTCGAACTCGCCTCGACGCTGCAACAGGGCTTGCTGCCGCTCCCCGACGTGCTGTCGGGCGACGCCGAAGTCGGGGTTCAATGCGTTCCGCTCGAGTCGGTCGGTGGCGATTTCTACGGCTTCAATCGTCTCGGCGGTGGGGCCGTCGGCGTGATGGTGGGCGATGTCAGTTCCCACGGGTTTTCCGCCGCGCTCTTGATGGCGTCCGCACTCGGTACGGCCGGCCTCCATGCCGCCGCCGCAGCCGGCGCACCCGACGTGGTGCTCTCGGCGCTCAGGGCGACACTTGCCGGGCAGCTGGCGTCGACCGAGAGCTTTATCACCATGGTCTATGCCCGGATCGACCCGGCCGCCGGAAGGCTCGTCTTTGCCAATGCGGGCCACCCGCATGTCTTCCGGATTGCCGGGTCGGGCGAGTCCTGGCGCCTCGAAGCAACCGCGCCGCCGCTGGGTCTGGGTGAGGACGCCATCGGCTATCAGACCTCGCCCTGGGTCCCTGGCGAAGACCTCCTCTGCATCTTTACCGACGGCGTCAGCGACGCAACCAACGCCGCCGGCGAACGGTTCGGCGAGCGACGGGTGCTCGATGCCGTCATCGCTCAACGCGGGCAGCCCCCTTCGGTCATCGTCGACACCGTCATGGCGCTGGTCGAGAGTTTCGGGACCGAACCCGCGGACGATCGCACCTTGCTCGTGCTCAAGGTCTGATCGGTACCCTCGACGTGGCGAAAAAGTATCTCGGGCAGCATTTCCTTTCCGATCCGCGAATTCTCAGCCGGATTGCGGCGGCGCTCCCCGCCGAGCCGGGCGACGCCGTCCTCGAAATCGGGCCAGGGAAGGGTGCCCTGACCGCTGCCCTGATTGAACGCGGCCTCGAGGTCACGGCCATCGAGCGCGATCGCGACCTCATCCCGCTGCTCCGCTCTCGCTGGCCCGCCCTGACACTCGTCCAAGGCGACGCCCTGGAGGTCGACTGGGCCGCCCTGATGTCCGCCGCAACCCGCACCCGCTGGTTCGTGGCCGGCAATATCCCCTACAACATCACGTCGCCGCTGATCGATCAGGCCCTGACGGTTCGGCCGCTCCCCGCCGCCATCGTGTTCCTGGTCCAGAAAGAGGTGGCGCTCCGGCTCGCAGCCGGGCCGGGAACCTCTGACTACGGCGCGCTTTCGGTCGGTGCGCAGTCGACGGCACTGGTCGAACGTCTCTTCACCGTGCCCGCGGGCGCCTTTCACCCGCCGCCCAAAGTGGACAGCGCCGTGGTCCGGCTGACCCCGAGACCGGTCGCCGACCGTCCAGCCGATCAGGCCGGCTTCCGCCGGATGGTGGTCGGTCTCTTTGCGTCCCGCCGGAAGCAGCTGGGTCGGGCCGTTCGGACCCTGCTGGGTTGCGATGCGGCCAGCGCCGAACACCTCCTCGCCGAAACCGGCCTCGACTCGACCCGCCGGGCTGAGACCCTCAGCGTCGCTGAGTTCCGACAACTGCATCAGCGGATGATTGACGGGGGGCTGGGCGACCGACTAACATTGTGAAAACTTTCACATGTTCATGCGGACTGTCGCCGATAACACTGTACGTCGCCTCTCACTCTACCTTCGCTTCCTCGAGGAGTTTCAGCACCAGGGAGCGACAACGGTTAGTTCCGAGGCGCTTGCTTCCCGGGGTGGCACCACTTCCGCCCAGGTGCGCAAGGACTTGTCGTTCTTCGGGTCATTCGGCAAGCGCGGCCTGGGCTACTCCGTTCCGCAGCTGATCAAGCGGCTCCGCGAGATTCTTGGCCTGGGTCGCCACTACCGGGTCGTCGTGGTCGGGGCCGGTAAAGTCGGCAGCGCGCTGGTGCAGTACCGTGGTTTTCGCGACCGGGGTTTCGACATCGTTGCGATCTTCGATCATGACACTACGAAGGTCGGGCAGGCCTGGGACGGTCTGACCGTTCGAAATGTCAGCGAGCTCGAGCACGATTGCGGTACCCTGGACCCGGACATTGGCGTGATCGTGACGCCGGCCGAAGCGGCTCAGGGCATCGCCGACAGGATGGTGGCGTGTGGCGTCAAGGCCATCCTCAACTTTGCACCGGTCCAGCTCCAGGTCCCGGACGGTGTCACGGTCAAGGCGGTCAATCTCGTGCTCGAGCTGGAGGCGTTGAGCTACGCGCTGGCGAGTCGGTAGTACGCTCCGGTAGTTTCCTCTCATGCCATCAGTACGTGTTACCTCTGAGATCGGTCCGCTCGAGGCGGTCCTCGTCCATACGCCTGGGCGTGAGCTCGAAGCGGTCACGCCCAGTACCCGGGCGGCTTACCTCTATGACGACCTGATCGGACTCGATACCGCGGCTCGTGAACATCGCCGGCTGGTGTCCGTCCTGGAAAAGTCGGCCAAGGTCTTCGAGGTCGGCGCCTTGCTCGAAGATGTGCTCGCCCTCGCTGAGGCGCGGGAGTTCTTGATCACCAGCACCATGGACGTGGTGCCTTCCGAACCGCTTGCGCAGCAACTGAATGCGCTGCCGCCCAAAGACCTGGTTCGGTTGCTGATCGAGGGGAGCGAAGAACCCGGCGGTCCGATTGCGCGGACCGTCAACGAGGTCGGCTTCGTGCTGCCGCCGTTACCGAATCTGTTTTATCCGCGCGACATCGGCATGATCATCGGCGACCATGCGGTGGTCGGCGCCATGCGGCATGAGATCCGCTGGACCGAAGAACTGCTGATCAAGACGGTCTTCCAGTTTCACCCGGAGCTGGGTAACGCCGGCATCCTGTACGACGGTTCCGAGGAGCGGCGCAGCAACTATACGCTCGAAGGGGGCGATGTACACGTCGTGCGTCCCGACCTGCTGATCGTCGGGTTCTCGCAACGGTCGTCACCGGCGGCGCTCGATCGCCTGGTCGACGATCTCTTTGCCACGACGCCCGTGACAGACGCCATCGTGGTTGTGATGCCCCGCGAGCCCACCGCGATCCACCTCGACATGCTCTTTACCCAGCTCGATCGGGACCTCTGCGCGGTCTATCCGCCGGCATTCCTGGGTCCCGAACGGCTCACCATCCTGCACCGCAAGAAGGGGCGGAAAACCGTCAAGGAACGGAGTGATCTGTTCGTGGCTCTCAAGCAGGTCGGATTGCCGCTGGCGCCGGTATTTACCGGCGGCAAGCGCCGTTCGTCCCAGGAGCGGGAGCAATGGGCCAGCGGCTGCAACTTTCTGGCTGTGCGCCCCGGGCACGTGATCAGCTACCAGCGCAACGAGGCGACCCTGCGTGAACTCGAAGCCCACGGCTTTGCCATCGTTCCGAACCAGGACTACCTGGCCTTCGACGACTGGGATGACTCGCGCGGGCGGGTCGCGGTCACGATCCCCGGCGGCGAACTGGTGCGGGGCGGTGGCGGACCGCGCTGTATGACGCTTCCGATCCGCCGTCGCGACATCTGGTGACCGGGCTCATCGCCGCGCCGAGCGGTATGCTTGCCGATCGGGCGCTCGACCTGCTCGCGGCGGGTCCGCAGACAGCGGAGTCGCTGGCAGCCCGCGTGTTCGGCATGCCCCGGACGCCGCCGGTCATCGCGGATCGGATCGCGGTGGCTCTGCTTGGTCCGGATCCACGGGTCCGGCGGTTGCCCGACGGCCGCTGGAGTCTGGTGGCTCGGGCTGCCGGGTCGCCGCTGGTCGAGGAGGCGGCATTTGCGGTGGTCGATGTCGAAACCACCGGGAGCCAGGCGCGCGGGCGGGACCGGATCACCGAGATCGCCGTGGTGGTGGTGCAGGGAAACCGTTGCGAGGTCGTCTACGATTCGCTGATCAACCCGGAGCGGCCGATTCCGCCGCCCGTGGTGGCGGTGACCCGGATCACCGACGCCATGGTGCGAGGCGCTCCGACCTTCGACACCGTCATCGACGATTTGCTGGCGGCGCTCGCGGGACGGATTTTCGTGGCCCACAACGTCGGTTTCGACTGGGGTTTCCTCTCGGCCGAGGTGCGCCGGGTCAAGTCGTATGACCTGCACAGCGATCGGCTCTGTACCGTCCGACTGGCGCGTGCGCTGGTGCCAGGGCTGCCGTCGTACGGTCTCGACACCATGGCCGATTACTTCGGCCTCGAGAATCCGGCGCGACACCGGGCCGGGGGGGACGCGCTGGTGACCGGCCGCGTGCTCCAGCGGCTGCTCGAACTGGCCCGCGGCAGCGAGGTGCGAACGGTGGCAGATTTGGAGCGGTTGCGGGCGGGCCGGCGCCGCCGGCGCGGCAGAAAACGGCGAAGTGCACCGGAGGACATGATCTGATGGGGTACGCCCATTCCTTTACCCTTGGCAGCCTCAAATGCCACGCGCTCGAGACCGGCGGCATCAAGCTCGACGGTGGCGCCATGTTCGGCGTAGTGCCCAAGCCGCTCTGGTCGAAACGGATTCCGGCCGATGAACGGAACCGGATCCAGCTCGGGATGCGCTGCCTGCTGATCGAACATCCCGACGGCCTGACCCTGATCGACACCGGCCTCGGCAACAAGCAGGACGATCGCTTCCTCGATCTGTACGGCGTCGAGAACCAGGGCCCGCACGGCCGGACGCGCCTGGAAGCTGCGCTCGCCGAGACCGGCCATGGGGCCGCCGATGTCAAATGGGTCATCAACACCCATCTGCATTTCGACCACGCGGGCGGCAATACCTGGGTCGAGCGGGATGAAACCGGCGTCGCCATCGGGGGTGAGCGGCTCACCTTTCCGAACGCGACCTATGTGGCGCAATGGGGTGAACTCGAGTTTGCCCGCAATACCAACGAGCGGACCCGGGCCTCGTACCTCGGTGAGAACTTTGAGCCGATTTCGGAAGCAGGGAAATGGAAGCTGCTCCGGGGCGACGTCGAGATCCTGCCGGGAATCTCCGCGCGTGTCACGCCCGGTCATGTGCCGCACCACCAGAGTATCGAGGTCAAGAGCGGCGGCGATACGCTGCTCTTTCTCGCCGACGTGATGCCCACCAGCCACCATTTGAGTCTTCCCTGGATCATGGGCTACGACCTCGAGCCGATGCGGACGCTCGAGTCGAAGCGCAAGTCGCTGCGCATCGCCGAGGATGAGGGCTGGTGGTTCTTCTTCGAGCACGACGCCGATGTCATCATGGGTCGGATCGGCGAGGGCAGCAAAGGCCACGCCCTGGGCGACGTCGTTCGGGTCGGCGCGGGGGGGGCGTGACCGGACCCGTTCCGGAGTCGCTCTCGGCCGCCCTGGCAGATCGCTACCGGATCGAGCGTGCCATCGGGCAGGGCGGCATGGCCACCGTCTACCAGGCAACCGATCTGAAGCATGGTCGTCGGGTTGCGGTCAAGGTCCTCCGATCTGATCTCGCCGCCAGCGTTGGCAGCGAGCGCTTCCTGCGCGAAATTACCATCGCAGCACAGCTTCAGCATCCCCACATCCTGCTCCTGATCGACTCGGGCGAGGCCGGCGGGCACCTCTACTACGTCATGCCGCTGGTCGAAGGCGGCTCGCTACGCACCAGGCTCGATACCGGCGAGGCAATTTCGGTCGATGAGGTCACTCGGCTGGCCCGCCAGGTGTCGGATGCACTCGACTACGCGCACCGGCGGGGCCTGGTGCATCGCGATATCAAGCCCGAGAACATCCTGCTCAATGACGGCCTGGCCGTGGTGGCGGACTTCGGCATTGCCAAGGCCCTCACCGAAGCGAGCGACCGCTCGCTGACCCGGACCGGCTTTCCGCTCGGTACGGTCGGCTACATGAGTCCGGAGCAGGCAGCGGGGTTTACCGCGCTCGATGCCCGGTCCGATGTGTTCAGCCTCGCGTGTGTGATCTACGAGTTGCTGGTCGGACGGATCCCCGGGATGTGGCCGAGCGATGAATCGCTCCGGGTTCAGCGATTTCTGGAGGCGCCGCCAGAGCATCGGCGTCAGCTCGATCTGCTGCCGGCCGCGGCGGAGCAGGTGCTGGTCCGCGGCCTGGCGCTGCGGCCCGACAGCCGCTATCCGGGCCCGAAGGCCATGGTCGACGATTTGCTGCAGGCCTTTCGCGAGCGGCCCCGGTTCGACGAGGGGCAGGTGCGCAACATCGTGGCGCGGGCCTCGGAACTCGAGGCCACGGCCCTCACGGCGGACGGCAGTCTGACGCTGGGCGGGATTCAGCGCCTGGCCGCCGAAGTCGGGATTCCTCCGCAGCATGTGGATCGCGCCGCGCGCGAATTGCGTCCGGAGATGTCGTCCGCGGAGCTGGCCCGCTCCCGCCAGGCGTGGACCTCCCAGCCGCGGATCGTCGTCGAGCGATGGATCGAGGGCGACATTCCCGACGACGAATACGCCACCATTGTCGACGAAGTCCGGATGACGGTGGGCAACGTGGGGCAGTCGTCGACGCTGGGCCGGTCTCTGGCGTGGCGAACGGTGGTGCCGTCCGGTCAGCTGGGTCGCAACGTCAGTCTGCTCGTGACTCCGTCGCAGGGGCGCACCCGGCTTCGAATCGAAGAAACGGTGAGCAACCTCATGGGAGGCTACTTCGGCGCCATCGTGGGGGGAGGGAGCGGTGCCATCGTTCCCGGCAGCATCGGACTCGCGATCGGTGCGATGAGCATGCCGCTCATGATCCCGGTCTTCCTGCTCGTCGGGTACGGCGCTGCCATTGGGACCGCCCGTCATCTCTATCTGAAGGCGTACAACCGTCGAGCTCGGGAGCTAAGCGAATTGGCGGAGCGCCTCGTCGCCCATCTGGTCGAGAGCCGGGATCGGCAAGCCGGGCGGCGCTTGCGCCCCTGACCCGCCTCGACGCCGGGGAAGTATTTGTCTCCATCCCGCTCGCAAAGCCGAAGAGTGCGCCCGGTTTGGCGTCGTTTGCCGGCGGATCATCCGCGCATTGGTCGCCCGATCCCTGACTTGACTGGAATGGCGTAAGTACCTATCATTTAAGAATATCGCAAGTGAGGCCTTGAGTGGCCTCCACCCCAAGCCAGCGGCGAACGGGTCCTGAATCTGATCTCCCGGCCCTTGCAGGCCTGGGAGCGTTCTGGACGCCCCGACTCGCTTCGGGGCGTTTTGCGTAGGACGCCGGCATCTCCGGCGCGGAATTCCCGGAAGGGTCGGGGTCCGACAGTCAAACCGAACTTGGAGGTATTGGCCACTGAGCACGAACGAGCGCGAACGACGGGTCCGGATCAATCGGATGATCCGCATCAGCCCGGTCCGAGTCATCTCGGACGCTGGCGAGCAGTTGGGGGTGTTGACCATCGATGAAGCGATGGCAATCGCCGAGGAGCGAGGGCTCGACCTCGTCGAGGTCGCCCCGATGGCGCGGCCCCCCGTCGTCAAGATCATGAATTACGGGAAGTACAAGTTCGAGGAAGCCAAAGCGGCGCGTGCGGCCAAGAAGAAACAGCACGTGATCGAGGTCAAGGAAGTCAAGTTCCGACCGGGCATCGACGAACACGATCTCGAGTTCAAGGTCCGGCACATGCGCGAGTTTCTGCAGGAAGGGAACAAGGTCAAGGTGACCATGATGTTCCGTGGCCGGCAGGTAACCCGAGTGGATCTCGGACGGGCCGTGCTGGATCGCGTCCTGGGAATGGTGTCCGACGTCGGCAAGGTCGAGTTCGACGCGCGGCTGGAAGGTCGTACCATGGTCATGGTGCTGGCGCCCAAATAGCGCCGGCGGTTTGGGCCCGCAGGCTGAACGCCAGCCGAGGCCCCATAGGAAACGGAACGGAAGCGAGATGCCGAAGCAGAAGACCAAACGGGCCGCCATGAAGCGGTTCAAAGTGACGGGAAGCGGCGCGATCAAGCGGTCGAAGACCAACAAGCGCCACATCCTGACCAAGAAGACGCGCAAGCGAAAGAATCAACTGGGCAAGCCGGCGCTGGTGAGTTCCGCTGATTTCAGGCGGACCGAAAAGCTGCTTCTGGCCTAACGCGGAGACTGATCGATGCCTCGGGTAAAGAGCGGCGTGGCGCACCACGCTCGGAAGAAGAAGTACATGGCGGCGGCCAAGGGCGCTCGTGGTGGGCGCAGCAAGCTGTACAAGGCAGCCAAGGAAACGGTCGAACGGGCGCTGCGGTATGCCTATCGCGACCGGCGTAAGCGGAAGAGCGAGTTCCGGGCCCTGTGGATTACCCGGATCAACGCGGCCGCGCGGCTCCACGATCTGTCGTACAGCCGATTTATGGCGGGCCTCAAGAAGGCCGGCGTCGAGATCGATCGGAAGATGCTGGCCGATCTCGCGGTTGCCGACAGCGATGCGTTTGCGCGCCTCGCCGAAGTCGCCAAAGGAGCCGCCTGAGCGCGTCGGCACCTGAGACACTGACGACCACCCCCGCGCTCACCCCCTCGGTGGTCGCGGGGGTGGTGCGTTGTGGGACCGATCTGACCTTCGACTGGCTGTGATAGGGCCGTTCTCTGCATGGAGCCGACTGGATATTCCGAGCTGGATGCGCTGCTCCCGCGCCTCGAGGCCCTCGCGGCCCTCGACGCGGCGGCGCTCGACAACGAGCGGATTGCGCTCCTGGGCCGCAAACAAGGGGTCCTGACTGCGCTGCTCAAATCGCTGCCGACCCTGGCCCCCGAGGAGCGCAAGCCCTTCGGTGCGGCCGTCAACCGGCTCAAGCAGGCGTTCGAGGCGGCGTTCGAGAGCCGCGAGGCCGCCCTGACCGGTTCCGCCGGTGAGGCGGAACGCCGCGACCTGACCATGCCCGGCCGGCGCGGGTGGGTGGGCGCCGACCACCCGGTGACCAAGGTCACGGCTGAGATCTGTGAGATCTTCCGCAGCCTCGGCTTCGCGGTGGCGGTGGGTCCGGAGGTAGAGGACGAGTGGATGAACTTCTTCGCCCTCAACTTCCCGGAGAATCATCCCGCGCTCGATGCGCATGATACGCTCTACCTGACTGACACGGTGGAGCCGGCGTCGGAAGGGCAACGCGCGGGCGGCAAGCTGTTGCTGCGCACCCATACCTCACCGGTGCAGATCCGGGTGATGCAGAGCGGCCCGCCGCCCTACCGGGTCGTGATTCCCGGCATGGTGTACCGGAACGATCCGTTCGATCCGTCGCACGCCCCGGCCTTTGCCCAGATCGAGGGCCTGGCCGTCGATCAAGGCATCGGGCTGGTCGACCTGAAAGCCACGCTGACCCACTTTGTGCATCGGTTCTTCAGCCCGAGCACGAAAGTTCGCTTCCGGCCGTCGTACTTCCCGTTCACCGAACCCTCGGGGGAACTGGACGTCGAATGCCAGCTCTGTCACGGCAGCGGCTGTCCGGCCTGCAAGGGTACCGGCTGGATGGAAATCCTCGGATGCGGCATGGTGCATCCCAACGTGCTGACCAATGCCGGGGTCGACGCCGAGCGCTACACGGGCTGGGCCTTCGGGATGGGGCCGGGCCGGGTGGCCATGAATCGCTTCGGCTTGCCCGACATCCGCTATCTCTACAGCGGTGACATGCGCTTGCTGCGCCAGTTCGGAGGAGTGGATCGATGAACGTCTCCCGTCGCTGGCTCGAGGCGTTTCTCCAGCACCCGCTCGACAGCAAGGACCTGGTGCCGCGGCTCGCCATGCTGGGGCTGCCCCCCGATGCGGTGGAGCCGCTCGGTGCGGAGCTTGCGCCTGTCGTCGTCGGCCAGGTGGTGGAACTGAGCCGCCATCCCAATGCCGACCGGCTGCAGGTCTGTCAGGTCGACATCGGCGGCGATCAGCGCCGCCAGGTCGTCACCGGGGCCACCAATGTCGTGCTCGGTGGCCGCTATCCGTTTGCGCCGGTCGGGACGACGCTGCCCAATGGCATCACGCTCGAAAAGCGCAAGCTGCGCGGCGAGGTGTCCGAAGGCATGCTCTGCTCGGCGGATGAGTTGGGTATGGGCGCCGATCATGACGGGCTGCTGACGCTCGAGGGCGATCATCCGGCCGGAACACCGATCCTCCAGGTCTTTGATCTGGCGGATGAGCGCCTGGTGCTCGACATCTCGCCGATGCGAGGCGACCTGCTCTCGCACAAAGGTGTGGCCCGAGAGCTGGCTGCGTCGCTCAAGCTCCGCTACCGGCTTCCGGCTGTGCCCGGGGTCAACCCGGCCGTCGGCGCGACGATCCGTCGGGCGACCGGAGCATCAGGCGTGCTGGCCGAGTGTGAGGCGCTGCCTGACGGCCTCGAGGTGGCGGTCGAGGCGGGAGCGGCGGGCAAGCGCTTTGCCGCAGCAGTGATCGAGAATGTGCGGGTCGGTCCCTCGCCCGAATGGCTGGTCCGCCGCCTCGCCGCCATCGGCCAGCGGTCCATCAGCAACATCGTCGACATCACGAACTATGTGATGTTCGAGATCGGTCAACCGCTCCATGCCTACGATGCGAGTCGAATCGGGGGCGGTCGGCTGCTCTCGCGCCTGGCGCGCGAGGGTGAGCGGCTGACGACCCTGGACGGGGTCGACCGAGCCTTGACCGGGTCCATGACCGTGGTTGCCGATGGGACCGCTGCGCTCGGTGTGGCCGGCGTCATGGGTGGCGGGGACAGCGAAGTGGGCGCGGCCACAACCACCGTCGTGCTCGAGGCCGCCTGGTGGGATCCGGCGGCAACCCGAGCCACCCGTCGCGCGCTTGGACTGGCCACCGAGGCGAGTCAGCGCTTCGAGCGGGGCGCCGACCTCTTCTCGGTGTCAGAGTCGCTCCGGCGTGCCATCGAACTCGTTCTGGCGGTGGCAGGTGGACGTCTCGTCGACGCCGTCGACGTCTGGCCCGAGATCGTTCACCCGCCGCGGATCTTTCTCCGACAGGCCCGGGTTGCCCAGGTCATCGGGCTCGACCTGCCGCTGACCACAATCGAGAAGACGCTCGTCGCCATCGGCGCGACGGTGCTGGCCAAACCGGATGACGCTCGCCTTGCCGTCGACGTACCCGGGTGGCGGCGTGATCTGACGACGGAGATCGACCTGGTCGAGGAAGTGGCCAGGATCTACGGGTATGATCAGCTGCCCGACGGGCTTCGTCCCTTCCGCCCGGGCGCGCAGGTCGATGCTCCGAGTGAACTCGTCTCGCAGACGATTCGTCGTGGGCTGACTGCTGAGGGGCTGTTCGAGGCGGTGCTCCTGCCCATCGGCCCTGCGACGGGGACCGCTGCGGTTCCGGTCCTCAATCCGCTCTCGGCTGATCACGGATACCTGCGTGAGCGGCTGCTGTCCGGACTGATTCGGGAGGTGGAGTCGAACTGGGCGGCCCAGGTGCGCGACATCCGGCTCTTCGAAATCGGGACTGGCTTTGCGAGGCCGGCCGAGGGCCGCCGTCCGGTCGAAACACTCCGGGTCGCGGGGGTCGTGACCGGGGCTCGCCTGGCCGGGCACTGGACCGATTCGGGGGGGACGCCCGACCTCGACTGCTGGGATCTGAAGGGGTTGTTCGAGCGCGCCGTGTCCCTGGCGAATCCTGGGGCGACGGTGCAAGTTGCGGGAGATCGCTTGGTGGCTATGGTCGGCGATCGGCAGGTTGGTCAGGCCGGGCTCGAACAGGGCGACGCGCCCGTGTGGGCCGCGCCGCTCTTCGGATTCGAGATCGAGGTGGATCCAAGCCTCAGATCCGTACCGCCGTTCGTACCCCCGCCGGCCTTTCCGGCCGCCAATCGCGATGTAGCGCTGGTGGTGCCGTGGACCGTTCCCGCCGCTGCGGTTCTCGCGGAAGCGCGCCGGGTCGGGGGCGCCATTCTGGAAGCGATCGACGTGGTGGACGAGTATCGCGGGGCGGGCGTGCCTGACTCGGCGCGAAGTGTGGCATTCAGGTTCCGATTCCGCAGCCGCGATCGGACCCTCAAGGACGTGGAAGTCGATCAGGCGGTGCATCGGATACGCGCTGCCGTGGAGAAGCATCTTGGCGCAAGCCTCCGGAGCTGATGACGCACTGACGGCCCTCGAAGGGGCGGTCGCGGCCCTCGAGGCCGAGCTGGATCGCTGGCGCGGTCGCACCGCTGCGGCGGAGGCTGAGCTCGTGGCTGTGCGAAATCAGGTGCCGGCCGTTTCGACCGACGACCTGGCCGCATTGCGGCAGCGAATCGAGGAAGTCGAAGCGGAGAATCTGGCGCTCAGGCGTCGAGTCGAAGCTGCGCGCGAACAGCTGGAGCAGCTGCGGACGCGGGTCCGTTTCATGGGTGGTCAAACCGCGGGAGAACGGCGATGAGCGATTCCCGTCCCGTCGAGGTGGTCATCGGCGGCCATAAGCTGCTGGTGAGTTCCGATCACCCGGCGGAATACACCAAGGCGGTCGCCGATCATTTCGATCAGGCCGTTCAACGGATCCGCGCGGCGTTGCCGACGGTAGATGCGCATCGTGCCGCCATCCTGGCCGGGCTCGCGGTAACCGACGAGCTCTTCCAGGCGCAGCGGGCGGAAAAGGGGACCGCCGCTCGGGTTCGGGCGGTCGCCGCGCGATTGGAGCAGTTGGTCGGGTCGTAACAGGAAGCTCGGACTCACACATCAATCGCGGCGCTCCTGTCGCCGCGTTCGGAGATACAGCCATGCCCCTCATGGAGATCGTCCTGGTGGGCGCCGGGGCGATTGGAGGTGCCCTCGTCGCGCTGCTTGGGTATTCAGCCGTGTTGCGTTCCAAACGACGTGATGCGGCCGGCCTGATCGCGACAGCACGGGAGGAATCGACCAGAGCCGCCGCCGATGCCCGGTCCGAGGCCGACAAGGTCCGCGCCGCCGCCGTGGTCGAAGGCAAGATGGAGGCGCTCCGGCTGCGCGAAGAAGCGGAGAAGGAAGTCGGTCGCCGCCGCGAGGAAATCGACCGGGTCGAGCGGCGACTCGACGAGCGCGATCAAACGCTCACACGCCGTGGTGAGGAGTTGGATCGGCAGGGCAAATCGGTTGCCGGGCAGCAGAGCGCCCTGGCGCAGCGGGAAGTCCTGATCGACGCCCGGCTCAAGGAAGTCGACGCTCTGGCGCACGAGCAGCGCCAGCGGCTCGAGCGAATTGCCGGGCTCTCGGTCGAGGAGGCCCGGAAGGAGTTCTTCCAGCGGGTCGAGGACGAAGCTCGGGCCCAGGCATCGGCTCTGGTGCGCGACATCAAGGACCAGGCGAAAAAGAATGCCGATCGCGAGGCCAAGCGGATCATTGCGATGTCGATCCAGCGCCTGGCCGCCGAGCACACGGCCGAAACGACCGTGTCCGCCGTGGCGCTGCCGAGCGACGAGCTCAAGGGCCGGATCATCGGTCGCGAAGGCCGAAACATCCGCGCCTTCGAGATGGCAACCGGCGTCGACCTGATCATCGACGACACTCCCGATACCGTCATCGTGTCATGCTTCGATCCGATCCGGCGCGAAGTCGGGCGCCGTGCGCTCGAAGCCCTGATCACGGATGGGCGGATCCATCCCGGACGGATCGAAGAGGTGGTCAAGAAGATCCAGAAGGAACTGGAGGAGCAGCTTGTCGAGCTGGGCGAGCAGGCCGCCTACGAGACGGGCATCCACGGCCTCCATCCGGAGATGATCAAGCTGGTCGGTCGGATGCGCTACCGCACCTCGTACGGCCAGAATATCTACGAGCATTCCAAAGAAGTTGCCTGGATTGCCGGGATGATGGCTGCGGAACTGCATCTCGACGTGCAGCTCGCCAAGCGGGGCGGTCTGCTCCACGACGTCGGCAAGGTGCTGACCCACGACAACGAGGGCACCCATGTGCAGCTCGGCGTCGAGGTCGCGACCAAGTACCGGGAAAACGCTCTCGTCATCAACTGCATTGCCGCGCATCACGACGATGAACCCCACCAGACGGCAGAGTCGGTGCTGGTGCAGGCGGCCGATGCGATCAGCGGCTCCAGGCCGGGTGCCCGGCGCGAGTCGTTCGAGACCTACGTCAAGCGCCTGACCAAGCTCGAGGAAATTGCCTCGAGCTTCGATGGCGTCGACAAAGTGAATGCGATCCAGGCAGGTCGGGAGGTTCGAGTCATCGTGGTGCCTGAAAAGATAGATGATGCTCGCTCGCAGGAGCTGGCGGAAACGATTGCCAAACGAATCGAAGGTGAACTGCAGTATCCCGGGCAGATCCGGGTCACCGTGATCCGAGAGACCCGCGCCACCGGAGTGGCCAAGTGAGCGCCAGGCTTCTCGACGGTACGGCGCTTGCTGCGGAGATTCGCCAGGACGTCGAACGCGAGGTTCGCACCCTGCGTCAGCGCGGCATCACGCCCGGGCTGGCCGTCGTAATCGTCGGCGACGACCCGGCGAGCAAGGTCTACGTGGCAAGCAAGGGGCGCGCCTGCCTCGAGGCGGGGATGCACTCGGAAACCATTCGGCTGCCGGATACGACCACCGAGGCGGAGCTGCTGGCCGTGATCGACCGCCTCAACGCCGACCCGACGATTCACGGCTTTCTGGTCCAGTTGCCGCTTCCGAAGTCGATCGACGGCGATCGCGTTCTGCTCAGAATCGACCCGCGCAAGGATGTCGACGGCTTTCATCCCATGAACGTGGGCCGGGTCTCGATCGGTGATCCGCTGGCCTTTCGGCCCGCTACGCCCTACGGGGTGCAGCAGATGCTGATTCGATCGGGCATCGAGACCAAAGGCGCCCACGCGGTCGTGGTTGGCCGTTCCAACATCGTGGGCAAGCCGATGGCGAGCCTGCTGGTGCAGGATACGCCAGGCGGCAACTGCACCGTCACGGTCTGCCACTCCCGCTCCCGCGACCTCCCGGCGCTGACTCGGCAGGCGGACCTGCTGGTGGTCGCGATCGGTCGCCCGGACTTTGTCCGTGGCAACATGATCAAGCCCGGAGCCGTCGTGATCGATGTCGGCATCAACCGCGTCGCGGATCCCACCGCACCCAAGGGGTACCGCATCGTCGGCGACGTAGCGTTCGACGAGGCGATGCAGGTGGCCAGCGCGGTCACGCCGGTGCCCGGCGGAGTCGGGAAGATGACCATTGCCATGTTGCTGATGAACACGGTTCAGGCGGCGCGGCAACCGTCGTGAAACGTCGCAGGACGGCACCCATCGACCTGTTCGGCGAGGCGCCGGCAGCATCGCCTGGCGCCGACAGCGCCCGGGCGGCGTTCTCGGTTTCGGAGCTGGCAGGCGCCCTCAAGGAACTGACCGAAGGCGCGCTGGGACAAGTCTGGGTCAAAGGCGAGATTGCCGGCTTCAAGGCCTACGAGGCCGGCCACTGGTACTTCTCGCTGCGCGATGCCGATGCGCAGCTGAGGTGCGTCATGTGGCGCACCTATGCGGAGCGCCTGCGGGTGCCGCCATCCGAAGGTACCGAGGTGTACTTGCTGGGCACGCCGACGGTCTGGGCGCCGCGGGGCGAGCTGCGGCTTTCGGCGGTGACGGTGCTGCCGACCAGTGGTGTCGGGGTCCAGCAGCTGGCCTTGGAGCGGACCCGCGAGCTGCTCGAGCGCGACGGGCTCTTTGATCCCGCCCGCAAGCGTCCGCTGCCCGCCTTCCCGCGAGGCCTCGCGGTGGTTACCAGCAGTGACGGCGCCGTGATTCACGATATCGTCACGGTGGCGCGCCGTCGCTGGCCAGCCGCCCGCATCGTGATTGTGCCGGCTCGGGTGCAGGGCGGCGACGCCGTCGGCACGCTGGTGGAGGCACTCGACACCGTCGATCGCCTGACCGGTATCGACCTTTGCATCGTGGCCCGGGGTGGCGGGGCCAAGGACGACCTGCTGGCGTTCAACGCCGAGGCGGTCTGTCGGGCCCTGGCTCGGGTCGGCGTTCCGGTCATCTCGGCCATCGGCCACGAAACCGACGTGACGCTGGCCGACCTTGTCGCCGATGTTCGTGCCCCGACGCCGTCGGCTGCTGCGGAGTTGGCGCTGCCCGATCGCGTAGAAGTCGCACGGCATGTCGGCTCGCTGGGGAACCGCCTGGCCGGCGGGCTGCGCCGGCGAATCGACTGGCAGAGCGAGCGGGTCGACCGCGTCGCCGATCGGGCTCGCCACGCCATGACCGGACGGCTGCAGCGCCAGACCCGCCGCTTCGAACGGCTCGCGACCGCCCTGGATGCGCTCAATCCGCTGGCGGTGCTGGCCCGTGGGTACAGCGTGGCCCAGACGGAGGACGCCCGGGTGGTTACCCGTCAGAGCCAGTTGCCGCCGGGAACGCGATTCACCCTCCGTGTGGCGGATGGCGCCGTCCAGGCACGGGCCGAATGACCGATCCGCTGAGCGCCGATCTCGACCGGCTCGAGCAGATCGTCAACGCGCTCGAACGCGACGACCTGGATCTCGATGGTGCGCTGGCGCTGTTCGAGGAGGGCGTGGGTCGGTTGCGGGCGGCCAAGGAACGCCTGGCCGAGGCCGAGGCCAAGGTCGAACGAGTGCTGACCGACGCCGCCGGGGTGCTCAAGCTGACCCGGTTCGATGGCTGAGGGCGCTGCCGAAGCCCTGCTCGCCGAAGCCCAGTCGATCGCCGAGCATCACCTCCTGGAACTTGCCGCACGGTTGCGGCGGGAGGTGTCCGGTCAGCTCGGTGAGGCGCTGCAGTACGCGCTGGAAACCTCGGGCAAGCGGATCCGACCGGCCCTGGTGTTGGCCAGCTATCGCGCGGCGGGAGGTCAGGCGGCTGCCATTGCGCGGCTAGCGGTTGCGGTCGAGGTCATTCACACCTACTCGCTGGTGCACGATGACCTGCCCTGTATGGACGACGATGCCCGTCGTCGCGGGCGCCCGACGACCCATGTCACCTTCGACGTCGCGACGGCCACCCGGGTCGGGTACCTGCTGGTTCCGGTCGCGGTCGAGGTTCTGTGCGAAGCTGCCGACGAGCTGCATCTGCCGTGTTCGATCCGACAGGCGGTTGCCCGGACGTTGCTGGCGGCCAGCGGGATCCGTGGCATGGTTGGTGGCCAATGGCTCGATCTGGATGCCGAGGGCCGGGCCCTCGAGGCGGCGGAACTCACGGCCATTCATGCCCGGAAAACCGGTGCCCTGATCGAGGCGGCCTGCGTTGTCGGCGGGCTCGCGGCCGGGGCGTCGCCGGTGCTGCTGGCCGGCCTGGCGGGGTTCGGCCGGGAAATCGGGCTGGCCTTTCAGGTTGCCGATGATGTGCTCGACGCGACTGCCACCACGGCGCAGCTGGGCAAGACAGCCGGGCGCGATGCGTCGCTGGGCAAGTCCACCTATGTTCGCTTTCTCGGGGTCGACCGGGCTCGGGCCGAGGCGATTCGGCTGGCCGACGCGGCGGTCCGGTCGCTCGACCAGGCGGGGATCGTCGACCCGGCCTTGCCCAGTCTGGCCCGTTATATTGTGAATCGACAGTCCTGAGGGATTCTGCATGTCGCTCCTATCGACGCTTCGGGGTCCGGCCGACCTGAAACAGCTCCGCCGCGATCAGCTGCCTGAACTCGCCGAGGATGTTCGCCGGCGGTTGATTCAAGCCTGCTCGGTTACCGGCGGTCATATCGGCGCCAGCTTGGGATGCGTCGAGTTGGCTATTGCGCTGCTGTACGAGTTCGACTCCCCGACGGACAAGATTGTCTGGGACGTCGGGCATCAGGCCTATGCCTGGAAGTTGCTCACCGGGCGCGACACGGGGTTCGATACGCTTCGGCAGCGTGCCGGGATCTCAGGCTTTCTCAAGCGGAGCGAGAGCGAGCACGACCAGTTCGGGGCGGGGCATGCCGGTACGGCCATGTCCGCGGCTTTCGGGATGGCCACCGCGCGGGATCTGCTGGGACTCGACTACAAGGTTGTGGCTGTCGTCGGCGATGGCGCCTTGACCTGCGGGCTGTCCTATGAGGGCATGAACAACGCCGGTCACTCCGACCGCGATGTCATCCTGATCGTCAACGACAACGGGATGTCGATCTCGCCGAACGTTGGCGCCATCAGCAAGACGCTCGGTCGTATCGTTGCCAGCCCCTTTACCAATCGACTGCGCGATATCGTCAAGAATTGGACCCTCAAAGCCGGGAAGGTCTTTGGCGACGAGGTGGTGGAGTTTGCCAAGAACGTCGAGGAGAGCGCCAAGAACCTCTTTTCCGAGGGGATGTTCTTCGAGGAGCTGGGCTTCCGGTACTTCGGACCGATCGACGGGCATGACGTCGGCAAGCTCTGCGACACCTTCCGGTTCGTTCGCTCCCTGAGCGGCCCCCGGGTGATCCACATCCTGACGGAAAAGGGCAAGGGCTTCTCGTTTGCCGAGGCCAACAAGGAAAAGTGGCACGGCCTGGCGGCGTACGATCCGGAAACAGGCGACCTGCGCAAGGCCGCCAGCGGACCGCCGGCATGGACGCAGGTGTTCGGTGAAGCGCTGACCGCCCTGGCCGAAGATCATCGTGACTTCGTGGTGATCACGGCGGCAATGCCGTCGGGCACCGGCACCGGCATCTTCCAGCGCAAGTGGCCCGAGCGGTTCTTCGATACCGGGATTGCCGAGGGGCACGCGGTGACCTTTGCCGCCGGCATGGCGACCCAGGGGGTCCGTCCCGTCTGCGCCATCTATTCGACCTTCCTGCAACGCGCCTACGACAACATCATCCATGATGTTGCGGTGCAGCATCTGCCGGTCATGTTCTGCATGGACCGCGCTGGGCTGGTTGGCGAAGACGGTCAGACCCACATGGGCCTCTACGACATCCCGTACATGCTGGCGGTGCCCGGGATGGTCGTGACGGCGCCCAAAGATGCGGACGAACTGATCGGCCTGATCAAGACCGGACTGCAGTACAACGACGGCCCCTTCTGCACCCGGTATCCGCGAGACAAGGCGCCCGCGGAGGCGTCACCGATCGATACCATTCCTGCGGTGCCGTTTGGCAGTTGGGAAATGCTGCGGAGCGGCGCCGATGCGGCCATCCTCGCGGTGGGCACCATGGTGGCTCCGGCACTGGATGCGGCCCGTCGTCTCGAAGCGGACGGGGTCGATGCCGCAGTGGTCAACTGCCGCTTCATCAAGCCCTACGATCGTGGGATGCTGGAGACCATCCTGGCCGGCACCAAACGGATCATTACGGTGGAGGAAGGGTGTGTCGTCAACGGTTTCGGTGCGTACCTGGCCCGAGAGTTGAGTGAAACCCATCCTGAGGTCCAGGTCGTCACGTTGGGCGTTCCGGACCAGTTGGTCGAGCAGGCGCCTCGGGCCGAGCAGTTGGCCTGGTTTGGACTGACCGGTCCGCAGATTGCCGCGCGGGTGCTTGCACTCCAGCACGAGCCCAGCTTCGAGGCTCGATGAACGTCGGCGTCATCGGCAATCCTCGCTACCGCGGCCTCTCCGCCATTCTCGCGGGCCTGGCCGATCGCGCCCAGTCGCTCGGCATCAGCTTCCAGACGGAGCCAGAACTGGCTTCGCTCTGGGGGCAGCCGATTCCCCTGATCGATACCAGCACACTCGACGCCCTGCTGACGCTGGGGGGCGACGGAACGCTGTTGCGCGGCGCCCGGCAGCTTGCGGGCCGGCCGGTGCCGCTGCTCGGCGTCAACCTCGGACGGGTCGGGTTCTTGACGGCGTGCACCCGCGCGGATCTCGATCAGGCCGTGACGCAGCTGGCGTCGGGTGAATACGAGGTCGAGCCTCGCCTGGCGCTCAACACGGAAATCGTCGGCAAAGGTGGCTCCCGCTTCACGCTGCCCCAGGCGCTCAACGATGTCTGTGTGCACAAGGCCGGCGTCGCGCGGATGATCCAGCTCACGGTGACCGTCGACGACCAGGAAGTCGGCCCCTACAGCGCCGATGGCCTGATCATCGCCACGCCCACCGGGTCGACCGCCTACTCGCTGTCGGCTGGCGGGCCGATCATTGCGCCCGGCGTCCGCGCGGTCGTGATCACGCCGATCTGTGCCCACACCCTGGCGGTTCGCCCGCTCGTCATCCATGCCAGCTCGCGGATCGGCATCGTGCCGCTCCAAGGGTCCGTCGGCGATCTGCTGATTTCGGTCGATGGGCAGCAAGCAATGTCCCTGGGTCCGGATGAGGTGGTCGAGATCGTTCGGAGTCCCGAGTTCGTGCACTTGGTGCGCTTGGGCCCGCGCGCCTACTTCAGCCGGCTCCGCGAGAGCCTTCGCTGGGGCGACCTCGCCGAGCGCGACGGGCGGCAATGATCAGCGAACTTCGGGTTCGCGACCTGGTCACCATCGCTGACGCGACCTTGCAGCTCGGACCCGGTCTCAATGTCCTGACCGGCGAAACCGGGGCCGGCAAGTCGATGCTGGTCGATGCGCTGGCCCTCCTGCTCGGGGGGCGCGCCGAGAGCGGGGCCGTCCGACCCGGTGCCGGCAAGGCGGTCGTCGAGGCGGTCTTCGAGCCGCTGCCGAAAGGGGTCGACCGGGTGCTCGAGTCCCTCGGTCTCGATCCCGTCGACGACCGGCTGGTGATCCGGCGCGACGTGTCGACCGAAGGTCGCTCACGGGCTTGGGTCAATGGCAGTCCGACCACCGTTGCCGCCCTCGAAACGATCGGCGGCTGGCTGGTCGACCTCCACGGTCAGCACCAGAGCCAATCCCTTCGCCAACCCGATGCGCAACGACAGCTGCTCGACGCCTATGCGGGCGCCCGGGCGGATGCGCTCGCGGTGGCCGCCGCGCACCGCACCCTGGTGGACCTGGCCCGCGAGGAGTCCGACCTGATCGGACGACGAGACGAGGCCCTCAAGCGCGCCGACTACCTTCGTCATGTCGTGGCCGAGATCGACGCTGCGAAGCTGACTCGAGGCGAGGAGGAGCGGCTCGATCAGGACATCACGCGGTTGACCCATGCCGAGGAAATGCGCGGTTTGAGCGATCGGATTGCATCAGCCGTCGACGGAGACGACGATGGCATGCTGAAGGCGTTGCACGACGCCGAGCGCGCCCTGACCCGTCTCGAGCGCCTCGACGGGGCAGTGACCGAATGGCGGAGCTGTCTCGATGGCGCCTACGCGTCGCTCGAAGAACTGGCCCGCCTCGCGCGCAACTACGCTCGCGGAATCGAGGACGACCCCCGGCGGTTGCGCGACTTGGAATCACGCCGCGACGTGCTCGACCGGCTCGCCCGCAAGCACGGGGCGACGGTTGCTGCGATCCTCGAGACCCGCGCCGAGGCTGCGGCAGAGCTCGACCTGGTCGATCGGGCGGAGTTCGACCTCGCCGCGCTGGCCGCGCGACGGCGGGCCGCCGAAGATGCGCTCCGAACCGCAGCCCGCGGGCTGAGCGACCGCCGCAGAATCGCAGGCGATCGGCTGGCCCGCGCGGTCAACCGGCAACTGCCCAAGCTTGGCCTGCCGGGCGGTCGTTTCGAGGTCGGGCTGCTGCCACTGGATCCGATCGGACCGCATGGCGCCGATCAGGTTCAGTTTTCCGCCCAGCTCAATCTCGGTCTCGAAGCACGGCCGGTGCACCGCGCGGCGTCCGGCGGTGAACTCTCGCGCCTGCTGCTGGCCCTGACGGTGGCGCTTGCCAGGCAGGACGGGGTGCCCACCCTGGTCTTCGACGAGATCGATCAGGGGGTCGGCGGTGAGGTTGGTCCGCAACTCGGCGCGGCCCTGGCGGATGTCGCGGCTCGGCACCAGGTGCTGGTGATTACCCACTTGCCGACGGTTGCGGCACGGGCCGATCGCCATCTCGTGGTGAGCAAGCGGGCGAAGGGAGGTGTCGCCACCAGCGACGTCGAGATCCTGCACGGCGAAGATCGTGTCACCGAGATTGCCCGGATGCTGGGCGACGCCGACGGCGACTCGGCCCGACGGCACGCTGCCACGTTGCTGGGACAGCCGGTCGGGCGCTAGCGGGCCGTTGCGCCGTTGCGTTCGCCGAACAGGCGGGTGTAAAACCGCAGGTCGATCCGGACCAGGTGCGCGTCCGGAAGAATCCCAGTTTGACTCCGGACGATCCGCTGGTACCGGAAGCTGGCGTCCATGGGCAGCTTCCGCCGCCCGAGTTTGTCGATGCCGGAATGGGAGTACGTCAGTCCCGCGTTGACCGTGATGAAGGTCGACTCGCTGCCATCCGCCAGGACAGCCAGGTCGACACCCTCGATGTCGGGCTGACCCGCCACATAGCTGTACTCATCGACACCCCGCGACCAGTAGTCCACCCCGCCATAGAGCATCAGATAAGGCGCCAGCCGGAAGAACGGCTGTGCTGACAGGCGTAGCACGTCGCCCGGATCGCGGCGGACTCCGGCGAGCGAGGTTGCCGGGGCAATGGGCTGATCTCGCGGTGTGACCCGGCGGTTCTGGTTGCCCGGCAACTGGAGGTTGTAACCACCGGTCAGCCGCGCACCGAGTCGGCCCACCGCCAGGTCTGTGACCAGGGAAAGCTCGACATCGGGCTGGCGGTCGCCGGTGCCGACATCGAACAACCGGTCGGGTCGGTCGAGCTGCGCCGTTCTGAGCCGGACCGTGCCGTCCAGGACCGTCCGGATGCCGCTGCCGAACGCTGAGGCAGGGAAGCGGTCGATCAGTCCGATCGAAGCGCCCACCTCGACGTCGCCCAGATAGGAGTAGACGGGGGTGTCGATCCGGCCGGTGCGAATCACACCGTCCGGGTTGGTCAGATAGTTCTCGAAGCCCGCATAGCCGAGCCGCGATCCCGGAAGCGCTGGCTGGCCAGTCAGGCCGTTGATGCCGACAGCGGCAAGATCGCTCCGGAGCGTCGCGACGACCTGCAACAGAGCCACTCCTGCAGCGGACGATTGGGTCGGCGCAAAGTCGGCAGTTGGGCTCTGCAAGAGCGCACTCAACTCAGCCTGCTTGGCCTGGACTCTGGCCAGCGTCTCGACGGCTCGCTGCTTGAGCGGCGGGTCGCTGTCGTAGTCGCCCGCCGCAAGGCGCCCGCTGAGAAGGGCAAGCGCCGAGTTCAGTTCGATGAAGAACGACTGCGTTGTGGCTCGTCCCGTGGCGTCGCCGTAGACGGGACTGGCCGGATTGAACGCGGCATTGGCGCCGGAGGAATCGATGGCAAGGCGCTGCTCGGCGTCGACGGCCACGATCGGGACCCAGCCGCGAACCGTCAGCCAGCGCGTCAGGCCGAGGGCACCGCCGACCCCGAAGGTGTTGCGTCCGACGATTTGTGATGCAATGGCCCGCCCGACCGAGAGGTTGAGCGACTGGATCCCGGTGGCGCGCCGCAAGGCCTCTTCACTGGCACCGAGCGTTGGCAGGAAACGCCGGTCGAGGGGGGCATTGAAGTCGGCGACGTACTCTTCCCGCCCACCATTGTTCCAGCGCCAATCCCAATTCTCGAACTCACCCGTCAGGGTCCACTGGATCCGGCCCTTGGGCACCAGGAGCGGAAGCCCTGGTGCGGCAAGCGAAGCCGGTACCTGGGCCGACGCCGGGGACAGCGCGAGTTGGCTGAGGACAAGGCCGGCGGCCAGTAGTGCGGGGCGAAGGGTAACGAGCATCGTGGGGGAAAATGCCCGTCTCGGGCGTCGGATGCCAGGGGAGCAGTTGCGCGAACCCGGCGCTTCCGACGGGCAGTGCTCGGGGCGGGACTCGAACCCGCATGGGGTTGCCCCCGAGGGATTTTAAGTCCCTTGTGTCTACCGGTTTCACCACCCGAGCGGGGAATCGTGACACGTCGGGAAGATAGTCGCCGGCAGGAGCGCTAGCGAATGCCGGTGGCCGGGCGACGTCCCGGCTGGCCCTTGCGCAGCGGGCATGCGAAGGCCGCCGATCCGCTTCCGGCCGGTCAGGTGCGCCTGCCGCCGTTTGCTCGGAACCCCGGTTGCCGGTGGCCGGGGTGGGTTCTGGCCCGAAGTGTGCTTCGGGTTACAGGCGTGCCGGCTGGTTGGCTGCCGGCGTCAGGTGCGGTGCGAGTGGGTTCGGCGGGTCCGCCGCCGCTGCCGCCGAAATCTGTTTCGGTTTTTCGCTACCACTCTTGACAATAATTGTATACATTGAATGTGCAGGGTTTGGCCAGAGGTTCGTGTTAACTGGGCAGGTAGGTCAAGTGGGGCCTTTTCGCGGTTGCGCGAGGGTCTCGCTCGGGGTGTCACGCCAGGTCCGGCGTGTGCGCACCGGGTCGTTCGGGGACCGTTCTCCTTCGGAGGCTCGAAACTGGTATGGCAAAGGCTGCAAAGAAGAACCCGAAGTTCGTCGCACTGGGTCGTAAGGGCGGCAAAGCTACGGCCAAGACGCGCAAGAAGTCAGAGTGGGCCCGGCTCGGCCGGCTCGGTGGTTTGGCAACGGCCAAGGCCCGCACCAAGGCGCAGCGGTCCGCGTCGGCTCGGAAAGCCGCTTTGGCTCGGCACGCAAAGGCGCGCGCCAAGAAGCGGTAAGTCAGCAACAGCGTCGCTGTCTCCTTCGCCCCTTGGCGCTCGATCCAGGGGGCGAAAGGCGCTGCCGGTCCGAGTCGGTGTCGGGCGGGCCCGGCAGGCGTCACCCTGTCTCGCAGTAATCACGGTCTAAACAAGAGTTGAACCGGGGAAGGACCCGTTTGCCCAGGGGGTGCTACGGCCTCCAGCCGGCGCGCAGCCCGGCGTACATTCTCCGGCCATAGATGCCGACCCAGTTGGTCGGGCGCTGGTCGAGTACGTTGTCGACCCCGAGCACGACGCCGAGGCGTTCGGCAAGGTCGATGCGTCCCTGCGCATCGACGGATACGAACGCTCCCTGCTGTGCCCGGGTACCGTCCAGCTGCTGAAAGCTCGACTGCCCGGTCAGGACGAGCGTCGTGGCCACTCCGATCCGGTTGTCCGGTGTGTTCCAGGCGCCACGAGCGCGGCCGCTGTGCCGGGCACGCCGCGCCAGCGGGTCTCCGGTGGCCCGGTCCTCTGAGTCCAGGTAGTTGTAGCCAACCGAAAGGTCGGTGGTGGGTCGAGTCCAGCGCAGGCCGACCTCGAAGCCCTGCGTGATTGCGCGGGCGACATTGCGTGCCGCGTACCGGATCAAGCCGCTCGGTGGGTCGAAGCCAAAGTCCCCGAGTTCGATCAGGTCCCGTAGGTTGTTGTGGTACACCTCGCCGTCGAGCGAGACGCCGCCCCCAACCGCCCAGGTAGCGCCGCCGGAGACTTGCCAGGATCGCTCCGGCCGGAGGTCCGGATTGCCGCTCAGCAGGTATCCCGCCGTCGGATTGGGGAAATCCCAGAGCAGCTCTTTGAAACTCGGGCCGCGATAGCCGCGGCCAACTCCACCGCGCAGTCGCAGCCGATCTGACGCGTTCCACGCCGCCGCCAGGCTCGGCGTCAGAGCCTCGCCCCATCTCGAGTTCCAGCTGAGCCGCGCGGCGGGCGTAATGAGCAGCTCGCCCAGAGTGAACCCGGCCTGCAGGTAACCCTCCACCATATCGTCGGCTGCGGTGCCGGCCACCTTGCCGGGGGACTCGATAGCCCGGTGGCTCAGGTCGAGACCACCGTCCCAGGTATGCCCGCCAAGCAGCCCCGACCATGAAGCCGTGGCCTTCGCCAGCCACTCCGTCTGGGCCGGCGTGGTGTCGATGGCCAGCGGGCGAGAGGACCGGGCCTGACGAAACAAATGCTCGTACCGTTCGAAGTAGACCCGGGATCGGAGCGTATGGTTGCCTTGCTGCCAGCGCAACTCGGTCCAACCGGTTGCTCCGGTATTGTCGTTGAAGCCGTTGAACCCGTCGGAGGAAACCCGCCAACGCTGGCGCTCACGCAACAGATTGACGTCGGTGCGGATGGCGAGTGTCGGCGTAGCGACCACGCGACCGGTCGCCCGCACATCCCAGACTCGGCTCAATGCGTCGTCGGCCCACATCGCGCTGGCCACCTGGCCCTGTTCGCGCCATCCTCCCGAGATCCGAAAGCTGAACGGCCCCCCCGCCTGGGCAGTGAGCTGCGCATCTCGGCGGCCCAGGCTGCCGAAGTGGGCCCGGCCCTCCAGCGACAGCGGGCCGGCAGGATCGCGGGTAATGACGTTGATGACCCCGCCCAGCGCGTCCGAGCCATATAGCGCAGACAGCGGCCCTTTGACGATCTCGATATGGTCGGCGGCGACGGTCGAGATCCGACTGAGGTCTCGGTTCTCGAGCAGCGCGCCGAGCGTGGGTTCGCCGTCGATCAGTACCAGCACCCGCGCGCCGTCGATGCCCCTGACCGCCAGGTTGGCCCCGGTCGGCGGGTTGGGCAGGATGGCCAGACCCGGCACGGTCGCAATGATACCGTCGAGCGATGCCGCCGCCGCGCTCTCGATCTCGGCCGTCGAGATCCGGGTCACCGCAACGGCGGACTCGCCGGCGCGCTGGGTCCGCCGGCTGGCCGTGACCACCAAGTCCGCCAGCATGATGGGCGCATTGGTGAGACTGATGCGAAGCAGGGTATCGCCCGGCGCGACGACATGGAAGCCGGCCCGATAGCCGCCGGCGCGAATGACCAGGGTGTCTCCCGGCGTCGCGGCAATGGTGAAGCGACCATCGCCGCCTGTCTCGGTGCGCACACGTCCGGCCCGCGCGGCGACCCGAACACCGGCCAGTGCGGTCCCGGACTCGGTGTCGACCACTACGCCCCGAACCTGGCGGTGTGGTGATGCCTGGTGCGCAACTGCCCGGGCCGGGATCAGCGCGATCAGAACACCGATGCCGAGCCGGGAAAGGCGCCTCATTGGATCTGGGCGTATCGCAACGTTACGTGGCCGCTTGCGCCGGTGGCGCTGTAGTAGCTGGTCAGCTGGATTTTGTAAACGTCGTTGCCGGATCGGACCAGGTAGATGTTGAAGGTCGGAGAAAGCCGGCTGTCGCCCGCCAAGTTGTAGAGGAACGGACCCTTCTTGTCCGCCAGTGCAGCGCTGAACGGGACGACCCCGCTTCGCCCGGCCAGGAACGCGCCATACTCGGGCGCGTCGGCCGCCGTGGTTATGCCATCGAACGTCTGGGCCGCATCGAGCGGGAAGGTGCCAGCTCCACAGGCAACGTTGGGAATGATCGCGAAGCTGGCGGGGTCGAACCGGATGTCCCAGCCGCAGCCCGTGGCTGCACCGGCTGCCCCGGTTCCGAAATCGAGGGCTACGCTGCCAGTTCCGACCGGAACGACGACCGTCTGCTTGGCACCCAGGGTGCCGTTCGGCGCCTGCGCCCGCCACTCGACCGTGGCCGTGTTGAGAACCGCGTTCTGCTGGCTGGTGCCGCCGACCGTCACCTGGATGACCCGGAAGACCGCGTGCCCGCCATTGCTGCTCCGCCTGACCTTCCACGACGCGGTTGCGTTGGCAACCGGGCCTTGCTGGCCAAAGGTGAGCCAGCCAAGTGGATTGGCCACGACCCGCTCCGATACGAATGACGCAGCTGGCGGAACGTTGCTGGGGCCGACGGCGTCGAAGGCTGCCTTCTGGTTCTCCGCCGTAAAGGCGAGGATCTGTTCTGTCGTTGCGTTTTCGTTGTTGGCGAGGTTGACGCCGGTAAGGCCCTTCGGACCGGCAACGCCGCCGTTGAGGCGGACCTCATAGCGGCGCACCGCCAAGTCCCAGGCCGATGAGGTGCTCGGACTCGTCACCTGAACCGCTTGGCCCGACGAAAGGTCGAGGTATACGAAGGCGGTGGCGGATGAGGCGTCGAGGGTTACTGTGCCGGACGGTAGCACAGGGTCGGGACCGGTGGTGTCACCTTCGCACCCGGCAAGCGTGGCGCTGACGGTCAGAGCTGCAAGCGCCCCGCGTACGCGGGGGGCGAGCCGGGAAACGAACCAGGAGGTTGGCATCGCAACATACCGTATTGGAAGAGGTCAGGCGGACCTTGGACGGTCCTGGAGCACAAGCTATGGAGGTGTCCCGGGGACAGGTACCGAACTTCTACGGTATTTGGGGTTGCATCTGAAGCCAGGCCGGATCACGTTCCCGAATGACCAAGATCGAAGACCCATCTGCACATCGTCCCGACGACGAGGAACGCTTTCTTGCGGCACCGGCGTCGCGCCTTGCCGAGTTCTTCCGGGTGGTCCGCATCGCCACCGAGTTCGTTCGTGGCTTTCGGGCGCTTCATTTTGCCGGTCCGTGCGTCACCGTGTTTGGATCGGCCAGGTTTCGCGAGGACCACCCGTATTACACACTCGGCCGCAAGGTCGGCGAGCGGATCGCCGGGCTGGGGTTGACGACGATGACCGGCGGCGGGCCCGGCATCATGGAGGCGGCCAATCGCGGGGCGCGGGAGGCCGGCGGCCGATCGATCGGGTGCAACATCTGGCTGCCCAAAGAACAGCACCTCAATCCCTACGTCGATCGGTTCGTGACCTTCCGGTACTTCTTCGTTCGGAAGGTGATGCTGGTCAAGTACAGCTACGCCTTCGTGGTGCTGCCGGGTGGCTTTGGCACGCTCGACGAGTTGTTCGAGGCGCTCACGCTGGTGCAGACGGAGAAGATCACCGCGTTTCCGATTGTCCTGATGGGTGTCGACTACTGGTCACCCATGTTTGACTTCATCCGCGATACGCTCGTTGCGCAAGGCACCATCGATCCGTCGGACTTGCAGTACTTTCGCCTGACCGACTCGCTCGACGAGATGGTCGAGGAGCTCGAACGGTCGATGGCTGTGAATGCGCCCGGATGGTCTCGGTCACCGCGCCCGAAGCCCATCCTGGGCGAGCGTACCTGAACTGGAGCGACGTTGCCATGACCCCACGCCTCGATGCCGTTGCCCCGGGCACCGCGCCGGACCTGTCCGATGAGGCTGCGCGCGCACCGAAAGGCACGCCCAGGGGGAGCGAGGCCAATGCCTTGCTCGACCCCCTCCGCCATCGGATGGAGGACCTGCAGCACGCTCTTGGTGCGGAGAACCGGCGTGCGCTCCTGGTGGTGCTGCAGGGACGCGACGCCGCCGGGAAGGACGGGACGATCAAGCGGGTATTTGGCGATCTCAACCCCGCCTATTGCCGGATCAGCACCTTCAAACGTCCGACGCCGCTGGAACTGCGCCACGACTTCCTCTGGCGCGTGCATCATCAGATCCCGCCTGCCGGGGTGATTGGCGTGTTCAATCGCTCCCACTACGAGGACGTGCTCCCGGTTCGGGTGCATCGGCTGGCGCCCGAGTCGCTCTGGCGGGCCCGTTATCGACACATCAACGAGTTTGAGCGGATGCTGGTCGACCACGGCGTCACCATCCTCAAGTTCTTCCTGCACATCTCGAAGCAGGAGCAACGAGAGCGGCTCGAAGAGCGCCTGAACGACCCGACCAAGAACTGGAAGTTCGATTCGGGCGATCTCAAGGAGCGGGAGCTCTGGGACGACTACACCGAGGCGTACCACGACATGTTTGTCGAGACGGGAACGGCCCACGCTCCGTGGTATCTGGTCCCGGCCGACCAAAAGGCGACGCGGGATCTGCTGATTGCGGAGATCGTGGTGGACGCGCTCGAACGCATCGATCCTCGTTATCCCGAAGCCGATCCTGCCGTGCTTGCCTACCGGGGCAAGATCCGCTGACCCGATCGCTCAGAACGTGCCGCCCGGCCCCGCAATCAGGTAGGCGAGCCGGTCGCCGTTCATATAGAACGGGTACTTGGTGGAAAAGGCGTTGACGAACTTGGCCGTGAGCTTGGTGTCGCTGGAGGAAACCGACACGGAAATCAGGGGAAAGTTGCCGGCGGCCACGTGGTCATAATCCAGGACGTAGTCCGTGCGGTCGAAGGAGGCTGCGAGACCGCCGGGGAGGTACTGGGCGAGCCCCTGGGGGGTCTGGCCGGCCCCCGCCTCCGGCGGCCAGACATCGTGGTCGGCGTAGTAGTTGAGCGCCGCAACGGTAACCGAGCGGAAATCAGCGGTGAGTGACGCCACGCGTGCCGTCGACCGAAGGTCGATGTACTTGAGCATGCCGAGCGAGGCAAGCATGCCGATGATCAGGGTGACCATCAGCATCTCCACCAGGGTAAAGCCGCCTCGGTCCTTCCGCATCACTGCCTGCTTTGCAGGGCGCGAATGGCGCCCGCCGCAATCGATTCGATCGGACTCGACGGTCGGAGGCGGATCAGCGAGTCGCCGCTCGGGAGGCTGACCTCGAAGTCCTGCGAACCGAGCGATGTGAAGCGGATGGCCTGGTTGGTGACGCCCGCAGCGTCGAGCGTTGCCGGGAGCCGGCCGTGCTGCGCGGTGTAGCTGCGGACCCGAGCCACCGCATCGACCAGCGCCAGCTCGGCCGACGCGGTGCGGATCGCGGGCGTTTCCTCGGGCAGCCCGGGACCCACCAGCCAGACCGGTTGCAGCGCCAGCACCGTACCTGCCGCGATCAGCAGCACGACCAGCGCCGTCCGCAACGCCGTCCGCCCCCGCCGCGGACCTCGGCCCGCACCATCGGCAGCTCGGTTCCGCTGGTCGGCCACGGCAGCGCTGGCGGCCTCGTACAGGGCGCTCTTGCTGCTGGTCAGCTTCGGGGTGCCCCGGGGGCGGGAAGGGTCCATGCGGTCAGTGCTTTCCGGAGGATCCAATCCTCCAAGGTAATCAGATTGCCCCGTCTTCCGGACGCCGTTGCGGCCGGACCAGCTGCGACATCGCGCCCGCGGCCGTTTCGAAAGCCGGTCACCTGCTGGTATACTAAGCTTCGACGTGGCAACGTTCTAGACACCATGCAAGACGACGAGGCAGGGTGCCCGACCGGGGCCCGTCAGAGCGGCTTGCCGGCTTATATATCGAGTTTCATGCCATCCTTGGACCTGATCGCCGTTCCAGGCGACAAGAGCATTACCCACCGAGCCCTGATGCTGGCTGCCCTGGCCCGGGGGGCCAGCCGGATTTCCCGCCCATTGACCTCCCTCGACGCCCGGTCGACGGCCCGGGTGCTCCGCCAACTCGGCGCCCAGATCGGGCCGCTGCGGAGCGGGGGAACCGTGCTGGTTGCCGGCAAGGGCCGCTTTCGTGAGCCGGCGTCAACCCTCCATTGCGGCAACTCCGGCACCACGGCCCGGCTGATGCTCGGCCTGTTGGCGCCGCACCCCTTTGCCAGTCGGTTGACCGGCGACGCGAGCTTGCGCCGCCGTCCGATGCGACGGCTGACCGAACCGCTGGGCGCAATGGGTGCGCACTTCGAGCCCGCGCTAGCCGATCGGCTGCCGCTGGTGGTTCGGGGCGGGAAGCTCGAGGGCATTCGCTGGGAGCTGCCGGTCTCGAGTGCGCAGCTCAAGAGTGCCTTGCTCCTGGCCGGTATCGTCGGCAACCTGCCTGTGTCGGTCCGGGAACCGCATGGCAAATCGCGCGATCACACCGAGCGAATGCTTCGCGGCCTGGGCTTCACGGTCCGGGAACGCGGCGGCTGGGTCAGCGTCGAGGGCGGGGGGCCGATCGAGCCGTTCGAGATTGCGGTGCCCGGCGACCCGAGTTCGGCGGCTTTTCTGGTCGGCGCCGGGCTCCTGGGCAGGCGTCAGTTGCGGATCGGCCCGGTCGGGCTCAACCCGACCCGGACGGCCTTTCTCGACGTGCTGACCCGAATGGGCGGCGCCGTGTCCGCAGAGGTGTCCGGGACCGAGTTGGGCGAACCGGTCGGAACCATCGAGGTCGGGCCTGGGACGCTCACTGCCACCGTGGTTCCGGCGACCGAAATCCCGGCTTTGATCGATGAAGTCCCCCTGCTCGCGGTGATGGCCGCCCGGGCGGAGGGGACCACCCGGTTCGAAGAAGTGGGCGAGCTCCGAGTCAAGGAGAGCGATCGACTGGCCCTCATGGCGGAGAATCTGGTCCGGCTGGGCTACCGGGCAACGGGCGAGGCGAATACCCTGATCGTCGAGGGCAGCGACCACCCGCCGCACGGCCGGGTGCGCACTGACGGCGATCATCGCATTGCCATGGCGTTTGCCGTGCTGGGCACCGTACCGGGGGCGCGCGTCGTCGTCGATGACCCCGACTGCGCAGCGGTCAGCTTTCCCGGGTTCAGCGCCGCGCTTGCGCAGGTGCGGAGCCGCTGATGACGGTCCGCGTCATTGCCATCGACGGCCCCGCTGCGTCAGGCAAGTCGTCGACCGCATCGGCCGTGGCCCGCGTCATCGGGGCGCATCATCTGGATTCCGGGGCGCTGTATCGGGGACTCACGGCGGTGGCGCTCGACGCCCGAACCGATGACCCGACCCGGATCGTTGCCGCCGCCGACCGGCGTGGCCTGGGGCTGGTCCGGGACGGGATCGAGATCGTGCCCGTACTCGATGGCCGACCGGCCGAACCGCTGATCCGATCCGATGCGGTGACGGCCCATGTCTCCGCGATTGCTGCGCTGGAGCCGCTCCGCGACTGGGTCAATCGCCGGCTTCGCGCCGTGGCCGCCGACGGGCACCTGCTGGTGCTCGACGGCCGCGATATCGGCACCGCCGTGTTTCCCGAGGCGCCGCTCAAAATCTATCTCACCGCCACACCCGAGGCCCGAGCCGATCGGCGCCTTCGGCAGCGGGGCGCCGATCCCGACGCGCAGACGATCCGCCAGGAAGCGGATGCACTCGCGGCTCGGGATGCGCTCGATGCGGGACGAGCCGTCGCGCCCCTCCGGCAGGCGGCGGACGCCATGCTGCTCGATACGACCAGTCTCGCCTTCGAGGACCAGGTCGCCCGGATCGTCGCGGCGGCTCGGGCCGCACTGGGTGCCTCCTGCACCTGACCTAAGCCTAGTTCTGATACCCCTTGTGCAGCTAGGTGTCATGGCCTAGCTTGGGCCTATGGCCGGTTCCGATCTCTTCACGGGCTCACTCGACCTCCTCATCCTCAAGGCCGTCAGCTTCGGCCCCCGGCACGGATATGCCATCGGGCGATGGATCCGGGATCAAACCGAGCAGGAAATCCTGATTCAGGAAGGCGCCCTTTATCCGGCCCTCCACCGTCTCGAACGGCGCGGGCTGGTGGAGGAGGAGTGGGGTATCACCGATACCAACCGGGAGGCGAAGTTCTACCGGTTGAGCCCCGCCGGAAGGACCCATCTCAAAGACGAAATGGCCCGCTGGAACCGGTTTTCGCGCGTGATGCGATTGGCGCTCGACGCCGCGCGGAGCTGACGGAGGCGCTCGTGCCGATCTTCCGATTGCCCGACGATCCGCGGCGAGCGGGCGGGGACGTCCAGAAGGAGATCGACCTCCACCTGGAGCTCAAGGCGAAAGAACTGGAGGCGGCCGGGCTGGAAACGGAAGAAGCGCGTCGCGCCGCGCGGGCCTCGTTCGGCGATCCGGGCGCGGTTGCAGCCGAGTGCCGCGAGGTGCGGAGTGATCTCATCCGGTGGCGTCGGCGGCGGGAGTTCTTCGGCGATCTCCGTCAGGATCTTCGGGTCGCCGTGCGTGGCTTGCGTCGGGCGCCGGGCTTTACCCTGGTCGCCATCCTGACCCTGGCGCTGGGTATCGGCGCCAACGCAGCCATCTTCGCGGTGGTCCGTTCGGTGCTGCTTGCTCCGCTGCCCTATCCGGAGGCCGATCGGCTGGTGCAGCTGTGGACCGATGAGCGGGCTCGCGGCCGGCTGGCGCCCGAATGGCTCACGCCTCCCGATTTCCTGGATTGGCGGGATCAGAACCGGACCTTCGCGTCGATGGCGGCCTACATCGACTGGTCTCCCGACCTGACCGGCACCGGCGATCCGGAAGCGCTCGGTGGGGCTCAGGTTTCCTGGAACTACTTTGCCACGCTCGGAGTTCGGCCGGCCCTCGGTCGTGATTTCCGGGTGGAAGACGACGACGCAGGCGCCGAAGCCGTCATCATGCTCAGCGATCGGGTCTGGCGGAATCGCTTCGGGGCGGATCCGGGTATCATCGGGCAGGCCCTGACCCTGAACGGCGAGCCCTGGACGGTGGTGGGTGTGCTTGGTCCGGACTTCCGGGCGCCATTGCCGGCAATGCCCGACGTCTGGCGGCCGCTCCGACGCCTGGCCACGAGCGGCTGCGGGCGCGACTGCATCGTCTTGCGCGCCGTCGGGCGGCTCCGTCCCGGTGTCACCCTGGAACAGGCGCATCACGATCTTGCCGGGATTGCCGGGGAGCTCGAGCGCACCTACCCGGATACGAACCGGGACCGGGGCGTCTGGCTGATACCCTTGCGGGACCAGCTCACGGGCGCCTCCCGTCTGGCCCTCTGGGCGCTGGCCGGCGCCGTGGGCATGGTGTTGCTCATTGCCTGTGTCAACCTGGCCAACCTGCTGCTGGTGCGCGGAGCCGGTCGGGCCCGTGAGCTCGCCATTCGGGCCGCGCTGGGTGCCGGGCGCAGCCGCTTGCTGCGCCAGCTCCTGACCGAGAATGTTCTGCTCGCGGTCCTGGGCGGCGGGCTCGGGCTCGCGCTCGCCTTTGCGCTCCAGGGCGGCCTGACCTCCATCATTCCCGCCTCGCTCCGCCAGGTGCGACCGTTGCGAATGGATTATACCGTGGTCGGTTTCACGGCGGGCGTCGCGATCCTCGCAGGACTGCTCTTCGGCCTGGTCCCGGCGCTCCGAACCGCGGGCGGTTCCTTGATGAGGACACTCCGATCCGGGCGGGATGCTGGCCGGGACGATGCCCGCTTGCGGAGCGGGTTGGTCGTCGTGCAGCTGGCGCTCTCGGTCATCCTCCTGGTCGGTGCCGGACTCCTGATGCGCAGCTTCGTGGCAATGCAGCGCCACGACCTGGGCATCCGGACCGACGGCGTGGTAACCGCTCGGGTCAGCTTCCCGCGAGCGCGGTACCTCGATCCGGCGCACGCGGTCGTTGCGGTCGAGGATCTGCTCGGCAGGTTGCGGAGCAACCAGGCTGTGCGGGCGGTCGAAGTCATCGATCGGGCTCCGTTCGTGGCCGGCGATCAGGATGTGTCCGCGTTTCCAGTCGGCGAGCCTCCGCCCGAGGGAAACAACAGTCTCTGGGTTCGGATCGTGTCTCCCGGGCTGATGCCCACCTTGGGCATGCGGATGGTGTCGGGCCGAGGGTTCGAGCCGGGTGACCGAGCGGGCAGCAGGCCGGTGGTCATCGTGAACGAGGAGGCCGCCCGCCGATTCTGGCGCGGTAAGGACCCGGTCGGCCGGACGCTGGCGACCAGCGGGAGGCCCGATGCGGAGCAGCTCACCGTCATCGGTGTGGTCGCCGATGTCTCCTCCGACGGGCCGCGGGCACCGATCAAGCCGGAGCTCTATATCCCGATCGGACAGTACCCGGCGCGGACATTTACGGTCATCATCCAGCCTGTCTCGACCGGCGCGGCGGCCCTCGCCGCGCTCCGTGCCTCGCTCGCCGAGGTGGACCCGCTGGTGCCGATTTTCCAGCCGGGGACGCTGGAGCAGGCGGCTGCCGGGGCGGTAGCACTACCCAGGACCTATGCGGTGCTCGTCGGTATCTTCGCCGCGGCGGCCCTCGCGTTGGCCGCGCTCGGGATCTACGGCGTGATGGCGTTTTCGGTCGCCCAGCGCCATCGGGAAATCGGCGTTCGGATCGCCCTCGGCGCCACCCCGCACGCCATCCGTCGGATGATTCTCGGCCAAGGGGCGCGGCTCGTCGTCGTCGGGGCCATCGGTGGCGCCGCGGGTGCCTTCCTGGCCAGCCGAGCCATCCGGTCCATGCTGTTCGGCGTCGGGCCGTTCGACCTCGTTACGGTCGGGGTCGTGCTCGTCGTTCTCACCTTCGCCGGGTTTCTGGCCGCTTGGCTGCCGGCCCGACGGGCCACCCGGATCGATCCTCTCACCGCAATCCAGGCCGATTAGTTCGGCGCCAGGCAAGGCCTGAGCGACACAGGGCAGCCGAGTCCCTAAGCTTGTTTCACGGCCTCAGATACCATATCTTTCCATGCTTGCCCGGATCGGTCGATCCTGGCGTCTTTCACTTCAACCCCGGGTATCCAGAGCCTGGGTGTTCCACGAGGGGATCTCCTATGTCCAAACCCCGCAAATCAGGGGCTGCGCAGTTCTCGACCGCGACGGGCCTTCGCGTCCGCACGGATTTGTACGACGAGAACTATTCGGATGCCGATTACGAAAGCATGCTCTCGATGTACGAGGGCACCATGGCCCAGATCGTCGAGGGCGAGATCGTCAAGTCGAAGGTCCTCCGGATCACCGACAACGCGGTCATTCTCGATGTCGGGTTCAAGTCCGAAGGCTCCGTGCCGCTCGATGAGTTCAAAGAGCGTCCGCAAGAGGGTGAGGAGGTCGAAGTCTTCCTGGAGCACCTGGAAGACCAGGAGGGCGCGGTGGTGCTCTCCAAGAAGAAGGCCGACTTCATGCGGGTCTGGGAAAAGATCCGTGTAGCCCACGAGAGCGACGAGCCGGTGCAGGGCGCCCTGATGAAGAAGATCAAGGGCGGCGTGGTCGTCAACGTGATGGGCGTCGACGCCTTCCTCCCGGGGTCGCAGATCGCGCTCCGCCGGGTCCCGAACATCGACGAGCTGCTGGGGCAGACCTTCGAGTTCAAGATCATCAAGCTCAACAAGCGTCGCCGCAACATCGTGGTGTCACGCCGCGTCATCCTCGAGAACGAGCGGGCCAGCAAGCGCGAGCACCTGATGAAGGAGCTCCAGCCGCAGCAGGTGCGCAAAGGCGTCGTCAAGAACATCACGGACTTTGGTGCCTTCATCGATCTCGGTGGCGTCGACGGCTTGCTGCACATCACCGACATGTCGTATGGCCGGGTCTCGCATCCGACCGAGCTGGTCCAGATCGGTTCCGAGGTCGAGGTCAAGATCCTCGACATCGACTGGCAGCGTGAGCGGATTTCGCTCGGCATGAAGCAGCTCCAGCCGTACCCGTGGAAGGACATCGCCGAGAAGTATCCGGTCGGCACCCGGGTGCAGGGCAAGGTGGTCTCGATCACCAATTACGGCGCCTTCGTCGAGCTCGAGGCGGGCATCGAAGGTCTGGTCCACATCTCCGAGATGAGCTGGACCCGCAACGTCCGGCATCCGTCGAAGATCGTCTCCATCGGTGAGACCATCGAGGCGGTGGTGCTCAAGGTCGACGAGACCGAAGAGAAGATCTCGCTCGGTATGAAGCAGACCGAGCAGGACCCGTGGATGATCCTGCCGCAGCGGTACCCGGTGGGCACTCGGATCCAGGGCAAGGTGCGCAACCTGACCAGCTTTGGCGCCTTCGTCGAGATCGAGCCCGGCATCGATGGCCTGATCCACATCTCCGACATGTCGTGGACCAAGCGGGTGCAGCATCCCTCGGAGGTCGTCAAGAAAGGCGACGGCGTCGACGTGGTGGTGCTCAACATCGATGCAGAGAACAAGCGGATTTCGCTCGGCCTCAAGCAGGCGGAAGAAGATCCCTGGCTCAAGATCGGTGAGAGCCTGCCGGTCGGCTCGGAAATCCGCGGCCGGATCGTGCGGATGATGGACAAGGGTGTTGTCGTCGACCTGGGCAACGACCTCGAGGGTTTTGCCCCGATGTCGCAGCTCGGCTTCGAGAACGTCCAGAACCCCGCCGATGTCGTCACCGAGGGTCAGGTCGCCGATGTCGAAGTGATCGAAGTCGACCCGATTCATCACCGGATCGTGGTGGTGGTCAAGACGTATCCGGAGGACGAGACCGGCGCGCCGCCGAAGCAGGAGCCGTTGCCACCGATTACGGACACGATGGAGTAAGCGCCGGGCAGGCAAGGTGACAACGTGGTGGGCTCCCCTGGGGCCCGCCACGTTGTCCGTTTCGGGGTACCAGTCCTTGCCTCGGCCCGTCGTCGGAGCGAACCTTCCAGAGGTCGCGTAGACGAGGAGCAAACCATGGTCCGGTTTCGAGTGTCGGAGCAGCAGGTTGCTCGCGAGGTTCGGTCCGCTGAACGCTCCGAGGCAGCGCACCGGGTCTGGCGACGGACCATCCGCAACGTGATTGCCTGGTGTTTCGGGGCGCAGGCGGCGGCAACTGCGGTGGGGGCCGCAGGCTTTCTCGTCGACGACCCCGCGCTTGGTCGTTTCCTGCTCGGGGCAGGCCAGGTCGGGGTCATCGTCCTCCCGCTGACCATCGCCGTCCTCTGGACCGTCGAGGCCCACCGGCGCGGCGACATTTGAAGCGCTCATCCCGCCCTGCTGGCCGGAGGTCACTGCCGTCGCGGGTCGATTGCTGCCCGGTTTAGATTGTCGCCATGCCCAATCCCCGACAACTCCTCGATGATCTGATGGCCCGCCGCACCCAGGCGGAGCAGGGTGGCGGTCCGGCTCGCATCGCTCAACAGCACAAGAAGGGCAAGCTCACCGCCCGCGAACGACTCGACCTGCTGCTGGATCCGGGCAGTTTCGTCGAAATCGATCGATTCGTCACCCACCGTGCCACCGACTTCGGACTCGATAAGCAACGCATTCCAGGCGACGGTGTCGTGACCGGAAGCGGCCGAATCGAGGGCCGCCTGGTCTACGTCTTTTCGCAGGACTTCACCGTGCTGGGCGGCTCACTCTCGGAAACCCACGCCGAGAAGATCTGCAAGGTCATGGACCTCGCGGTCAGGAATGGTGCGCCGATCATCGGACTCAACGACTCGGGCGGTGCGCGGATCCAAGAGGGAGTTGCCTCGCTTGGCGGGTACGCCGACATCTTTCTGCGCAACACCCTTGCCTCCGGCGTGGTGCCCCAGATCTCCGCCATTCTCGGCCCCTGCGCAGGTGGCGCCGTTTACAGTCCGGCCATTACCGACTTCATCTTCATGGTCCGGGGCGTCAGCTACATGTTCGTGACTGGCCCGAACGTCGTGAAGACGGTCACCCACGAGAATGTCAGCTTCGAGGAGCTGGGCGGCGCCGACGTGCACGGCGAGACCTCCGGCATTGCCCATCGCGTGGCCTCGTCCGAACCGGAGTGCCTCGCCTCGATCCGGGAGCTGGTCCGCTACCTGCCGTCGAACAATCTTGATGACCCTCCCGCCGACCGGAGCAGTGACCCGGATGACCGCCGGGAAGAGTCGCTGCTCGACATCATCCCGCCCTCGTCGTCGAGCCCCTACGACATGCGGGACATCATTCGCGCGGTGACCGATCAGGGCCATTTCTACGAGATCGCCGAGGGGCATGCGGGCAATATCCTGGTCGGCTTTGCCCGGCTGGGCGGCCAGTCGGTCGGGATCGTGGCCAACCAGCCTGCCGTACTGGCCGGCGTGCTCGATATCGCGAGTTCGGTCAAGGCGGCTCGGTTCGTTCGCTTCTGCGATGCCTTCAATATTCCCCTCGTCACCTTCGTCGACGTACCCGGCTTCCTGCCCGGCGTGGCACAGGAGCACGGAGGCATCATCCGGCATGGAGCCAAGTTGCTCTACGCCTACTGCGAAGCGACCGTGCCGAAGCTGACGGTGATTACCCGCAAGGCCTACGGTGGCGCCTACGATGTGATGAACTCGAAGCATATCCGGGCCGACCTGAACCTGGCCTGGCCTACGGCGGAGATCGCGGTGATGGGTCCCAAGGGCGCTGTCGAGATTCTCTTCAAGGAGGAAATTGCCGCCGCGGCCGATCCGGCGGCGGAAACGGATCGCAAGATCGACGAGTACACCCGGACCTTTGCCAATCCGTACAAGGCGGCGGCTCGCGGCTTCATCGATGACGTGATCGATCCGCGCGATACCCGCCCTCGGCTGATCGATGCGCTTCGCTCGCTGCGGAACAAACGCGACCGGAACCCGCCGAAGAAGCACGGCACCATGCCCCTGTGACGGTGACTCTTTCATGACGATTCGACGTGTCCTGGTTGCCAACCGGGGTGAGATCGCCCTCCGGATCATCCGGGCGTGCCACGAAGAGGGGTTGGAGGCGGTCGCGGTCTATTCCGACGCCGATCGGGCTTCGCCCTATGTGCGTGCGGCCGACGCTGCGGTCCATATCGGACCCGCGCCAGCCGCGCAGAGCTATCTCCTGATCGACCGCATCCTCGAGGCGGCGCGCGCCTCTGGTGCGCAGGCGATCCATCCCGGGTTCGGATTCCTGTCGGAGCGGGCCCCGTTTGCCCGGGCCGTGGAGGAGGCTGGACTCGTCTTCATTGGTCCGCCCGCGTCCGCCATCGACGCCATGGGCGACAAGACCGAAGCTCGGCGACGGATGGAAGCTGCCGGGGTCCCGGTGGTGCCCGGCGCCATGGCGGCTCTGACTGATCCGGCCGAGGCGGCCGTGCTCGCCGGGTCGCTGGGGTATCCGGTGCTGGTCAAGGCGGCTGCTGGCGGCGGCGGGAAGGGCATGCGGGTGGTGCGCGAGTCTGCCGAGCTTGCCGGGGCGCTGGAGTCGGCGGCGTCGGAGGCGCTCAAGTCCTTCGGCGACGCGTCGGTCTATCTCGAGAAGTACATCGAGGAGCCTCGGCACGTCGAGATCCAGATCCTCGCCGACCACGAACGGACCATCCACCTCGGTGAGCGCGAGTGCTCGGTGCAGCGCCGCCATCAGAAGCTGCTGGAGGAGGCGCCCAGCGTCGCGGTCGACGAAGCGCTCCGCGAGCGGATGGGCGCCGCCGCCGTGGCCGCCGCGCAGGCCGTCGGGTACCGGAGTGCGGGAACCTGCGAGTTTCTGCTGGCCCGCGACGGTTCGTTCTACTTCCTGGAAATGAATACCCGGATCCAGGTCGAGCATCCGGTGACCGAGCTGGTCTATGGGGTCGACCTGGTGCGGGAGCAGCTGCGCATCATGCGCGGCCTCCCGATGAGCGTGCCCGCGCTGCCGTTGTCGCCGCGCGGCTGGGCGATCGAGTGCCGGATTACCAGTGAGGATCCGGCCAATGCGTTTCTGCCGTCGACGGGCCGGATCGAGTACCTGCGCAGCCCCGCCGGGCCCGGGGTGCGCTGGGACAGCGGGGTCGAAACCGGCGACGACGTGGGCCTCTTCTACGACTCGATGCTGGCCAAGCTGATTGTCCATGGTCGGTCTCGCGCGGACGCGATTGCTCGAATGGAACGCGCCCTCTGGGAGCTGGTCGTCGTCGGCGTGGCGACCAACCAGTCGTTCCATCTTCGGCTGCTGGCCGATCCGGACTTCCGGGCCGGCAACATCCACATCCAGTTCCTGGAACAGCGCCCCGATCTGGTGACCGGACCGCCGGGCCCGGATCTCGTCGAGCGGCTGGCGATTGCAGCTGCACTCGCTGAGCACGAGCGAAGGCTGGCGCACAAGCCGGCCGTGGCCGTCGAGGATGGTCGAGCGAGTGCCTGGTTGACCCGAGCCCGCCAGGAGGGGCTCCGGTAGGCGGTGACGACGGACATCCTGGCGATCGATCGGATTGCGGCGGGCGGGGTCGGCGTCGGCCGGCTGTCGGACGGCCGGGTGGCGTTCGTGCCCCGTACCGCGCCCGGCGACCGGGTCGAAATGCGAGTCATGCAGGTGGCGCCACGGTTCGTGCGCGGCCGCCTGGTGCGGATTGTCGAGCCCGGCCCCGATCGGACCGAGCCCGGTTGCGCCCACTACGTGGCCGACGAGTGTGGCGGTTGTCAGTTGCAGCACCTGCCGACCGAGGCCCAGCGCACGGCCCGCCGTGCCATCGTGGGCGACGCGATCCGGCGGATCGGCAAGTTGTCGGCCGATGATCCGCCGCTGGTGCCGGCAGCCTCGGAATGGGGCTACCGGGCCAAGATCTCGCTGACGCGACGGCCTGACGGGGCGGTGGGCTATCACCGGTATGATCGACCTGGCGAGGTCTTTCCGGTTCGAGAGTGCCCCATCGCGGCGCCCGGAGTCAACCGCCTGCTGGCCCGGTTACGCCAGAGCCGACCGGAGCTGCCGCGCCATCTGTCCAGGCTGGTGCTCCGGCTCGATCGCTCGGGCGCCGAGCACGTCGTCGTCGAAACCGGCGAAGGGCCGGTCTGGCAGGGCGGGCGCGCGCTGCACGCCGCCGTCAAGGCCGAGGCGCCGCTCACGATCTGGTGGCGCCAGGCAGGCGAGGCGCCGCGAGCCGTGGCGGGAAGCGACAGTGCCTATCCCCCGACCGCCTTCGAACAGGTCAATCCCGTCATGGGTGACCGGGTCCGCGCCGCCGCGATCGAGCGCTTGGGCGCCGTCGGGGGTCGCTCGGTCTGGGATCTCTACGCCGGGATCGGAGAGACGAGCAGCCTCCTCGCCGAGCGGGGCGCCGACGTCGTGAGCGTCGAGTGGGACCGGAGCGCGGTCGCGGAAGCCGCCCGGCGTCAGGCCAGGTATGGACGGCAGATCGAGCGGATTGCCGGGGCCGTCGAACGGGTCATCGGGTCGCTCGGCCGTCCAGATCGGGTGGTGGTGAATCCGCCGCGAACCGGGATGGCGACCGAGGTGGTCGACGGGCTGCGGGAGCGCGGACCGGACCGGATCGTCTATGTCTCCTGCGACCCGGCAACGCTGGGCCGTGATCTGGCCCGTCTGGTCGGGAGGGGGCCGCCGGCCTACCGGCTCGTCAGTCTGGAAGCCTTCGATCTCTTTCCTCAGACGGCGCACGTGGAAACCGTGGCCGTGATGGAGCGGGCATGAAATACGTGGTGACGATTGCGGGGCAGCAGGTCGAGGTCGAGATCGTTCCCGAAGGGGTCCGGGTCGGCGGAACGGTCCGCCGCGCCGAGCTCCGGCGGGTGTCGGGAACGCCGCTGGCAAACCTCCTGCTGGACGATTCGTCCTGGATCGTGTCACTGTCGCCGGGCAAGCCGGGGGAATGGGCGCTGCAGCGGCGGGGTGAGCGATTCGAGGTCGAAGTCGTCGATGAGCGGACCCGGCATATCCGAAGCCTGGTCGGCGAAGGCAAGGCTCAGGGCGGTCCGGCCGTGCTCAAGGCCCCGATGCCGGGGCTGGTCGTCCGGGTCCTGGTCGAGCCGGGCCAGGCGGTCGTGGCCGGCCAGGGTCTGGTCGTCCTCGAGGCCATGAAGATGGAGAACGAACTCAAGGCGGCCGGACCCGCGACCGTGGACCAGATTTTGGCCAAACCCGGGCAGGCGGTCGAAAAAGGGGCCCAGCTCATCACCTTTGCCGCGCCGCAACCTTCCAACTGAGCCGAGCCGGACCCCCCAGATCCCGACCCGGGTCGCCCCAGGCGGGGTCGCGGCTCAACTTGACCTAAGTCAAGGCCCCACAGTATTATTCATGGCTCCGCGATAATCGCGACGAGCGTCGAACACAGAGGATGCACGCACGGTCATGAAGACTTTTTCGGAGCGAACGCAAGACGTTCAGCACGGCTGGCATGTGGTTGATGCCAACGGGGTCCCGCTCGGGCGCCTCGCCAGCGCCGTTGCGCAGCTCATTCGGGGTAAGCATAAGCCGACCTTTACGCCGCACGTCGACGGTGGCGATTTCGTCATTGTCGTCAACGCGGACAAGGTCAAGCTGACCGGTAACAAGCTCGAGAACAAGCGCGCGTTCCGGCACACCGGCTACATGGGCCACGAGCGATTCACGCCGGTCAAGGACCTTCTGGCCAAGCACCCGGATCGGGTGATTCAGAAGGCGGTCTTCGGAATGCTGCCGAAGAATGCGCTCTCGAAGCAGCGCTTGCGCGGCAAGCTCAAGGTGTACGCCGGCGAGAGCCATCCGCATGCTGCGCAGAGTCCGAAAGCTTATCCGATCAAGGTGTCCGCATGACCGCGACTCCCGAATTGCTGCGTTGGCATGGTGTTGGCCGCCGCAAGACCAGCGTTGCCCGCGTCTACCTCACCCCCGGCACCGGGAAGTGGGAAATCAACGGCCGGACGCTGGGTGATTACTTCCCGCGGCCCTCGCTGGTTCAGCACATCCAGCAGCCCTTTTCCGCAACGGACACGCTGGGCGCGTTCGACGTGCGAGCCCATTGCGACGGCGGCGGGGTCACCGGCCAGGCCGGCGCGCTCCGACTGGGCATTGCCCGGGCATTGCTCGAGGTGGACGGCTTGCATCGGACCAAGCTGCGGGCCGGCGGACTGCTGACACGCGATCCGCGTGCGGTCGAGCGGAAGAAGCCGGGTCGTCCTGGCGCCCGGAAGCGGTTCCAGTTCAGCAAGCGGTAATCACATCGGATCAGCGGCCGGCTCTGGGATACCATCTCGGCCGCCGCTGATCCGAACGACACACATCGCCGGATCGGTCGCGGGGTGCCCTCAGGGGTTCGTGGCTGAGATGATGGCGGTGGCGGATCAAACCCGAATACTTGGAAGGATTTGTCTTTCGAATGGCGCTGCCCGAATTGCAGGAACTGCTCGACGCCGGTGTTCATTTTGGTCACCAGACCCGCCGGTGGAACCCGAAGATGCGGCGATTCATCTTCGCCGAGCGCTCCGGGATCTACCTGATCGACCTCCAGAAGACCCGTTCCCAGATTGCCAAAGCCCAGGAGCTGGTCAAGTCGGTCGTCACACGGGGCGACAACGTGCTTTTCGTCTGCACCAAGAAACAGCTCAAAGGGCTGGTTCAGGCCGATGCGGCCGAGTGCAGCGCCCTCTGGGTGACCGAGCGGTGGCTCGGCGGCACGCTGACCAACTTCCAGACGATCAAACGTCAGATTCGGCGTCTGCGCGAGCTGGAGCAGGGAGCCACGGACGGCGATTTCGATAATTACACCAAGAAGGAAAAGCTGCTGTTCGAGCGGGAACGGGTCAAACTGTCCCGGTACCTCGAAGGCGTGAAGCAGATGAGCCGGCTCCCGGGCGCGATCTTCGTGGTCGACGCGAAGAAGGAGCGGATCGCGATTCAGGAAGCCAACAAGCTGGGTATCCCGGTGGTGGCGATTGTCGACACCAACGCCGATCCCGACGTGGTCACGGTTCCGATTCCGGGCAACGACGATGCGATTCGGTCGGTGTCGCTGATCACGCGGGCGCTGGCCGAGACGGTCAAAGAAGGCCGGATGGCGGCCCCGACCCGTGATGCGTCTGAAGGCGGCGAAGCCGAGACCTACAGCACCGATGCCGGCAGCGAGGGCGAAGGCGACGGCGATCGTCGTCGGCGTCGGGCGGGCGCTCCGGCCGGTGGCGGTGGTGGCGGCGGCGCCCGCAAGCGGCGGCCGAAGCCCGAGGCCATTGCGGCGCGGCTCAAGACCGAAGGCGATGCACCGGCGGGAGAGGCCTGACCGGCTCGCCGACCAAGCGCCTCTGATCCGTTTGCCGCCGCGCAATGGCCCCCGAGGGTCGTTCGCGGCGGCGTCGTATCGGACCGCGTCAGGTGCGCCATTTTCAAGCGTGAGTCATTCTTTTCTACGTAAACCTGGTTGATAGACATGAGTTACAAGCCAACACCGAAAGAAATCAGCGAGCTCAGAGCCCGAACCGGCGCCGGTATCGGCGACTGCAAGGCGGCGCTCGAAGAGACCGGCGGCGACATGGAGAAGGCGGCCGAGTCGCTCCGCAAGCGGGGCGTTGCCAAGGCCGAGAAACGGGCTGGACGCAGTGCCGGCCAGGGCCTGGTGGTGATTCGCCTGGCTGAGGATGGTCGGTCGGGGGGAATCATCGAGCTCAACTGCGAAACGGACTTCGTGGCCAAGACCGATGACTTCCAGTCGCTGGCAAACGACCTTGCTGTGCACGTCGCGGCCAACGCGCCCGAGGGCATCAAGGCCGGCGCGATCGACGAACAGCAGTTCCGCGGCAAGGCGCTGGGCGAGGCCATCAAGGAAGTGTCAGGCAAGACGGGTGAGGCCATGACCCTCAATCGCTACGCCCGGTTCGTGCAGCCCGACGGTGTGGTGGCTGCGTATCTCCATCACAACGGGCAGGTGGGCGTCCTGGTGGACGTCGTGGGTCCGGCGGGTGAGGCCCTGCTGACCCTGGCAAAGGATGTGGCGCTCCACATTGCGTCGGCCGATCCGATCGGCGTGACGGAAGCGGACATCCCTGCCGACCTGGTCGACCGGGAGCGCCGGATTGCCGAGGAGCAGGTCGCGGCCGAGGGCAAGCCGGAAAACATCCGAGCCAAGATCGTCGATGGCAAGGTGCGCAAGTTCGTGGCCGAGCGAACCCTGGTGGGCCAGCCCTTCGTCAAGGACGAGACTCAGACCGTCGGCGATCTGATCGCTGCGGCGTCCAAGGCTGCCGGAGCGCCCGTGACGGTGCGTCGCTTTGCCCGCTTCAAGGTGGGTGAGGCCTGATGGGCTTGGCGTATCGCCGAGCCCTGCTCAAGCTCTCCGGCGAAGCCCTCGCCGGAGAGCGGTCCGGTCTCGACTATGGTATCGTCGAGGGACTCGCCGGGCAGCTCAAGGGTGTTCACGCCCAGGGAATCCACCTCGGCCTGGTGGTCGGGGGCGGCAACATTGTGCGAGGCACCCACGCCAGTAAAGAAGGGCTCGACCGCGTCAATGCCGATTACATGGGCATGCTGGCCACGGTCATCAATGCCCTGGCTCTGCAGGACATCCTCGAAAAGATGGAAGTGCAGACCCGGGTCATGACGGCGATTCGGATGGAGTCGCTGGCGGAGCCGTATATTCGTCGTCGGGCGGTTCGCCACCTCGAGAAGGGGCGGATGGTCATCTTTGCCGGCGGGACCGGGAATCCCTTCTTTTCCACCGATACGGCCGCGGTGCTGCGCGCCCTGGAAATCGGTGCCGAGGTTATCCTCAAGGCCACCAGCGTCGATGGGATCTACACTGGCGACCCCAAGAAGGATCCCAACGCGACCTTCATTCCGGAGTTATCCTACCAGGAGGCGATCGTGAAAGGGTATGCCGTGATGGATGCCAATGCGTTTGCGCTCTGTAAGGACAATAAATTGCCGATCGTGGTGTTCAACATGAACAAACCCGGGGCTATCGCCAGAGTGCTGTCCGGGGAACGCGTGGGGACGATCGTACGATGAGCCAGATTCCGGAGATCCAGAAGCACGCTCGGGACGGCATGCACAAAGCCGTCGAGAATACCAAGCGCGAGTTCAGCTCGATTCGCACGGGCAAGGCAAGCACCCATCTGCTCGACGTGCTGCGAGTCGACGCCTACGGCAGTCACGTGCCGATCAATCAGGTCGGGATGGTGTCGGCGCCCGAGCCGCGTTTGCTGACGGTTCAGGCGTTCGACAAATCGCTGATCATCCCGATCGAGAAGGCCATTCGGGAGTCCGACCTGGGGCTCAATCCTTCGACCCAGGGCAACCTGATCCGGATTCCGATTCCGCCGCTCTCACAGGAACGGCGCAAGGATCTGATCAAGGTGATCCACAAGCTGGCCGAGGAAGGGCGGATTGCCATTCGCCATGCCAGAACCGATGCGCTGCAGAAGGTCAAGAAGGTCGAGCACGTCTCCGAAGACGACAAGACTCGCGCCGAGAAGGAAATCCAGAAGCTGACCGACGAGCATGTCAAGCAGGTCGATCAGCTGGTGCAGGGCAAAGAAGTGGAGATCATGGAGGTTTGACCTCCGATCCGGGGCAGGTGCTGGCGCGCGTGCAGCGCGATGGCCGGGTGCCCGGTCATGTCGCGGTCATCATGGACGGGAACGGTCGGTGGGCTGCGCAGCGCAAGTTGCCGCGGACCGCCGGCCATCAGGCGGGCATGGCCACGGTCCGACGGATCGTCGAAGCCAGCATCGCAGCCGGGGTCCGCACCCTGACGGTCTTTGCCTTCAGCCAGGAGAACTGGCAGCGTCCTCCTGAGGAGATCGACGCGCTGATGGCGCTGCTGCAGGAGTATGTCGCGACCCAGTCGACCGAACTGTCGGCTCAGGGCGTCCGGGTCCGGATGCTGGGCGATCTGACCCGCCTCTCGCCGGCCGCGCGTCGGGCGGTCGACTTCGTGGAGGGGGCCACGGTAGCCGGGACGGTCCTGGCGCTCAATATCTGCATTTCATACAGCGCGCGGGCGGAGCTTGTCTCGGTTGCTCAGCAACTGGCGAAGGACGCCGTGGCGGGGCGGCTCGATCCGGATGCGATCGGCGAGGCCGACATTGCGGAGCGCCTCTATACCGCGCCGTGGGGCGACCCGGATCTGCTGATTCGAACGTCGGGTGAGTTCCGGATCTCGAATTTTCTGCTCTGGCAACTTGCCTACGCGGAGTTGTATGTGACCCCGGTGCTCTGGCCCGACTTCGCCCCGTCCGATTTCTACGAGGCGTTGTTGGACTATCAGCGCCGCGAACGGCGTTTCGGGCGGGTGGGAGCCTGAGGACGGTTGGCCATGTCGAATAATCTGCAGCGCATTCTCTTTGCAGTCGTTGCCATTCCTATCGCCATCGGGGTCGTCTACTGGGGCGGCTGGCCGCTCGCGGTGCTCGTGGCCGTCATCGCAGCGCTTGGTGCGAAGGAGATGGTGTCCCTGGCGCGGCATCAGGGCCTGGCGCCGCTCGACAAGCACGCCATGGTCTTCTCGGTTGCCATTCCGATCGGGGTCTGGCTGACCTATGGCGGTCAGCCGATTGCCTGGGGCGGGTTCGCGGTAAGCTCGCTGATGCCGTCCGTTTGGTTCACCCTGGCCGGGACGGTCATCTGGATCCTGACGGCGACTCTGATCCGGCGCGCTCCGGACGAGCGTCCACTCGGCGTGGCGAGCGTGACGCTGCTGGTGCCCCTGTACTGCGCCGTGCTGCCGAGTTTCCTGCTGGGGATCCGCTATGCCACTGGCCTCGGTCGGAGCTGGGAAGCCACCGCGGCGGTGTTCTTCCCGCTGGCGGTGACCTGGATCTGTGACACGGCCGCGATGTACGCGGGCAAGGCCATCGGCGGGGCCAAGCTCGCGCCGGTGGTCAGTCCGGGCAAGACCCGGGCGGGGTCGGTCGCCGGACTGATCGCGGGTCTGGTCACGGCCGTGCTGTTCAACCGGCTGGTGATGACGCCGTTGGGCTACACCATCAGTGACCTCGAAGCGGTTGCGTTCGGGGTGATCCTGTCGGTCGCCGCGCAGATCGGCGACTTGACAGAGTCGCTCTTCAAGCGCGAGGCCGGCGTCAAGGACTCCAGCGGCCTGATTCCCGGCCATGGCGGGGTGCTCGATCGATTCGATGCGCTCTACTTCGTAGTGCCGATTGCCGCGATGCTCTACAGCTTCTTTGGCGTGATCTGATACCAGCCATGCGTGGGGTTGCCGTCCTGGGATCGACCGGGTCGATCGGTTGTTCCACGCTCGATGTGCTGCGTCGGCACCGCGACCGGTTCCGCCTGGTGGCGCTTGCCGCCGGCACCAATGCCGCGGCGCTCGATGCGCAGGTGGCGGAGTGGCAGCCGGCGTTTGCCGGCTTGGCCAACGGCGCCGCGGGCGGCAACCGGCCCAACGGGACGGCCTGTCTGGTAGAGGCGGCAACGCATCCCGATGTCGATATCGTCGTCAATGCGGTGGTCGGTTTTGCCGGGCTCGAAGCTACGCTCGCTGCGCTCGAGGCTGGCAAGCGGGTCGCGCTGGCCAACAAGGAGTCGCTGGTCGCGGCGGCGGCGCTGGTCGATCGAGCCCGTCGTCGGGGGGGCGGGGAACTCATCCCGGTCGATTCGGAGCACAGTGCCGTCCTCCAATGCATCACCACCGACGGGCCGCGGCCGAGTCGCCTCATCCTGACGGCATCGGGCGGACCGTTCCGTGACTGGCCCGCTGAACGGGTGGCGGCAGCCACGGTTGCCGAGGCGTTGCAGCATCCCACCTGGCGGATGGGCAGTAAGATCACCGTCGACAGCGCCACGTTGGCCAACAAGGCCCTCGAGGTCATCGAAGCGCACGTGCTCTTCGGCCTGCCCTATGATGCGATCGAGGTGGTGGTCCACCCGCAGAGCGTGGTACATGCGTTCGTCGAATTTGTCGATGGCAGTGTGCTGAGCCAGCTGGGCTACCCGTCGATGGAACTCCCCATCCTGTACGCGCTGACCTATCCGGAGCGTTTGCCCGATATGGGGATACGCCGCTTCGATCCGGTTACCGCGGGTCCGCTGACCTTCGAGCCGGTCCGCCATGAGGTCTTCCGCGCGTTCGCGCTCGGTGTTGCTGCCGGCCGAACGGGGGGAACGGCGCCCGCGGTGTTCAACGCGGCCAATGAGGTGGCGGTGGCCGCTTTTCTGGCAGAAGAAATCGGGTTCGGTCGGATTGCCGAAGTGGTCGAGCGCGTGCTGGCCGCTCATCGTCCCGAGCCGGCGGACGATCTGGCAGCCATTCGGACTGCCGATGGCTGGGCTCGTACCGAAGCGCGGGCTGCTGTCGAGGGCGTGCCGTCACGGCCCTAGAGACCTGGGCAGGGCGCGTAGTGTCGGGACGCTACCTCTCGGGGCGTGGTGGGCTTGCGCAAACCCTAACGACTTCCCAAATTCAATCCATGCGCTCGACCCGATTCTATTCGTTTGCGACCTACTTTACCTACGCGGCGTATTTTGCCAGCGGGGGAGTGGCTCGCATGCGTAGATCAGGCTGACAGTAGCGCCCGACGCAAGCGAGCCACGGCCCCCGCACATCGCGGGGGCCTTTTTGTTTGCCCCAGACCCGAGGATTCTATGACCGCCTTTTCTGCCCAGCCAGCTACCACGCCCGTCTTCGTGGGGGATCGGTGCTGTTTTGGCGGCGTCGATCTTGTCGTGGTCGGCGGTCCCTGCTCCGTCGAGGGCGCCGCCATGGTCCTCGATACCGCCCTGGCAGTGGCAGCATCGGGTGCCCGGATGCTTCGTGGCGGCGCCTTCAAGCCACGCACCTCGCCGCACACCTTCCAGGGGCTGGGCGATCCTGCTCTCGACCTGCTGGCGCAGGCCGGTGTGCGTGCGGGCCTTCCGGTGGTGACGGAGGTGACCGACCCACGGCACGTCGAACGGGTTGCCCAGGTGGCGGATATGCTGCAGGTCGGCGCCCGCAACATGCAGAACTACGCCCTGTTGGCGGAGGTCGGTCGGAGCGGACGGCCCGTTCTGCTCAAACGCGGCCTCGCGGCGACCCTCAAGGAGTTTCTGCTCGCTGCGGAACACATCCGAGTGGCCGGCAATGAGGCGGTCGTGCTTTGCGAACGTGGCATTCGGACCTTCGAAACGACCTCCCGCTTTACCCTCGACGTCACCGCGGTCCCTGTGCTCAAGGCCGAGAGCCATCTTCCGGTCATCGTCGATCCGAGTCACGCGGGCGGGCGGGCCTCGCTGGTGGCCCCGCTGGCCCGCGCCGCGATCGCAGCGGGCGCGGACGGGTTGATCGTCGAGGTACATCCCGAACCCGCCTCGGCGCAGTCCGATGCGGAGCAAGCCCTTACGTTTGCCGCATTTGCCGAGCTGATGGCGCAGGTCGAACGCGTGGCGGCGGCGGTCGGACGCACCGCGGCCGCCGCGCCGCTGCCGATCGAGGCGGTCGCATGATGCGCATTGCCATTCAGGGCGAGCTCGGCGCCTTTTCTGAGCTTGCCGCCGAGTCGTTGAGCGGGGGGAGATGTCAGGTCGTGCCGACCCGGTCGTTCCGGGCCGTGGTCGAGGCGGTCGAGGCCGGACGGGTCAATGCGGGCGTGCTGCCGGTTGAGAACCGAACGGTAGGACCCGTGGTCGACAGCCTCGCTGCGCTGGCGAGCGGAACGGCCGTCGAGATCGACGGGGAGTGCCTGGTTCCGGTGCGGCTGCACCTGATAGGGCTCAGTACGGCGAGTCTGCACACCCTGACGCAGGTTGCCTCGCACCCGGTGGCGTTGGCGCAGTGTCGCCGCTTCCTGGCGCGGTACCCCGGCTGGATCGTGGACGACTACTATGACAGCGCGGGTGCAGCTCGGGACGTGGCGGGTCGAGGAGAGCCCTCGTTTGCAGCCATCGCAGGCATCGCGGCCGCAACCCGCTACGGGCTGGCCCTCCTTGCGACAGATGTCCATGACCTTCCCGGCAACGCAACGCGGTTCGTGCTGATTCGGAGGCGTGCATGAGCCGCCGCCGGATGTGGGCCCTTCGAGGCGCTACCACCGTCGATGCAGACCGCGCGGATCTGGTGCGGGCCGCGACGCGCGAGCTGCTCGCGGAGCTGGTGGCGCGAAACGGTCTCGACCAGGACGAGATCGTGAGTGCCATCTTCAGCGTGACCACAGACTTGGTCAGCGAGTATCCTGCGTCAGGGGCGCGGGAGCTGGGCTGGGTCGAGGTCCCGCTGCTCTGCACGACCGAAATTCCGGTTCCGGGCGGGCTGCGCCGGGTGATTCGGGTGCTGCTGCATGTCGAGCCTGCCGCGCCCCGGCCCCAATGGCACCCGGTCTATCTCCGGGGCGCCACGACGCTGCGTCCTGATCTCGTGGCGATGCCCTCCTGAGGCGGGTCACCGCATCGGTAGCCGGCCATTTCGGAATGGCTGGCGGTCGGGTTACCCTTCCTGCCGCACTTGTTCCGCCACGGAACAGTCCAGCCCGGCGCTCGGCCGGGTTGGTTGGATCTCCGGCCTCCCGCGGGTACCCGCTCGGGATCGTCGGCTGAACCTGGGGTTGGTGTGGGCTTAACGATCATCTCGACGCTGGTTGTCATCGGCGTGCTCGTGTTCATCCACGAGCTGGGGCATTTCCTGGCCGCCAAGTGGGCCGGCATCCACGTCCACCGTTTCTCCCTCGGACTTGGCGCGCCGATTCGCTGGCTCTCCTTCAAGCGAAACGAGACGGAATACTCCGTGTCCTGGCTGCCGCTTGGCGGGTATGTCAAGATGGCGACGGACATGGAAGAAACCGATGCGGTCCTCGAGGGCGGGGCAGCGCAGGCCGAGGTGCCTGCCGAGCGCCGCTTCGAAGCCAAGCCGGTCTGGGTTCGGATGGTGGTGATTCTGGCGGGCGTTGCGATGAACGCGCTCTTTGCCTGGATCGTTCTGTCGGGGCTGATCTATGTGCGCGGACGCCCGACCTTGCCCGTCACCACCATTGCAGGGGTCGATTCTACCCGGCTGCCGACTGGGGCCAGAGATTTGGAGCTGCTCGGGCGCGGTGACCGCGTCGTCGCAATCAATGGGGTTGCGGTGTCGACGTGGGAAGCGATGCAGAGGGAGTGGCTCGGAACCGGCGATACGGTCAGGATCGATCTTGCGGAGCGGAGCCCGGTGATTATCTCGGGCTCGCTCGACGACCGGCGGACGGCGCTCAGCACGATGCGGCCCCTGTTGCCCCCGGTGGTGTCGGATGTGGTGCCTCAGCGCCCCGGTGCGAAAGCCGGCTTGGCCCGGGGCGACACGATCGTCAGGTTCGACGGGGTCGCCGTCGGCGAATGGCGCGAGATGGTGAGCCAGATCGAGAGCAAGGCTGATCAGTCAGTCGAGCTGCTGGTCGGTCGCTCGACCGGTCGCACCGTCATCCAGGTCACCCCGGCAGCCGAGGAGGTGCGCGATTCGAGCGGCAGCAGGACGGTCGGCCGGATCGGGATCTTCGGGCCGCTCAGTCCGGAACTCCGGGAGCAGGTCGGCCTTGGCACTGCGATTGTCGAAGGCGGCGAATGGACCTGGTTCATCGCGACCCAGATCGTCAACACGGTGCGCGGGATGTTCTCGGGTCGGGTCTCCACTCGTGAGGTCGGCGGGCCGATTGCCATCGGCATGGCCGCGGGTGAAAGCGCCCGGCGTGGTGCAGAGGACTTTCTGCTGTTCATGGCGGCCATCTCGGTCAACCTGGCGGTCCTCAACCTGCTGCCGATCCCGTTGCTCGACGGTGGCCAGTTCCTCTTCCTTCTGGCGGAAGCGGTGACTCGGCGCCCGATCACGGGGCGGGTGCGCGAGGGGCTCACCATGGCTGGCTTCATTGCCCTGGTGATGCTGATGGTACTGGCTTTTTCGAACGACATCCGCCGATTGCTCGGCATTTGATGCGTCACGCCGGTCATTTTTTCAGGAGGATCATATGAGCAAACTGCTGCGTGGACTCGCGGCCGGTTGGGGCGCCAAGAAGCTCGGCGGCGGGTGTCTCAGCACCGTGCTCATTTTTCTGCTGCTGTGGTGGCTGCTCGGGAATTTCGAGATCTTCAAATGAGCGTTTCGGTGCCGGTCACGGCGGGGTCCGGCGAACTGCCGGCGCCCGCCGCTGACGGTGCCGGCGGGTATGATCGGCGTGCCATTACGTACCTTGCGGCTGCGCATGGCGTCGACGATTTCTACCAGGCTGCCGTGCCCGCCCTGGTCCCCTTCTTTGTGGTCGCGCATTCGTTGAGTTATCAGGCGGCGGCGGTTGCGGTACTGGTCTCGAACCTGCTGTCCTCCCTGCTGCAGCCGCTGTTCGGCTACTGGGCCGATCGCCGACGGGCGCCGTGGCTCGTCTGGGGCGGGATGGGCCTGGCGGGGATCGGGGTATCGCTGGCGGTGCTGGTCGACTCGTTTCCCCTCGTGCTGGCGTTCTGCGGAGTTACCGGCGTCGGGATTGCGGCATTCCATCCGGAGGCGTCGCGGGCCACCGCGCAGGCATCGGGGCGCCGGCGCGGGGCGGGGATGAGCCTGTTTGCCTTGGGCGGCAACGCCGGCTTTGCCCTGGCGCCGCTTGCCGTCGTCCCCCTGGCCTCGAGCTACGGGATTCGCGCGGTGGGGGTCCTGATCATTCCGGCCCTCGTCATGATGGCGTATCTGGCCCGGAATGCGGTCCAGTGGCAGGTCGTTCCTGTCGGTCGGACCCATACCGGCCCAGGTGGCGGGGCACGGGTTCCGGATGCGTGGGGCGCGTTTGCTCGGCTGACCGGCGCGGTCGGGATGCGTTCGATCGTGTTCTTCGGGCTCAACACCTTTCTGCCCATCTACTGGGCCACCCGCTTCAACCTCACGCTTGCTGCGGGCGGGGTGGCCCTGACCGTCCTCCTCGTCGTCGGTGTTGCAGGCACGTTGCTCGGGGGCCGCGCGGCCGATCGGTTCGGTGCGCGCGCTGTGGTGGTGGCGTGCTCCTGCGCGCTCGGGCCGCTGCTCTGGCTCTTCCTGCAGGCCGACGATCGTCTCGTCGCGCTTGGTCTGCTCGTTCCCCTCGCTCTGGCGCTTTCGGCGCCCTTCAGCGTGATGGTGGTGCTCGGTCAGCAATACTTGCCACGCCACGTCGGCACGGCGTCCGGCGTCACGCTCGGACTGGCCGTGACGGTCGGCGGACTTGCCGCACCGTTCCTCGGTCGGATGGCCGATCAGCATGGCGTGGCCGCCGCGCTTGGCCTGCTCGTCTGGACCGCGCTGCTGGCGGCGTTGATCTCGCTCACGCTGTCGCCGGTGCCAGGGTCTCGCTCGGCCTGAGAGGCGCGAAGGAGCGTTGACGCCCTCGGATCGACGGCGCAAGTTTCCCTCCTCATCCCCACTTCGGATTCTTATGACCTCGTCACGTCGTCAGTTCGTTCGCCGGGCCTCGGCCGCGACCGGGGCTCTCGCCCTGGCGCCGTTTCACATCTGGGTGCCGCGTTTCCGCTCGGAAAAGCTCAACATCCTGATTCTCGGCGGCACCAACTTCATTGGACCCTACCAGGTACAGTACGCCCTCGATCGCGGGCATTCGATTACGCTGTTCAACCGGGGCAAAACCAATCCGGGCCTGTTTCCCAATGTCGAAAAGCTGACCGGTGACCGGAACAGTGACCTCAAGTCGCTGGAAGGGCGTAAGTGGGATGTTGTGATCGACATTTCCGCGACCAACCCGGACTGGGTGGCGCTCTCCGGGCGCGTGCTGGAGAACTCGGTCAAACGATACGTCTTCATTTCGACCCGATCCGTCTACTACGACACGAGCCGAGTCCCGATGACGGTGGATGCGCCACTCTTCTCTCGGGAGAACACGCCGGTGCCCGCCGGGCAGCCCCTGCCGTACGGACTTGCCAAGGCGATCTCCGAGCAGACGTTGCGAGATCGGTTCGGCAGCCGGCTGCTGGTGGTGCGGCCCTCGCTCGTGGTCGGGCCCGGGGACACCACCGATCGGTTCACCTACTGGCCCCTGCGAATCGAACGGGGCGGGGAGGTGCTCTCGCCAGGCGATGGAACCGATCCGGTGCAGTTCATCGATGCCCGGGACCTGGGGGAGTGGGTCATTCGGCTGGTCGAGATGGGCACCACAGGGACGTACAACGCTCTGGGGCCACAGACGCCGAGGTCCTTCGCTGAGCTGCTCCATGGGATCAAGGCCGTCACGACGTCCAACGCAACATTTACCTGGGTCGATACCGACTTTCTGCTGGCCAACAAGGTTCGGCCCTACCAGGAGATGCCGGTCTGGCAGCCGGCGCGGGACGGGAAAGAGGGGTTTGCCCGCTTCGATATCTCCCGTGAGGTGGCGCTGGGGTTGACCTTCCGGTCGCTGGCGGTGACGACCAGGGATACGCTCGATTACTACCACGCGCAGACGCCCGAACGGCAGGCGCAGCTTCGGGCGGGTATCTCGGCCGAGCGAGAGCGGGAAGTCCTGGCCGCCTGGCGCGCCCGCCGCTAGGGGGGCTTGGGGGCGGGGTCCAGGGGGATTCGGCCGGCGCCTCTGGCTCGGATTTCCCCCCCCCGACCTCGCCCGTCGGCCGAGGCTGGGGGCGTCTTGCTTGCCGGGTTCCAGGCATCTATATTGAAAGGCTACAACCACTTACGAACTTTTTGAGCATCGAAGCAACGAGGACACGGAAAAATGGGGTACGACAAAGCGGGCGTCATGGTGAAGTATCGCCAGCACGGCGAGGACACGGGATCGGCCCGGGTTCAGGTCGCCATGCTCACCGAGCGTATCAACTCCCTCACGGATCACTTCCGCACTCACCCGAAAGACCATCATGGTCGGCGTGGGTTGCTGAAGATGGTCGGTCAGCGGCGGCGGCTCCTTTCCTATCTCCGCAGCACCGATCTTCAGACGTACCGAGCGCTGATTCAGGACCTCGGTCTCCGTCACTAAAACATCGGCTCCAGACGCGGGCGTCCCAGGATATGACGGGACGCCCTCGGTGCTTTGGGGCTGCCTGGTGTGTCGCCGACCGCCAGTTCACCGTTGAGGGTAAATCCTGTGCATCGTATCGAAACGACTTTTGCCGGGCGGCCGCTGCTGCTCGAAACCGGCCGATTGGCCAAGCAGGCTGCGGGCTCCGTGCTGGCGCAGTTCGGAGAAACCGTGGTGCTGGCGTCCGTCACCGTGAGCAGCCGCGAGTCGTCGCTGCCGTTTTTCCCGCTGACGGTCGAGTATCGCGAAAAGACCTACGCGGCTGGCAAGATCCCGGGCGGTTTCCTTAAGCGTGAGGGCCGTCCGAGCGACGACGAAATTCTGGCGGCGCGGATCATCGATCGCTCGATACGTCCGCTCTTTCCGGAGGGCTTCAAGAACGAAGTCCAGGTCTTCGTGACGGTCGTCTCGGCCGACCAGGAACACGGAGCGGACGTGCTTGGTGCGCTGGCCGCGTCGGCGGCGCTGGCCGTCTCGCCGATTCCGTTCAACGGACCGATCGCGACGGTGCGGGTCGGCCGGGTCGAAGGCAAGTGGATTCTGAACCCGACCTTCCACCAGCTCGAGTTCTCCGATCTCGACGTGACCGTCAGCGGCAACGGCGACTCGATCGGCATGGTCGAGGGCGGTTCGGCCGAAGTGTCCGAGGCGGATGTGATCGAAGCGCTCAAGGTCGCCCAGAAGGGCATCCGTGAGCTGCGGGGGCACATCGAGACGATGGTGGCCAAGGCGGGCAAGCCCAAGATGTCATGGACCCGCTCCGAGCCGGACGCGACGCTGATCAAGCGCGTTCGCGAGCTGGCCGAGAAGGACATGTCCAAGGCGATCAATCACAAGGACAAAGCGGGTCGGGCCGGTCAGGTGCGGTCGATTCGTGAAGCGGCTGCCGCCACGATTGCGGTCGAGTTCCCGGACAAGATCAAGGATGCTGAGGCCGAGCTCGACGAGATCGAGTATCGCGTCATGCGCGGTCAGGTGCTCGACAAGGGCGAGCGGATCGACGGTCGCGATCTCGAGACCGTTCGTCCGATCTCGATCGAGGCTGGTCTCCTCCCGCGGGTGCACGGTTCCACCCTCTTTACTCGCGGGGAAACCCAGGCGCTGGTGGCTGTGACCCTGGGCACGGCCGATGACGAGCAGCGGATCGACTCGATCAACGTGGCCGGCGAGTCGACCAAGTCGTTCATGCTGCACTACAACTTCCCGCCGTACTCGACCGGTGAAGTGCGCCCGATCCGCGGCACCAGCCGCCGGGAGGTCGGACACGGCGCCTTGGCCGAGCGGGCGTTGCAGGCGGTGCTGCCGGGCTTCGATGCCTTCCCGTACACGCTGCGGGTGGTGTCTGAAATTCTCGAATCCAACGGATCGTCGTCGATGGCGACGGTGTGCGGCGGTTCGCTGGCACTGATGGATGCGGGCGTGCCAATCAAGGCGCCGTGCGCAGGTGTCGCGATGGGGTTGATCACCGACGGTAAGCGGGTGGCAGTGCTCACCGACATTCTCGGCACCGAGGATCATCTTGGCGACATGGACTTCAAGGTGGCCGGAACCGAGGCGGGTATTACCTCGATCCAGATGGACATCAAGATCGCCGGCCTGAGCCTCGAAATCATGACCGATGCGCTGGAGCGGGCTCGCCGTGGCCGCCTGCACATCCTGGGCGAGATGAAGAAGGCGCTTGCTGCGCCGCGTGCGGAGCTTTCCAAGTATGCGCCGCGGATCTTCACGATGATGATCAAGCCCGACAAGATCGGTGACGTGATCGGTCCGAAGGGCAAGACCATCCGGGGCATCCAGGACGCCACCGGGGCCAAGATCTCGATCGAGGACTCGGGGTTGGTCACCATCGCCGCTGTCGGTGGTGAGGCGGGCGACAAGGCGCGCGAGATGGTCTCGGCGCTGGTGGCCGAACCCGAGGTCGGCAAAGTCTACGAAGGACCGGTCAAGAGCACGACGGCGTTCGGCGCCTTCGTGGAAATCATGCCCGGCGTCGAGGGCCTGCTGCACATCAGCGAGTTGCAGCATGCGCGGACCGAGAAGACCGAAGACGTGGTCAAGAAAGGCGACATCGTGCGGGTCCAGCTCCTCGAGGTGGATGAGCGGGGCCGTATGAAGCTGTCGCGGAAAGCACTCCTGCCCAAGGAGTGACCGTGGCTCGGGAGCAACTCGACGAGCGGCTCTACCAGACCACCGCACCGAACGGCCTCGTGGTGCTCACCGAGCACCTCCCGGGGCTCCGGTCTGTGGCGGCAGGGGTCTGGTTCCGCTCGGCGAGTGGTCACGAGCGGCGCGAGCAGATGGGCATTGCCCATCTGCTCGAGCATATGGTTTTCAAAGGAACCGAGCGGCGATCGGCCAAGGAACTGGCCCACGCGCTCGAAGTACGCGGCGGTGCTCTCGACGCGTACACCAGCCGGGATCACACCAGTTTTCAGGCCCATGTTCTCGACCAGGACCTGCCGCTCGCGGTGGAGGTTCTGAGCGATCTCGTTCGTCGCCCGCTGCTGCGGCCCGAGGACCTCGAGCTCGAGCGCAACGTCGTGCTCGAGGAGATCAAGGGAGTCGAGGATACCCCGGATGACCTGGTCTTCGACCTGGCTTCGGCGGCGCTCTGGCCTTCGCATCCCTATGGCTACTCCATACTCGGCACCCCGGAGACGGTGGGAGCGCTGACTGCGGCCGACCTGACGGCCTTTCATCGTGGCGCCTATCATCCTCGCAACTCGGTCATTGCGGCCGCCGGTAACGTCGATCACGACCGGTTGCTGGAACACCTGGCCGCTGAGGGGTGGTTTGACACCTCGCTCGACGGCGATCGGACGCCACCGGTTGCGCCGAGCCCTGGCCGCCGCGGCGATCGGTCGGTGGTGCCGCGTGAAACGGCACAGGCACATCTGGTCCTTGGAACGGATACCTTTGCCTCGCGGGATCCGCGGCGATTCGCCCTGGCCATCCTGGTCAACCTGCTGGGCGGCGGGATGTCGAGTCGGCTGTTTCAGCGGGTTCGCGAGCAGTTGGGGCTGGCGTATGCGATCTACGCCTATCAGCAGGCCTACCGATCCGCAGGGCTGCTGGGTATCTACGTGGCGGCGCAGCCCGCCGCGGCGGAGCGGGCTCGGGAGGCGATTGCTGCGGAACTTCGGCAGCTGTCTGCCGGTGACCTGACTGATTCGGAACTGACCGATGGCAAGCGCCAGCTCCAGGGCCAATTGATGCTGGCGCTGGAGAACCCGTCGAGCCGGATGCACCGCCTGGCGGGCTTCGTGCTCAACGACGACCGGTACCGTAGATTGGACGAAGTCCTGGCCACGATCGACGCGGTTAGCCGGGATGACGCGCTGCAAGTAGCCGGGGAGTTCCTGGCACCCGAGCGGATGACTGTAGTGCAGTTGGGCGGCTGAAGTTTCCGGCCGCTCCGGACGTAAACCAACTTTGTCGCGACATGTGGAGACGGGCATGATCATCGGCGTACCGAAGGAGATCAAGACCAATGAGAATCGGATCGCATTGGTCCCGGCTGGTGCGGAGCTACTGACGGAGGCTGGCAATACGGTCTACATCGAGAAAGGCGCGGGGCTGGGAAGCGGCTTCACCGATGAAGACTATGTGGGCGCCGGTGCCAAGATCCTCGATACGGCGGAGGAGGTTTGGGCCAAGGCCGACATGATCATGAAGGTGAAGGAGCCGATCGCGGTGGAGTGGCCCCGGATGCGCGCGGGGCAGGTCATCTACACCTACTTTCACTTCGCGGCGTCCGAGGAGCTGACCCGGGCGGTGATTGCCTCGGGTGCCATTGCGATTGCCTACGAAACCGTTCAGCTGCCGACCGGGGAGCTGCCGCTGCTGACGCCGATGTCCGAGGTAGCCGGTCGAATGGCGGTGCAGGAGGGGGCCAAGTACCTCGAGAAGGTCTACGGCGGTCGGGGTGTGCTGCTGGGCGGCGTTCCCGGTGTGCCGCCGGCCGATGTGATCATCCTGGGTGGCGGCGTGGTCGGCATCAATGCGGCGAAGATGGCGGCCGGCATGGGCGCCAACGTCAGCATTCTCGACCTGTCGCTCGATCGGCTGCGCTATCTCGACGACGTCCTGCCGGCCAACGTCACGACCCTGTACTCCAACCGTTACAACATCCTCGGCGCGATTCAGCGTGCCGATCTCGTGGTTGGCGCCGTGCTGCTCCCGGGCGCCAAGGCGCCGCGACTGATTCGCCGTGACGACCTCAAGACGATGAAGCCGGGTGCGGTCATCGTCGACGTGGCGGTCGACCAGGGCGGGTGTGTCGAAACGATTAAGCCGACGACGCACGAAGATCCGATCTATTTCGTCGACGGGGTGCTGCACTACGCCGTGGCAAACATGCCGGGCGGGGTGCCGCGGACCTCGACCCTGGCGCTGACCAATGCAACGCTGCCCTATGCCATTCCACTTGCCAAGCTTGGCTGGCAGGAGGCCTGTCGCCGCGATCGGTCGTTGCAACTCGGCCTCAACGTGGTGCAGGGCAAGGTGGTGTATCCCGGTGTGGCGGAGGCGTTTAGCCTGCCGCTGGTCGAAGTCGGCGCCGTGCTCTGAGACGAGGCGATCCCGGGCGCGCCGATCGACGGTGCGCCCGGGATCGCCTCTCCCGCAGGTGTTGTTCCCTCGAACCATTTCGCTTCCTCCGCAAAACGATCATGGTGACTGTTCAGATTCAGCGACTCTCTCACGGCGTGGACCTTCCAGTGCCAGCTCTGCAGACAGCGGGCTCGGCAGGTGCGGATATCGCGTCGGCCGATGAGGGCACCCTTCTGCCCGGCGAGCGGCGGATCTTCCGAACCGGCTTTGCCGTGGCCATTCCGACCGGATTCGAAATCCAGATTCGGCCGCGCTCTGGCCTGGCGCTCAATCACGGGATCACCCTTCCCAACAGCCCCGCCACGATCGACTCGGACTACCGCGGCGAACTCAAGGTCGGGCTGATCAACCTGGGCCAGGAGCCGTTCCAGGTGACTCGCGGCATGCGGATCGCCCAGTTGGTACTCGGTCGAGTCGAGCCGGTGCAATTTCGGCTGGCTGATTCGTTACCAGCGACGTCGAGGGGAGAGGGCGGTTTTGGGAGTACCGGCCTCAAGTAACTTGCCGTTTCATTCTTAAACGTCCTTCTTGGGCCCGGGGGGTCAGGTCGGGCGAGGTCGGCTGGTGCAGCCTTGTCGAAGTTCTTGCCGGACATTAACTTGCGCATCGGCCGGGGGGCGTCAGCTATCTCATGAAGTTTCCGTTCAAATTCAAGTCACTCATACCCGCGAACGAGATCGCCGTCGATCTCGGCACGGCAAACACGCTGGTCTACGTCAAGGGCGAGGGGATCGTCCTCAACGAGCCGTCGGTGGTCGCCATCGATCGGGCCAGCGGAGAGCCCAAGGCGTTCGGACTGGATGCTAAGCGGATGCTCGGGCGTACGCCTGAGGGGATCATCGCCGTCCGTCCACTCAAAGACGGGGTAATCGCCGACTTCGAGCGGACCGAGAAGATGCTGCGTCACTTTCTCAGGACCATCATCTCGAAGCACTTCTTCCACGTCAAACCGATGGTCATCGTTGCGGTGCCCTCCGGGATTACCGAGGTGGAGCGCCGCGCGGTTCGTGACTCGGCGGAAACGGCGGGCGCCAAGGCTGTCTTCATGGTGGCGGAGCCGATGGCCGCGGCGATTGGGGTGGGCCTTCCGGTCGAAACGCCGACTGGCAACATGGTGATCGATATCGGCGGCGGTACTACCGAGATCGCCGTGATTGCGCTGTCCGGCATCGTCTGTGACACCTCGATCCGGACCGGCGGCGACGAGCTCGACCAGGCCATCGTCCAGTTCATGCGGAAGAATTACAACCTGCTGGTTGGTGAGCCGACGGCCGAGGCGATCAAGATCAAGATCGGGTCCGCCTACCCGACGGGCGACGAGCGGGAGATGGAAGTCAAAGGCCGCGACCTGGTCTCGGGTATTCCCAAGACGGTTCGAGTGCATTCGACCGAGGTGCGTGAGGCGGTTCAGGAGCCGATTCAGCAGATCGTCGACGCGGTGCGCCGGGCCTTGGAAATCACGCCGCCCGAACTGGCCGCGGACATCGTCGATCGCGGCATCGTGATGACCGGCGGCGGCGCCCTGATTCGCGGTCTCGATCTTCTGTTGCAGCAGGAAACCGGTCTGCCGATCCACGTCGATGAGGATCCCCTGACGTGCGTCGTCCGCGGTACCGGTCGCATTCTCGACGAGTACGACAAGTATCGGAATGTCCTGACGAGGTGACATGAGGCCGAGCCTGGGCCGGTCGCTGTCCCGGAGCGATACGTTCCTTCTCGCGGTGTGCCTGGTCCTGTCGCTCATTGCGCTGGCCTTGCCGTCGCGCTGGACTCAGGCGTTTGCCTCCTGGGTGCGGTCGACCGCGCTTGCCCCGCTTCTCTGGATCCAGAACAACGCCGAAGAACAGCGCACCAGCCGGCTGCGGTTGCGGGCTATTGCCGGCGCCCGCGATTCGGCGGCTCTCGCTGCGCAATCGCTGGCGGCCCTGACCGCCGAGAACCAGCAGCTCAGGGCGTTGCTCGAGTTGCGGCCGCGGGTTGGCTACCAGACGGTGCCAGCCGAGGTGCTCCGTCAGTCGCTCCCGACCGACGGACGGACCCTGCTGCTCGGGGCGGGGCAGTCGTCCGGAGTCGCAGTGGGTGACCCCGTGGTGTCGCCGGAAGGGCTGATCGGCCTGGTGATCAGTGTGGATGCGGCGTCGTCAATCGCGATGTCCTGGGCGCATCCCGATTTTGCCGTGGCCGCGGTGACAGAAGATGGCAGCGTAATGGGTCTTGCGGCGCCGATCGGCAATGTCGGCGCCAATGAAGCGTTTCTGGAGCTTCGGGGTGTGCCGTATCGTGACACGGTTGCGGTCGGTACGCAGGTGCTGACGTCCGGGCTCACCGGGGTCTATCCCAAGGGCATACCGATCGGTCGGGTTGCCGGCGTGCGTCGTGAAGAACTGGGATGGGAGCGGATCTATCGCCTCAACCCGCTGGCCAATCCGGCGCACGTAACACACGTCCTGGTGTACCTGATCCGCAGCAGCAGCCGACTGTCCATCGGCGAGCCTGATTCCAATCCATGATGACGAGCCGGCGGGCCCAGCGGTGGCGGGTCGGAGTGGTGATCGCGATTCTGGTTGCCGCGCATTTCTACGTTCGTCCGTGGTTCGGGGGGCGTGCCGGTCCGGATCTGATCATGCTGGCCATGATGCTGGTTGCGATTCGGAGCCGCCCGGGAACGGCCGCGGTGGTCGGATTCGTGGTCGGGCTCACCGCAGACATTCTGACCCCGGCGCGATTCGGAGCGGGTGCGTTGGCGCACACGATCGTCGGGTATCTCGCGGCGTGGGGCCGAGCGGTGTTCTTCCCGGACAACCTGCTGGTCAATGCCGGCCTGTTTGCCGCTGGCCTTTGGCTCCGAAACCTGATTGTATTGATCACCAGTTCGGCGACGACGGGTGACCTGGCGGAATCGCTCCTGATCTGGTCGCCGATCCAGGCGTTGTCTACGGCCGTGGCGGGGGTGATCGTCGTGGTGTTGTTCCGAGAGTGGCTGGCCATCCGGTTGGAAGAATGAGCAGCGCGTTCAATCCCTTCCGGGTTCGCGAGCGGAGCACGATCGCGGCGTGGGTGCTCGCCGTGGTGTTCCTGCTGCTGGTGGCGGCGTTTTTCCGGGCGCAGGTACTGAGCAGCGAGGATTTCCGCCGACAGTCGGCCAACAATCGGATTCGGCGCCTGACGCTGGCCTCGCCGCGCGGAATCATTTTCGATCGGCATGGCATTCCCATCGCCGAGAACGCTCCCGGGTATACGGTGCGGCTGGTGGCGCGGACCGGGTCCGGGCAGAGTCCGAAGGACTCATTGCGGGCCGTGGTGCGCCGGATCGGAAAGCTGGTGTCGGTCAGCGACGATCTGGAAGCCCAGGTCATCCGCCGGTACGAGATCGCGCCCTTCCAACCCGCGCTCGTCTTCGCCAATGCAAGCCTCGAGACGGTGGCGGTGCTTGAAGAACACCGGTATCTGCTGCCCGGACTGGTGGTGCGCACGGAACCGCGTCGATCCTATCCGGGCGGGGCCGCTGTCGCGCATCTGATCGGTTACGTCACCGAAGTCTCGGACGACGACCTCGACAAGAAACGCTATCCCGGCGCCAAGGCGGGAACGCTGGTCGGCAAGGACGGACTCGAGTTCCGTTACGATTCGATCGTGCGGGGCCTCGAGGGCGTCAGCTTCGTCGAGGTCGACGCCCGGGGCCGGATGGTTCGAGATGAGAGTCAGTCGCCGGTATTGCGACCGGTGGCGGGTGAACCGATCAAGACGACCATTGATTTGGATCTCCAGCTCTTTACCGACAGCCTGTGGAATGCGGAGCGACCGGGTACGCGCGGCGCCTTGATTGCGATGCAGCCCGACGGCGAAGTGCTGACGCTATACTCGGCGCCCGCGTTCGACCCGAACGAGTTCATCAGCGGTATCACGTCGAGGCGCTGGGCTGAACTCAACACCGACGAGGCGCGACCGCTGCTCAATCGGGCCGTGCGCGGCACCTTTCCTCCTGGATCGCCGTTCAAGCTGGTGACGGCCGCCGTGGCGCTCAAACGGGGGCTGGTCGACTTCGACACCCATATGCCGCAGTCGTGTTCCGGCGGACTGCGGTTCGGGAATCGGGTGTTCCACTGCTGGAAGCGTAGCGGCCACGGCTCTCTTGATCTGAGGGGAGCGATTGCGAACAGTTGCAACGTCTATTTCTACCAGCTCGGCCTCAGAATCGGTCTTCCGAACCTGCTCAGCGAAGTCACCGCAATGGGGCTTGGGCAGCCGACCGGCATCGATCTTGGGTCCGAACGCAGCTCGATCTTTCCTCCCTCGACCGCGTACTACGACCGGCAGTACGGGCCGCGCGGCTGGAGCAACGCGGTCACCCTCAACCTGTCGATCGGGCAGGGCGAAAACACCCAGACGCTGCTGAGCCAGGTCAGGTTCTACGCCGCCCTGGCGGGCGACGGCGCCATTCCGACTCCGTATATCGTCAACCCGCCGACTGGTGCGCAGCGCTCGCTGGGCTTGACCCCGGAGCAGCTGCGAGGCTTGCGGAGTGCGATGCAGGCCGTGGTCGACCACGGCACGGCGGCCCGGAGCGGCGGCCGGGATATCAGGGTTGGCGGCAAGACTGGGACCGCCCAGAACCCGCACGGCCCCGATCATGGCTGGTTCGTGGCCTTTGCGCCGGCCGATGAGCCCAAGATCGTGGTCGGCGCCATCATGGAGTTTGCCAGGCACGGGTCGGGCGTCGCGCCCTTCGTGGTCAAAGTGATTCGGCGCTATCTGGAGGGTCTCGATCCCTCGCTGAGCGACGCCGAGGTACGACTCCTGATTCAGCCCGATTCCGCGACCACAGTGTCGGAGTTGCCAGAGGATTCGGCGGGACCGGCGCGAGAGCCGTGATGCGGACAGCCCTCGACAGGCCGCTGCTTGTTACGCTGATCCTGCTCTGCGGGTACGGCCTCGCCATGGTCTATTCGGCCGGACAGACTGATGTTCCCTCGGTTGCCGAGGGCGCCTGGATTCGGCAGGCTGGCTGGATGGCGATCGGCGCCACGGCAGCGGCCCTGTCCTTTAGAGTCTCTTTCCGCTTGCTCGAGTGGAGTGCGCCGATGCTCTACGGGCTCGGCCTGGTTCTGCTCCTCGTAACACTTTTCATCGGGACCGGGGCGGGCACGGCGGCGAGCAGCAGAAGCTGGCTCACGATCGCGGGCGTCCGGCTTGGTCAGCCCGTTGAGCTTGCGAAGCTGGGGACCGTGCTGCTGCTTGCTCGCTACCTCTCCAGCCTCAGGCACGCTCCCGCGACGCTCCGAGACCTGGTCAAGCCGGGTTTGATTGCGGGCATACCCTTCCTGCTCGTGATGCAGCAGCCGGATCTGGGAAGCGCGATGGTCTTCATCGGGATCGTGTTTGCGATGCTGTTCTGGGCCGGTGTCCGACCCTCCCTGCTGCTCCTGCTTGCCTCGCCGATGGTGAGTCTGCTGCTTGCCGCTAACACGGTCTGGTGGGCTGGCTGGATCGTCCTGCTGACGGTGCTCCTGCTGGTGTGGCGGACCTATGTCAGCGAGGGCGTCTTCATCTGGCTCGTCAATGCGGCGATGGGCGTGCTCGCGATCATGCTCTGGGATCGTCTCAAACCCCACCAGCAGCTGCGGCTGGTCTCCTTCCTCAACCCGGCTGCCGACCCGGTCAATTCAGGGTACCAGGCGATTCAGTCGAAGGTTGCCATCGGCTCGGGCGGATGGTTCGGCAACGGCTGGCTGGAGGGTCCGCAGAAGCGCCTTGCCTTCCTGCCCGAGCAGCAGACCGATTTCATCTTTTCGGTGGTCGGGGAAGAGCTGGGGTTCATTGGCGTCCTCGTGGCCCTGGTGCTGTTCTATCTCCTGTTCATGATCCTGGTGCGGGTGGCCAGGCGGGCCACCGACACCTTCAGCAGCCTGGTTGTCTTCGGGGTGCTCGGTGTGCTGTTTACCCATGTCTTCGAGAATATCGGGATGACGATCAACATCATGCCGATTACCGGGATTCCGCTGCCGTTTTTTTCCTATGGCGGATCCTTCATTCTGGCGTGTGGCCTGTCGATGGGGCTTGTGTTCCGGGTTGCTTGGGACTCAAGATTGAGTGGCTATGTCGAGACATAGCAACATGTTAGGTGTCAAGGTCTGGCGCGAACCGACCCCGGCCGCCAGATTCCACCGCTCGATTTCTTCTGCGGAGCGATTCTCCTTGCGAGTCGGTGGCAGCGATGGCCTGGTTTAAGAAGGAACGAAAGCCTCGGGCGTCCCAGCGCGCCCGCCTCGAGATCCCGAAAGACGCATGGGACAAGTGCGAGGCGTGCGATCACGTCGACATTCGGGAGCGGTTCGAGCGGGCTCTCAATGTCTGCCCGGCTTGCGGCCACCATCGCCGCTTCACGGCGGAGGAGTACATCGAGCTGTTGACCGATGCGGGAACCTGGCGGGAGCTGAACGGCAACCTGCGCGCACTGGACCCGCTTTCGTTCGAGCACTATCCTGATCGCACCAAGCTTTCCCAAGCCAAGACGGGTCAGCTCGATGCGATGTTCACCGGACTGGCGCGCCTCGAGTCGATTCCGATCCACCTGGGCGTCATGAACTTTGCCTTCATGGGCGGTTCGATGGGCTCGGTGGTTGGTGAGCGGATTGCCCGGCTGGCGCGCCGCTCGGCCGACAAAGGGGTCCCGCTCATTCTGGTCTGCTGCTCTGGCGGCGCCCGAATGCAGGAAGGCGTCTTCTCACTGATGCAGATGGCCAAGACATCAGCGGCCATTGCGGAGGTGAAGCGTGAAGGGGTGCCGTTCCTGACTCTGCTTACCAACCCGACTACAGGTGGGGTCTCGGCGAGCTACGCCATGCAGGGAGACGTGATCCTTGCAGAACCGGGGGCGGTCATCGGGTTTGCCGGCCAGCGGGTCATCAAACAAACCATCGGACAGGATCTTCCCGAAGGTTTTCAGACGGCCGAGTTTCTGCTGGAGCACGGCCAGATCGATGATGTCGTTCCCCGGGGCTCGCTTCGTGAAACCGTGACCCGGCTCTTCCGCCATATGCTGGGTCACAAGTCTGAGGCTCAGGTCGGAGGGCCGAGGGCCGAGGGGTGAGCGAGCCCGCGAGCCCGATGGTCGAGGCTGCGGAGCTCAGCTATCGCGACGCCCTCGACTTTCTCTTTCCCAGAACCACCGCGATCAAGTTCGGCCTCGAGCGGACCGAGCGCCTGCTGGCCGCGCTCGGCAATCCGCACCACGTAGTGCCGGTTGTGCACGTCGGCGGCACCAATGGGAAGGGAAGCGTCACTGCCCTCGTCGTCGCTGCGCTGGCGGAAGCCGGGTGGCGGGTTGGGACCTACACCTCGCCACATCTCGTCGATTTTCGTGAGCGGATAACCGTCGGCGGCGTTCCGATATCGGAAGCAGCCGTGGCGATGTGGACGGCTCGGCTCCGTCCTCTGATCGAGGCTGAGGGCGCGACGTTCTTCGAGGCCGCCACCGCGATTGCGTTTGCGGACCTGGCCGCTCGCGGTGCCGAGATTGCCGTGATCGAGGTCGGCCTGGGTGGCCGACTGGACAGCACGAACGTGGTCCGGCCGCTGGCGAGCGGGGTCACCAAAATCGCGATGGACCACCAGAAGTATCTCGGGGACACACTCGAGCGGATTGCCGCCGAGAAGGCGTGGATTGCCAAACCGGGGGCGCCGTTCGTGATCGGCGAGGAAGATCCTGCCGTAATAGCCGTCCTGGCATCGGAAGCCGCCCGGGCGGTTCAGTCCATCGATGCCGGCGTCCATCCCGATCTCCGGGTGGTTCCCGCTGGCGTCGCTTGGGATGGCCCCCTGGGTCTGGCAGGACCGCACCAGCGACGCAATGCGGCCGTCGCCGCCGCGTTGCTGGCGGCCCTGCCGGTGCCCTATCGACCGTCGTCCGAGGCGACGGCTGCCGGTTTTGCGGCGGCCTTCGTTCCCGGGCGGCTCGATCGTCGGGGCAAGTGGCTCTTCGACGTGGCCCACAATCCGGACGGGGTCCGAGCACTGGTGCGGGCCCTGCAGGATCAGGCGCCGGCGGGGCCCGTCCATGCTCTGGTCTCGATCCTGGGCGACAAGGAGTGGCCCGCGATGCTGGTCGAGCTCGACCGGGTCGTCGACCAGGGTGTTCTGACCGTTGCGCCGTCCGCCGATACGCGGAAGTGGGACCTGGAATGGCTTCGTCAGTGGCTGGAGCGGTCGGATCGCCCGTTGGCCCGGGCCCGCTGGAGACTGATCGAGGACTTCCCTGCGGCGTTGGCGGAGGTGCAAGACGGGGCCGGAACCGTGCTGGTCACCGGTTCGTTCCACACCGTTGGCGACGTCATGGCCGCACTGGGTTTCGCCTGACGCAGAGCCGTCCATAACCGGGGTGCCCCCGTCTATATTGGGGCATGGCGATTCAGGCCCTCCCCGGCTTCCGTGACTTCCATCCAGATGATCTCGCCGCTCGGTCGCACCTCTTCGGGGCGATGCGGCGCGTGGCCCTCAGGTACGGGTTCCAGGAGTACGACGGACCGCCGCTCGAGTCGCTGGAGCTGTACACCAGGAAGAGTGGCGACGAGATCGTCGGGCAGCTCTACAACTTCCGGGACAAGGGCGACCGGGAGGTTGCGCTTCGCCCGGAAATGACGCCGACCCTGGCGCGCATGGTGGCGCCGAAGGCGGCAGCGCTCAAGAAGCCGATCCGCTGGTTCTCGATTCCCCAGCTGTTCCGGTATGAACGGCAGCAGCGTGGACGGCTTCGGGAGCACTTTCAGCTCAACTGCGATCTGATTGGCGAGGCGGGGCCGCTGGCCGATGCCGAGATCATTGCGCTTTCGATCGACGTGATGCGCGAGCTCGGCCTGACCGAGGCCGATGTCCGGGTGCGCATCTCCGATCGGCGTTTGCTGACCGGCATCCTGACCCGACTCAGCTTTACGGATGCCCAGCGGACGCTCGCGTTTCAGGCGCTCGACAAGCTGGGTCGCAATGAGTACGCGGCGCGGGAGGCGGCGCTGCGAGCGGCTGGAGTCGATGAGTCCGCGCTGGCGCGGCTGTCGGGGCTCGCCACCTTGAACGGGTGGGACGCGCTCGATCAGGCGTTTCCCGATCTCGGGGCCGCCGCCGCGCCGCTCCGAGCCAGTTGGCAGGCCCTCGAGGCCATGGGACTCGGTCGGTACCTCGATCTTGACCTCACGATCGTGCGCGGGCTGGCGTACTACACGGGCACGGTGTTCGAGCTCTTCGATGCCCAGCGATCGCTGCGCGCCATTTGCGGCGGCGGCCGCTACGACGGTCTGTTGCAGGCGCTCGGCGGTGTCGACCTGCCCGCGCTCGGCTTCGGCATGGGTGACGTGGTGCTGGGTGACCTGTTGCGGGAGCGCGGGCTGTTGCCGCGCGCGCCGGCCAGCGCCGATGTCTTCGTGGCTCAGGTCACGGCGGACGACCGTCCGCATGTGCTGGCGGTGACGCACCAGCTGCGCGATGCGGGCTTTCGGGTGGAGTTTCCGTTTGCGGAGCAGGCCGTTGGCAAGCAGCTCAAACTGGCAGACGCACGCGGTGCGCGGGCAGTCGTGGTGATCGGGCCCGATGATCGAGCCCGCGGACACGTGGTACTCAAAGACCTGGCGGCGGGATCACAGCTGGCTATCGAGCCGGCACGCTTGCCGGAGGCGCTCGACCACATGGGCATTGCCAGGGTCGCAGCTGGGATCGAACGATAAGGAATCGGCATGTCGGACAACAAGGCACTCACGACTCGGGCGCAGGATTTCAGCGCCTGGTACAATGAACTCATCGCTCGCGCTGAACTGGCCGATTACAGCCCCGTGCGCGGCTGTATGGTGATTCGCCCGAACGGCTTTGCGATCTGGGAGCACATGCAATCCGCGCTCGACCGGATGTTCAAGGACACCGGGGTGCAGAACGCGTACTTCCCGGTCTTCATTCCGCAGAGCTTTCTGGCCAAAGAAGCTGAGCACGTCGAGGGCTTTGCGCCCGAGACGGCGGTTGTCACGCACGCTGGCGGCAAGGAACTCGAAGAGCCACTCGTGGTCCGTCCGACCTCGGAAACGATCATCGGTGCGATGATGGCGAAGTGGATTCAGAGCCACCGGGATCTGCCGCTGCTGCTCAACCAGTGGTGCAACGTGGTGCGCTGGGAAATGCGGACCCGGTTGTTCCTGCGGACCACCGAGTTCCTCTGGCAGGAGGGGCACACCGCCCACGCCACTGAGGCGGATGCGGAGGCCAAGACGCTCGAAATCCTGCAGATCTATCGACGTTTTCAGGAAGAGTACCTGGCCATCCCCGTCGTCTCGGGGCGCAAGAGCGAAGGCGAGAAGTTTGCCGGCGCGCTGCGGACCTACGCACTCGAGGGCCTGATGCAGGACAACAAGGCCCTTCAGCTGGCGACCAGCCACAATCTCGGGCAGAACTTTGCCAAGGCATTCGATATCACATATCAGACGGCCGACGGCGGGCTCGAGCACGTCTGGAATACGTCGTGGGGCTCCTCGACTCGAATGATCGGCGGCATGATCATGGCGCACAGCGACGACGCGGGCTTCGTTTGTCCGCCACGCCTGGCGCAATGGCAGGTCGTAATCGTGCCGATCTACAAGACCGACTCGGAACGGGCAACTGTTTTCGAGGCCGCCACGCGGCTTGCGGCTGAGCTCAAGGCGCAGGACCTTCGCGTCATGGTCGACACCCGTGAGGGGATCAAGCCGGGTGCCAAGTACTATGAGTGGGAAGGGCGAGGTGTGCCGTTCCGAATCGAGATCGGTCCCCGCGACCTCACCACCAGTTCGGCCATGCTGGCCCGACGGCTGGGTGGCCCGAAAGTCTCGCTTCCTCTCGCAGGGCTCGGGGGGCGTTTGCATGGCGAGATCGATGCCATGCAGCGTAATCTGATCGATGCCGCCCAGACGCGGCGCGAGGCCAACACGCTTCGGGGTCCGAAGAGCAAGCAGGAGTTCATCGACTATCTGGAAAGCGGTGGCGGGCTGGTCTATACCGGTTGGTGCGGAGATGCCGCCGTCGAGGCCGAGATCAAGGAGGCGACCAAGGCGACGATCCGGGTAATCCCTGATCCCGAATTCCGATCAGCGACGGCTCCGACCACCTGTATTTGGACGGGGAAGCCCGCCGCAGCCGAAGTGGTTTTTGCGAGGGCGTATTGAACGCGCCGGTGGCTCGCACCGACGCATCGGCGCCGGCGGATCCAACGCCGCTCTTCGCCGATGCCGGGCTCGAGCGGGACGGGCACGGCGTGCTTCGCATGGGCGGCGTGTCGCTCGACTCGATCGCCGCCGATATCGGGACACCGGCCTATCTTTACCACGCGGCACCGATTCGGGAGCGATATCGGTCGTTGACGGCGGCGTTTCGCGAGATTCCGCATGAGATACACTATGCGGTCAAAGCGAACTCGAATTTGGCGGTTCTGAATCTTCTCAAAGGGCTTGGCGCCGGGGCCGACATCGTGTCGGGCGGCGAACTGCAGCGGGTGCTGCGTGCTGGATTCGACCCCGGGTTGATTGTCTTCAGCGGCGTCGGGAAATCGGAAGAGGAACTCGAAGCGGCGGTGGCTGCCCGGATCGGCAGCATCAATATCGAAGCGCCTGAAGAAATGACGGTGCTCGAGCGGATCGCCGCCCGTCGATCCGATCCGAGTCCGATCCGGTTGGGTATTCGAGTCAATCCCGATGTCGCAGCGGAGACCCATCCATATATCTCGACGGGCGCCGGCGGCATCAAGTTCGGGGTCCCGGTCGAGCAGGTGCCTGCGCTCGCCAAGCGGATCGCGTCGAACCCGCGGTTTACCCTGGTCGGCATCGCCATGCACCTGGGGAGCCAGTTGCTCGATCCTGCTCCCTTCACCCGCGGTGCTGCCAAGCTGACGGAGCTGCTCGACCAGCTGAAGGACCTCGGGATCAGGACCATCACGACCCTCGATGCGGGCGGCGGGCTGGGAATCCGGTATCGCGATGAGACGCCGCTCAGTCCGGAAAGTCTTGCTGCGCAGCTCGGCCCGATCGTGACCGGGCGGGGGCTGACGCTGCACCTGGAACCCGGTCGGTACCTGGTGGGCAGTGCGGGCATTCTGCTCGCCAAGGTGCTCTATCGCAAGCGTTCGGGGGGGAAGGACTTCGTCATCGTCGACGCGTCGATGACCGATCTGGTGCGCCCGAGCCACTACCAGGCCTATCATGCGATGGTCGAGACCACCAGCCGCCATGCCAACGGCGTGGTGGCCGACGTGGTTGGCCCGGTCTGCGAAACCGGCGACTTTCTGGCGCTCGAGCGGCTGCTTCCCGACGTTCAGCCCGGGGAGCGCATCGCGATTCTCTGTGCCGGCGCCTACGGTGCCGTGATGTCGTCCAACTACAACACCAGGCCTCGGGCGCCGGAGGTGCTGGTCGATCGCGGCCGGTATGCCGTTGCCCGCCCGCGTGAGACTACCGACGCGCTCTTCCGCGACGAGGTGGTCGAGCCGTTACCGTAACAGGGTCCCCGTGAGCAAGAACGCAGTTCTCATCCTGGATTTTGGTTCCCAGTTTACCCAGCTGATTGCGCGCCGGGTCCGCGAAGCGCACGTCTACTGCGAAATCCACCCGCCTACCCGCTCGCTCGAGTGGATCAAGGCGTGGGATCCGAAGGGAATCATTCTCTCGGGAGGCCCCAATTCGGTGTACGACGAGGGCGCGCCAACCGCTCCCGAAGGCGTGCTCGAACTCGGCGTCCCGGTGCTGGGGCTGTGCTACGGGATGCAGATCATGGCGCAGCTGGCGGGGGGCGTCGTGGTTCCTGCCGGCCGTCGCGAGTATGGTCGGGCGCAGATCACAGTGCAGGGCGGCAAGCTGTTCGGTGGCTTTCATGCCGGCGAGGGCACCACGGTCTGGATGAGCCATGGTGATCACGTCGATGCGGTGCCGCCGGGGTATCGCCTGACCGCATCGAGTGACAACTGCCCGGTCGCCGGCATCGAGCACGAACGCGAGCCGTGGTACGCGGTGCAGTTCCATCCGGAGGTTGCCCACACGGCCCGCGGCGGAGAAATCCTCAACGCCTTCCTCTTCGATGTCTGCGGTTGCAGCCCCGACTGGACCTCGGCGCACTTCATCGAGACCGAGGTTGCCAAGGTCCGAGCTCAGACCGGCGAGACGGCCCGCGTCATCTGCGGCCTCTCGGGCGGGGTCGACTCCGCCGTGGCGGCTGCACTGGTGCATCGCGCCGTGGGCGACCGGCTGACCTGCATCTTCGTCGATCACGGCTTGCTGCGGTTGCATGAGCGCGAGCAGGTCGAGCAGACCTTCCGGCGTCACCTGGGCATTGACCTGCGGGTTGTCGATGCCAGCGAGCAGTTCCTCGGCCTGCTCGACGGTGTGACCGACCCGGAGCAGAAACGCCGGATCATCGGCCATACCTTCATCGATGTCTTCGAGCAGGCGGCCAGAGAAGTTGGCGATGGCGTCGGCTTTCTGGTGCAAGGGACGCTCTATCCCGATGTGATCGAGTCCGTCTCGCCGACGGGTGGGCCATCGGTGACGATCAAGAGCCATCACAATGTCGGCGGCCTGCCCGAGCGCCTGCCGTTCAAGCTGGTCGAGCCGCTGCGGGAGCTCTTCAAAGACGAAGTTCGTTCGGTAGGCAGGGAGCTTGGCCTGCCTGAAGAGATCGTCGGGCGACATCCCTTCCCGGGGCCCGGGTTGGCCATTCGTATTCTCGGGGAGATCACCCGGCCATCGCTCGATACCTTGCGCCAGGCCGACGCGATCTATCTCGAGGAGATTCGGGCGGCGGGCCTCTACGACGACATCTGGCAGGCCTTCGCGGTCCTGCTGCCGATTCGGTCGGTCGGTGTGCAGGGCGATGGGCGGACCTACGATCAGGTGATTGCCCTTCGGGCGGTCACCAGCCGAGACGGCATGACGGCCGACTGGTACCCGTTTCCGCCGGAGGTCATGGGACGGATGTCCAATCGGATAGCCAATGAAGTTCGCGGCGTCAATCGCGTCGTGTACGATGTCAGCTCGAAGCCGCCCGCCACGATCGAGTGGGAGTAGAGACCCCGCAATGAGTTCGGACTCGACGCCACCGCCTCCGCTGCGGGTGCTGGTCACGGCAGCAGGCGGTGGTTTGGGCCGTGTGATCGCCCTGCGGTTTCGCGCGGCTGGGGCCGCTGTCGTCGCCTGCGATATCGACGGCGCAGCTATTGCACAGGTCGCTCAGGAGTCGGACGGCATCGTTGGTATCCGCGCCGATGCGGGTATCGAGTCGGACGTTGCCGGCGTTTTCGAGATGGTCGACCGCCAGCTGGGCGGCCTCGACGTGCTGGTGAACAACGTTGGCGTGGCGGGCCCGACGGCGGCGGCTGAGGACGTGACCTTGGATCAATGGGAGAGTTGCCTCCGCGCCAACCTGACCAGTCATTTCCTGTTCGCCAGGGGAGCCATCCCGGGCATGAAGCATCAGGGCAGCGGCCTCATCGTCAACATCTCCTCGGGCAGTGCCAAGGTCGGCCTGCCACTTCGATTGCCGTATGTCGTGTCGAAAGGCGCGGTGCTCAGCCTGACGACCAACCTTGCCCGGGAACTGGGGCCGTCTGGCATTCGGGTCAATGCCATCCTCCCTGGGGCCATTCGCGGCCCGCGGATCGAGCGGGTCATTGCGGCCAAGGCGGAGGCGCTCGGCGTATCGCCGACCGACTACGAACGGTCGCTGCTCCGCTACATCTCGATGCGAACGATGGTCGAGCCGGACGATATCGCTGCGATGATCGAGTTTCTTGCCTCACCCGGAGGCGCCCGGATTACGGGTCAGCTGATCGGGGTTGACGGCAACGTCGAATGGGAGGAGTAGACCTGACCAAGACGACGGCGTGCCGTGCGTCTGCGGGATATGGGACGCTCGCGCCTGTCAGGCTGTCTTGAGGTCGAGGAGTGCCAGAAACTCCTCGGCAGAGCTGAGGCGACTCAGCCGGAGGGGCACCTCGGGGTCTTTGGCAAGCTGTGCAATCTTGCCGAGTACTGGCAGGTACTGATTGGCGACCTCGGACGGCGGAGCCACGATCAGGAACACGTTGTTGACGATCTTCTGATCGATGGCATTGAAGTCGATTCCTCCCTGATGCCGGCCAAAGGCGACCCGAAGGCGGTTCACGGCAAGCGTGCGGCAATGGGGTACGGCAATACCCCGTCCGATGCCAGTCGACCCCAGTTGCTCCCTTCGCTGGACCAGCCGAAGTACCGTGCCGTGCGAACGCGGATCGATTCCGAGGAGGTGCACCATCTCCGCCAGTACCGCATCCTTGTCGGTACCGTGGAGATCGAGCGAGATTGCTCGAGGGTCGAAGAAGTCGCGCAGTCGCATGCGGGGGGAAGTCTATGAGTCTGGCGGGGAATCCGGTAGGGTGGTCGGTCGCATCCTGCGCAATCCGTTGATCCATCCTTCGTCTGGCTGAGGTTCTATGGCGCTGTCTGCCGCGCAATCGCTGAGTTTGATACGTCGGATCGTGGCGGCAACGTTACTGATTCATGGCGCAGCCAGGATCGCGCACAGCGGCGTTTCTCCATTTGGCGAGTTCCTGGCCGGGCAGGGCATTCCGTTTGGCTTCGCCCTGGCCTGGGCAATCTCGATTTTCGAGGTGATCGGCGGCATTGCGTTGTGGCTGGGCCGATTCGTCCGACCGGTCGCGTGGCTCTTCGCGGGTCAGCTGGCCGCCGGTGTTGCCCTGGTTCACGCTCGTGAGGGTTGGTTCGTCGTCGGGTTGGGGCGGAACGGGATGGAGTTCAGCGTGCTGCTGATCGGCTGCCTGGTTGCCCTGGCGCTGGCTCACGGGCCTGCACGCAAGTAGTTTTAGGCCATGCGGTTACCGTACGCCTCCTCGATCGAGACACCCCTGATCCTGGCCCCTATGGCCGGGGTTTCGGAGGCACCGTTCCGGCAGATCTGCCGGCAGTTCGGTGCCGATGTGCTGATGACCGAGTTTCTCGCGGCGGAGGCCATCCGCCGGGGCATCCGAGCGACCCTGGAGGGGTGCGAGTTCGAGGAGATCGAGCGTCCGCTCGGGGTGCAGATCTACGGTGCCGACCCGGAGGCGATGGCTCGGGCTGCGGAGATCGTCACCGCCGAGTACGCTCCCGATTTCATCGACATCAATTTCGGTTGCCCGGTCAAGAAAGTGGTGCAGCGCAACGGCGGGTCGGGCTGCCTGCGCGACCTGCAGCTGGTGACGAATATCATCCGGGCCGTGGTCCGCGCGACCAATCTTCCGGTCACCGTCAAGACGCGCAGCGGCTGGAGTGAGGACTCCCGTCAACCGGTCGAGATCGCCCTCCGGATGCAGGAGGCCGGGGCCAAGGCATTTACGCTTCACGCCAGGACCCGGACCCAGATGTTTTCGGGCAAGGCCAATTGGGATGAGATCGCCCGGGTGGTCGACGCGCTCGACATCCCGGTCATCGGCAACGGCGATATCGAATCGCCGGCTGACCTGGTGCGCATGAAAGAGCACACGGGGTGCGCGGCTATCATGATCGGCCGAGGCTCGTTCGGCAACCCGTGGCTCTTCCAGCAGGGACGGGCGCTCCTCGATGGAGCGGCCGACTTCCGCCGCCCCTCGCCGGCGGAGCGGTTCGAGGTGGCGCTCCGCCATGCGGAGTTGGCCCTCAGGCTCCAGGGTGATTCCCGCAGGACGGTCATCGAGTTCCGGAAACACCTGGGCTGGTACACCAAGGGTTTGCCGCAGGCGTCATCGCTGCGGGAGCGCCTGTTTCAGGTCGAGACCATGTCGGCCGCAGAAGCGATTTTCCGCGAGTACCTCGAGGCAAGCACCATCAGCGTCTGACGTCGCAAATCCCTTGGGGCAAACCGGTCGACCCGGCGGCAATCGAGAGAGCAACCATGTGGCAGACCGTTGTCGAGCGAGCCGACCCGCCTCTCAAATGGATCGATGTCGTGGGTCCCGACCGGCGCGAGCTGACGGAGCTCGCCAGTGACTTCGGCTTCCACTCGATGTCGATCGAGGACTGCCTCGATCCGTGGCACCTTCCCAAGGTCGAGCGGATCGGCGACACCACCTTTCTGATCCTCCGGGTCTTCGATCCGAACAGCCCTCCTTCGGGTGGAACCATTCAGGACGTCACCCGCAAGATCGCGATCTACTTTCGCGCCGGCCTCATCATCACCGTTCATCGGGTCGACCTGCCGGCAGTGCGCCTTGCCCGGGAGCAGTTTGCCCACTGGTCAGGGACCGGCACCCTCCACGAAACGAGAATTCTCGGCTACCTCATCAACTCCGCGCTCGATTCCTTCGAGGCTCCGCTGGAGGTGGCCGAACGGACCATCGACGGCTGCGAGGATGCGCTGCTGACCCAGAACACCCCGACGCCTGACCTGCAGACCGTTCACGGCATCAAGCGGCGGGTGGGGGTGATCAAGCGGCTACTCTGGCAGACCAATGCGGTCATCCAGCGGCTGGTGCCGGTTCAAGAGCGGGCAGGGGCGGTCTTCCAGGACGTCAAGGAGAACGCCGAGAGCTACTATTTCTACGCCGAACAACTGATGGACGAGATCAACAACCTCCAGAGCCTCCACGTCGCCATGGCTTCGCAGCGGGCCGGGGACACGATGCGGGTGTTGACGGTATTCTCGGCCTTCTTTCTCCCGTTGACGTTCATCGTTGGGATCTACGGGATGAACTTTCGTTGGATGCCGGAGCTGGAGCATCGCTGGGGTTACCCCGGGGTACTCGTTCTGATGGGGGTCGTGTGCCTTGGAATCGCCGCCTGGTTCCGCCGAAGAGGCTGGCTAGGCTGACCGTGGGCACTTTACAGGTAACTTGAGTTTGCGACTGTAAGGCGCTGGCAGTATTGTCTTTACGGCAATTGTCTTGGAGTGCTTTGTTGACCGTATGGCGGATTGTTGTTATTGTTCAGGTTCGTTGGGCCCTCTCGGGGGCGACTGGTTTCGACGGGTTAGTTGAAGGTGGAAACGCGTGTCCAGGTTCCAAGCACCTGGTAAAACCCTTGGAAAACATTATCTGCCAACACTGAATTGGCGATGGCTGCCTAAGCTGAGCTAAGCTCGCTTACGCACCACCGGAGAAAGGAGCCCTGCCTGGGGCGCCCCAATCCGGACCGAAAATCCAGGCTGGCCCGTAGCGACGCTCTCGCGGTGCGGGTGAGATTCAGGAGAGCTCGGGGCGACGAAGGCTGGCCGGTAGCCGGCGGCGCTCCAGGGTAAGAAAATCGGCCTACACACGTAGTGGTTCTGCTGGAAGCTGATTCGGACCAGGGTTCGATTCCCTGCGCCTCCATGACCGAGCGGCCGGCCGTCGAGAAGACGGTCGGTCGCTTTGTCGTTACTGTGTTTGGTCTGCGGTCGAGGCCTGGTTCAGGCCTTCCGAATCGGCCTTCCACATCCTCACTGCTCTATGCGCTTGTTCCGGAGTAGGGCCGAATGGCCCTATGTTGTGTCCTTGACGAGTGGCTGGTTTTGCGCAGCCGGTGCGCATGATGCCCAGCAAATTGATTCTCAGGTCTTGCGCACCGAGAAGAAAGCTGTTACCGTGATTCTCAGGTTCTCGGTCGCGCACCCCAAAGCAATCGTAGGAGACTACTGCCACTTTCTGCTTCACTCCACCGAGGAGGAACTGCCGATGTTGTCGCGAGCACGTTGGAGGGAGAGTACGGCTGCGAGACGGTGGGGCGGCTATGTACAAGGTTTCACTGCAGTTGCTGTCCTGCTCCTGATTGGGGTTGTGCCGAGGAACCCACGGTCGCTCCGACAATCGTGCAACAACCTCAATCGGCCATCCAGGCGAGTAGTCGAAGCGACGGAACCAACGAAGTCCTGCGGATTCATCGCTTCGATGCCTCCATTGCTGCGACGGGATCCTTCCGTCCGGGTCAGCCGGTCCAACTCGCCGTCGCCACGAGAGCGAACCTTCCGACCGATGCGTCGAGGTGAGCGTGTCTGTGCCGGAGATAACGCTTGCCGCGCGAACAGGGTGGGGCGAGACGTTTTCGTATGACGTTGGCGCGGAGGTAAGTCCTGTTCTGAGAACGCAGCCACGGAGTCTCGATCGCGGGAGCACGTCGGCTGAGGTTGTCGAAGTAACACCTCAGGCTCCCGGGTACTATCGTGCAACCGTCTCGGTTCGCTCCGCCTCACCCCAGACTCCCAACACGTTCGAGCGAATGTGGGTCAGCAACGTACGGGTTGTTGAGGTATGGTTGCTTGTTCTCGACACGGGCGGACGAGTCACCACTGAGTATGAGCGGGCCAATGTCCCGCCCGGCTACCAACACCAGCCTGGACCTTTTCGGCGCACGTCGGGTCCACCCCAGGCGCCCGACAGCCCAGCACGGGATGCGCCCCGCCGTGCAGCAGGGGCAAGTAGCACAAGACTCGACATCGAGAACCGTTCCCTCACACCCGACGTCATTACGTTCCAGGCGATCTATTGGAATAGCGACGCCTCGGCCTACCATCCGTTGGTTGGCGCCAAGTTCCAGGTCGATACGTGTGTCGTCGAGGAGTGGCAGTTCATTTGCGATCCGGAGAACTGGCAGACCGCGGTATCCGGGGCGACGAACTCTCAAGGGTACTATTATCTCGAGGGATGCACCACGTCCAACGCGGAGTACTGGAGTACACTCTGGACCCATGCCGGACTCAGCCGGTTTCAGGTGAAGGGCGGCGGGACACAGCAATGGGGGATGGTCGCGACCGACTGTGGCGAAAGCTACTATACGATCACGTCGTCGGTGGGCGGTCATGCCTTCACCAATCTGCAGAAGACGCTCGATGGAACCCAGTCCTTGTTTGGAACGATTCATCCCTTCATCGACGTCAATATGTATTCCTGCCCAACGGACAGTTATCCGAACTACTATTCGCCGGGGCAGGACGAAATCTATCTCTGCACCCAGGACGTTTGGGGCGGATGGGGTCAGTTCATCGCGGGTCACGAGTACGGGCACGCCTTCCATCAGACGACGCTGTGGGGGAACGTTGGTGGCAATTGCCCTTCAAAGCACTTTCTTGACACGAACTCGAATTGGACCTGTGCCTTTTCGGAAGGGTTTGCCGACTACTTTGGCGCTGCGACCAGACCGGACCTCGGAACGTTCCCCATTCGGGGTGAGATCGAATCCAACGTCTACTTTCCGGGCTGTGTTCAGAGGGCATCGACGTATCCGTACGCCTGTACAGGAGGTACCTCATACGAAGGTGCTCTGATTGAGGCTGCGTTCGCTGCCTTTCTGTACGATCTGACAGATTCAGAAGTCGAAGTTCACGATTCGATCGCCGCTCCGGGCACCTATATACGAGACATCATTCGTACCTGCGAGACCAAGTATGGCGCAAGTGCATGGGGTCGAGCGGATGGCCCTGACGAAATTGCGTACTGTGTAGAGAACGCGATCAACCCTGGTTCGTACTTCTCGCCGCGTATGTTGGTGGCCAGTCAGTATCGGGAATCAGCCAGCGAAGGCGGAGGATGGACCAGTGCTCGTGCCCGAAAGAACTGGGTCTGGAACCTGTACGAGAAGCCATAAGCCATGCAACACCCATTGGGCTTGGTGCTGCTCGTTGGGTTCCTCGCGGGATGCAACACAAAGCCGGAATGCCATCCGTGCCGAACGACGGCCCTTGCAAATGTCTATGTGCGCACCCAAAGCGGCGCCGCAGTTGCCGGGGCGCGACTCGTGGTCCTGGCTTTCCGCGATGCTTGCGGGGGCTTTCAGCTCGGAGGAGAGAGTAACGTTGTAACCGACGCTAACGGGCACCGTCGGATGCTGATTTCGTCACTCTACTCACCGCAGACGGCCCGATGTATCCTCGTGGCCGTGGATCCGGAACCAGGAGACCGTCCCCCCGGAGTCGAATTCCCAGTGAATCTCGAGTTCCGGGAGGGAAACAACATCGTTCCGCGGGATAGTGTTCGCTTGGATGTCGTCGTGCCGGATACGCCATAGCGCGGCCCCGCAGGGAAGAGCAGCGAGTGGGCTAAGCTGTGAGGAGCCGGAACGCGTGCTCGGCAAGCGCAAGTGCGCCCTGCGGCGTGGCCGCGATGCAGTTGAGGTGCCCCATCTTCCGGCCCGGCCGAGGAGTCTTCTTGCCGTAGAGATGGAGGGTCACGCCCGGTAGCGCCAGGGCGCGGTGCCAGGGCGGGGGGCCATCGGACCACAGGTCGCCGAGCAGGTTGATCATGGCAACTGGGGTCAGCAGGCGCGGATCGCCGAGCGGCAGGCCGGCCAGGCAGCGCACCTGTTGCTCGAATTGATCGGTTGCGCAAGCGTCCATCGTGTAATGGCCCGAGTTATGAGGTCGGGGTGCCAACTCGTTGACGAACAGCTGGCCTCCGTCCGCCACGAACAGCTCGACCCCCATCACCCCGACATACTCGAGTTCCGCGGCCACTCGGCCGGCCAGCTCGAGCGCCTGTGCCGTGAGTCCGGCATCGATCGCAGCCGGGACGACGGTCGTGTGCAGGATGCCGTTGCGGTGCACGTTCTCACCCACCGGGAATGACGCGACAGCGCCATCGGCACCACGCGCAAGCACCACCGAAACTTCCCGTTCGAGCGTGAGGCGTCGCTCGAGGACGCAGGGCACTCGGCCAAAGCGCTCGAAGGCCCCAGTCGCGTCGTCGAGTGAATCGACGACTGCCTGTCCTTTGCCGTCATAGCCCATTCGGCTGGTTTTGAGCAGAGCCGGGGCGCCGAGCCGATCCCAGGCGCCGGGAAGGTCGGCAGCAACTTCGATCGACTCGAACGGCGCAGTGGCGATACCGTGGGCACGAAGGAACGACTTCTCGATCAACCGGTCCTGACAGATGGCGACAGCAGTTCCGGATGGTCGGCACTCGATCTGCTCTGCGAGCCAATCGAGTGTGCTGGCCGGAACGTTCTCGAACTCGGTCGTCACCGCCGCGACCGATCGTACCAGCGTCTCGAGGGCCTGGAGATCGTCGTACGGTGCGGTCAGGTGGCGGGTCGCGACAGCGCCGGCGGGGCTATCAGGGTCAGGCTCGAGGACGACGACCTCGTAGCCCATGGCCCGGGCCCGCAGTGTGAACATTCGTCCCAGCTGCCCTCCGCCCAGGAGGCCGAGGGTCCCGCCGGGCGGAATCATTCGGGCGGAAGCGTCGCGCCGAGGACGGCAGCGGTCTGATTGGCACGAAAGGCGTCGAGTCGCGCAGCCAGGGCCTGGTCATGGCGCGCCAGGATGGCCACAGCGTACAGGCCGGCGTTGTGGGCGCCAGCCTCTCCAATCGCAAAGGTCGCGACCGGCACGCCGGCGGGCATCTGGACGATCGAGAGCAGGGAGTCGAGCCCCTTGAGATGGCGGCTCGGCACCGGAACACCCAGGACGGGTACGGTCGTCTTGGCGGCGAGCATTCCTGGCAGGTGCGCTGCGCCGCCGGCGCCTGCGATGATGCAGCCGAGTCCCCGGGCGGCCGCTGATTCGGCGTACTCGAACAACAAGTCGGGCGTCCGGTGCGCCGAGACGACGCGGGTTTCGTGGGGCACGGCAAACTCGGTCAGCCGCGCCGCCGCGTGCCGCATCACCTCCCAGTCGGAGGTGGACCCCATCACGACGCCGACCAGGGGAGCTGTCATCTCAGAGGGTGCCTCGGGTCCGGTCCATGGTGCCGCGCTCGGCCAGGGCCGCCTGCGCAGCTGCAAGCCGCGCAATCGGAACCCGATAGGGCGAGCAGGAAACGTAGTTCATTTTCTGCTTCTCACAGAAGGCCACCGCGTTCGGTTCGCCGCCGTGCTCGCCGCAGATGCCGACTTTGAGGTCCTGGCGGGTTTTGCGACCGAGCTCCACCGCCATGGACAGCAGGCGGCCGACGCCCACGGTATCGAGCTCCTGGAACGGGTCGAACTCGATGATGTTACGCTCGAGGTAGGCCGGCAGGAAATAGCCCGAGTCGTCGCGGGAAAGGCCCCAGGTCGTCTGGGTCAGGTCGTTGGTGCCGAACGAGAAGAACTGGGCTTCGCGGGCAATCTCATCGGCGGTCAGCGCGGCGCGGGGCAGCTCGATCATGGTGCCCAGCAGGTAGGGTACCGTGATCTGCCGTTCTCGGAAGACCTCCTCCGCCACCTGGCGGACGATCAGGGCCTGCTTCCGGAACTCGACCACATGCGCCACCAGCGGAATCATCACCTCCGGCTGGACCCGGCCTTTCCGCTCCGCGACCGTGCAGGCCGCCTCGAAGATGGCGCGGGCCTGCATGGCCGTGATCTCGGGATACATGATACCAAGCCGACAGCCGCGCAGGCCCAGCATCGGATTGACTTCCCGCAACGAGTCGATGATTCGCTGGATGTCCTTGACCGACTTGCCAAGCTGCTTGGCCAGGTCGGCCAGTTCGCTGGCGTCGTGCGGCAGGAACTCGTGGAGCGGCGGGTCGAGAAGTCGGATGGTGACCGGATAGCCCTCCATCGCCCGGAAGATGCCTTCGAAGTCCGCTCGCTGCATCGGCAGCAGCTTGGCCAACGCCTTCTTCCGGCCGACCTCGTCCTCGGCCAGGATCATCTCGCGCATGCTCGTCAGGCGGTCGCCTTCGAAGAACATGTGCTCCGTTCGGCAGAGCCCGATGCCTTCGGCGCCGAAATCTCGGCCCCGATGTGTGTCGGCCGGGGTGTCGGCATTGACTCGGACGCGCAGGTGGCGCATCCGATCCGCCCATGTCATCAGCCGGGTGAAGTGCCCATCGAGGACGGGCGTGACCAGTTGCGCCTGACCGGCATAAACCCGTCCGTTGCTGCCGTCGACGGAGATCCAGTCGCCTGCGGCAATCGAACGCCCGTTGACGCGGAAGACCGCTTCCGGCACATCGACATCGATATCCTGAGCGCCTGCCACGCACGGGGTGCCCATGCCACGCGCCACCACGGCCGCGTGCGAGGTCATGCCGCCGCGCGCCGTCAGAATCGCCTTGGCGGCAACCATCCCGTGAAAGTCCTCAGGACTGGTTTCGCGGCGGACCAGGATGACGGGTCCCTTCTTGCTGAGCTCGGCTGCGACGTCTGCATCGAAAACGACGGTGCCGCTCGCTGCGCCGGGCGAGGCCGGTAAGCCGGTCGTGAGCAAGTCGAGATGGGCATTCGGATCGATGGTCGGGTGCAGCAGCTGATTCAGGTCGTTGGGGGGGATGCGGGCAACGGCTTCTTCTTCGCTGATCGAGCCCTCGTCGACCATTTCCACCGCAATCCGGACAGCCGCCTGGCCCGATCGCTGACCGCGCCGAGTCTGCAGCATGTAGAGCCGGCCGCGCTCGATGGTGAACTCGAGGTCCTGGACATCGCGGAAGTGGCGCTCGAGGGTCCGCGCGACCCGTTCGAGTTCGCCATAGGCCTGCGGCATCTGCTCTTTGAGCTCAGCAATCGGTGCCGGGGTGCGGGCGCCCGAGACCACATCTTCACCCTGGGCGTTGAGCAAAAACTCGCCGTAGAGGGTGTGCTCACCAGTCGAGGGGTTCCGGGTAAAGGCCACCCCGGTGCCGGAGTCTTCGCCCATGTTGCCGAAGACCATCGCGACGATGTTGACGGCCGTTCCCATGCTGTCCGGAATGTCATGCAGCTTTCGGTAGTCGATGGCGCGGCGGGTATTCCAGCTCTCGAAGACTGCCTCGATGGCGCCCCAGAGCTGGTCGACCGGTTCCTCGGGAAACGGTTTGCCCGTCTCTTGTCGAATCAGTTCCTTGAACTCGACCACCGTGGCCCGCAGCTCCTCGATCGGCAGGTCGATGTCGCGGGCCACGCCGACGCGGTGCTTGTGGGCTTCCAGTCGCTCCTCGAAGAGCTTCTTCGGCAGGTCGAACACCACGGCGCCGAACATCTGGACGAACCGGCGATAGGAATCCCAGGCAAAGTGGGGGTTGCCGCTGAGCTGTTCGAGGCCCGCCACCGTCGTGTCGTTGAGCCCCAGGTTGAGGATGGTCTCCATCATCCCAGGCATCGAAAGGGCTGCCCCCGACCTGACCGAGACCAGGAGCGGGTTGTCCACACCTCCAAACTGCTTGCCGGTTGCCGCCTCCAACCGTTGCAGCCCTGCCTCAACCTGGGCACGGAGCCGCGGCGGAAACTGCCGCATGCCCAGGTAGGTGCCGCAGACCGTCGATGCAATGGTGAACCCCGGCGGCACCGGGATACCCAGATTGGTCATCTCGGCCAGGCCTGCGCCCTTCCCACCCAGCGTCTCCTTCATGGCGGCTGTGCCGTCTGCGCGGCCCTGCCCGAAGAAGTAGACCAGCGGTTGGGTCAGGTGGTCGGTCATGCCGTGCTCCCAGCGAGAGTTTGGGGTCGTCCGAGCTGGACCAGCTCGTCGGCCACATCCACGAGATAGTGGCCCGAAAAGCAGGCGTGGCAAAAGCTGTTCCGCGCCCCGCCGGCCTTGATCATTCCGTCCAAGGAGAGGTAGCCGAGGGAGTCGACGCCGAGGTAATCCCGAATCTCTGCCAGGGAATGGTTCGCTGCGATGAGCTCTGACCGGGTGGGGGTGTCGATGCCGTAGTGGCAGGGGCCCGTAATGGGGGGGGACCCCAGCCGCAGATGGACTTCCCGCGCGCCGGCCGCCCGGATCATCGCGACCAGGCCCTTGCTGGTGGTGCCGCGGACCAGGCTGTCGTCGACCACCACCACCGATCGGCCCTCGATGACGTGGCGCACCGGGTTGAACTTGATCTTGACCTTGGCCACCCGAAGCGCCTGGGTCGGATTGATGAACGTCCGGCCGATATAGTGGTTGCGGATCAAACCGTGCTCGAGCTTGAGCCCCGACTGGTCCGCATAGCCAAGCGCCATCATGTTGGCGCTGTCCGGGACGCTGAATACGACATCGGCGCCGGGTGCCGGATGCTCGATTGCCAGCTGACGACCGAGGTCGCGGCGGACTCGGTCGACCGACTCGCCAAAGACGGTGCTGTCGGGTCGGGAAAAGTAGACCAGCTCGAAGACGCACCGCTGCGCAATCGGTGCGCGGCCGATCGGCGCGAGATCCCGGACCATGCCGGCGTCGATTTCGACGAAATCGCCGGGCGCAAGTTCTCGCTCGAGCGTCGCGCCGACCAAGTCGAGAGCACAGGTTTCGGACGCTGCGACGACACCCTGGCCCAGCCGACCGAGCGCCAACGGTCGGAAGCCGTGTCGATCGACCGCGCAGTAGAGCGTGCGCCCGACCGCAATCACCAGGCTGAAGGCGCCCTCGACTCGGGACAGCGCCTCACGGATTCGGCCCTCGATCGTCGGTGCACGCGAGCGGGCGATGAGATGAACGATGACTTCGGAATCCGATGACGTCTGGAAGATGGCGCCCTGCGACACCAGCTCCTGCTTGATCGTCATCGCGTTGGTCAAATTGCCGTTGTGGGCCAGGGCGAGCGGGCCGCCCTGGATATCGGCCAGACACGGCTGCGCATTGGCCAGAACCGAAGAGCCGGCCGTGGAATAACGCGTGTGTCCAACCGCCACGGAGCCCTCGAGCGCCCGAAAGTCGCCCTCACGGAAGATGTCACCCACCAAGCCCATTCCCCGAACGGCGTGCGGCGTTCCGTCGTCGTCCACGGTGACGATCCCGGCGCTTTCCTGCCCCCGGTGCTGTAGCGCATAGAGGCCGAGATACGCGGCCCGAGACGCATCGGGCAGGTTGGAGACACCGATTACGCCGCACATGGTTCAGACCGCCATTCGTCGGGGGATAGCATCAAAGTAGGTTCGCCGCAGTTCGACCGTCTGCCAGGTGTGCAGCGCCGTCCCGACCGTCACGCGCAACTCGGCGTTGGGATCGGTAACCGTGCCGGCCACGGCAAAGGGAACCCCATGCTCTGCTGCCAGGGCCCGAACGGCCTCGACCTGGTCCGGAGCAAACGACACCAGCGCGCGGGCGCCGTCCTCTCCGTAGAGGAAAGCCGCCGGCTCGATGCCGTCCGGTACGGCAAACTGAACCCCGGCGCCAAACGTGTGCCGGGCGTACGGATCACCGATGCAGGCTTCGGCCAGGGCAACGGCCAACCCGCCGTCCGACAGGTCGTGGGCGGAGCGAAGCAACCGTTGCCGGGCTGCAGCAGCGAGGAATCGCTGCAACCTGTGCTCGGCATCCAAGTCGCAGGCCGGCGGCGGTCCGCCCAGGAAGTCACGGATGATCCACCAGTACATCGAACCACCGAGGTGCCCGGTGGTATGGCCCAGCAGAGCAATCAGGTCTCCGGGGGCCCGGAAGCAACTGGGTATCCGAGTCGTCACGTCCTCGAGCAAACCAACCATGCCCACGGTCGGCGTCGGATCGATCGCGCCGGTCGGATTCTCGTTATACAGCGAGACGTTACCGCCGGTGACGGGCGTGCTGAATGCCAGGCAAGCGTCGCCCATGCCGCGAACGGCCTCGCGGAACTGGAAGAAGACCTCGGGCTTGTCAGGATTGCCGAAGTTGAGGCAGTTGGTAATTCCGAGCGGGACGGCTCCCGTGCAGGCGACATTCCGAGCCGCCTCTGCGACTGTCATCTTGCCGCCTTCATACGGATCGAGGGCGACATACCGGTTGGGACAGTCAACCGACACGGCCAGCCCGAAGGTGGCGCCCTCGACCATCAGCACGCCGGCATCGCCTCCGGGGCCGAGGACGGTGTTGGCCTGAACCGTCGAATCGTACTGCTCGTAGACCCAGCGCTTGCTGGCAATGGTCGGATCGTCGAGCAGGCGGGGCAGGGCCTCGGTCAGATCGACGGCTGGCGGAGCGGTCGGCTGCGCGGCGCGCCGAGCGATAGCCTCGGCTGACTCGATTGCCTCGGGGTAATAGATCGGGACCCCGTTGACGAGCCGTTCGCCCGGAATCGCGGCGACCGTAATGCCGTCGTGCACTACCCGAAACAGGCCGTCATCCGTAACCCGGCCGATGGGCGTGCCGAACAGTTCCCACTTGGCGCAGATGGCCTGCACTTCCGCGACGCGATGGGGTTCGACGACCAGCAGCATGCGCTCCTGCGACTCCGACAGCAGGATCTCGTACGGCGTCATTCCTGCTTCGCGCAGGGGAACCTTGCTGGTGTCGAGCTCGACGCCGACGCCCCCGCGCGCCGCCATCTCTGCGGACGAACTCGTGAGTCCGGCGGCGCCCATATCCTGAATGGCGACGATGGTGCCGGAGGTGATCAGCTCGAGACTGGCCTCGAGCAGCAGTTTCTCGGTGAACGGATCGCCGACTTGGACCTGCGGACGGCGCGCCTCGCTGGCCGCAGACAGATCTTCCGATGCAAAGCTGGCGCCGTGAATGCCGTCGCGTCCGGTGCGCGCGCCGACATTCATCAGGATATTGCCGACCCCATGCGCCTTGGCCCGAATAAGGTCCTTGGCACGCAGGATCCCGACACACATCGCATTGACCAGCGGGTTGCCGGAGTATCCCGGTGCGAAGGTCACCTCGCCGCCCAGGGTCGGGACGCCGACGCAGTTCCCGTAGTCGCCGACACCCTTGACGACGCCACTGAAGAGGTAGCGGTTACGCGGGTCGTCGAGCGGGCCGAATCGGAGGCTGTTGAGCACCGCGATCGGTCGGGCGCCCATCGTGAAGACATCGCGGAGGATGCCACCGACGCCGGTGGCGGCGCCCTGATACGGTTCGACCGCGGAGGGATGGTTGTGGGACTCGATCTTGAAGGCAACGGCCCAGCCGTCGGGCAGTCCCAGCACACCGGCGTTTTCCCCGGGGCCCTGCAGCACCTGCGGACCCTCGGTCGGAAAGGTCTTAAGGACCGGACGGGTATGCTTGTAGGAACAGTGCTCCGACCAGAGCGCGCTGAAGACGCCGAGCTCGGTCAGGGTCGGGGTACGCCCGAGAATATCGAGAATGACCTCATACTCCCGCTCCGTGAGCTTGTGCTCCCGGACGAGGGCATCGGTGACGACGGGTTCTCCGGCAAACGGGCTGGCAGCAACGGCTCGGACCATGGTCACGCTTTCTTGCGATTCGCGAAGAGGCCACCGAAGAAGCGCCCGAAGTATCCGGGGTCATCCTGCTTGGCAAGCGTGTCGAGTTCGCCGTCATCGAGCCAGATCCCGTTGCAGTCGGGACAGCGGTCGATCTCGACACCACCGATGCTGTGGTGCTCGAGGTGGCCGCCATCCTTGGGGCAGCGCATGTAGTGCGTCTTCCGCTCCGCCAGGTCGGCTGCCTTCTGTTGAGCGATGCGCTGCGTTTCGAGCAGTTCGGCGTTCTGACGGGCGAAGTATTCGTCTTCGTTCTGGCTCGGCTTCTCGGTCATCGGGAACCTCGCAAAATGGCGGTGGTCAGGAGGAGGCCGGCGCGACCGAGGCTCGCGTCCAGCGAATGAGTGACGAAAAAGTGCGGCGGCCTGCCGAGCTGCCGAGCATGTCGTCAGCCAGGCGCTCGGGATGCGGCATCATCCCGACGATCGTGCCGCCGGGACTCGAAATCGCCGCAATGTCCCGCGCTGCCGCGTTCGGGTTGGGGAGCGTGTCGGGCATTCCGGTCGCCACGTAGCGCATCACGACGCACCCCGTCGACTCGAGCTGGTCGAGGGTCTCTTCCGAGGCGGTATAGCGGCCGTCGCCGTGTCCAACCGGAATCCGGATGATCTCACCCTGGCGATAGTCGCTCGTGAACGGCGTGTCAGTGCGTTCGATGCGAACGTCGACCGGACGGGAGACGTAGCGCTGGCTTTCGTTGCGGACCAGGCCGCCGGGGAGCAGCCCCGCTTCGCACAGGATCTGAAACCCGTTGCAGATGCCGAGCACCGGCTTGCCGTCGGCCGCGTGGCGCTCCACGGCGGCCATGATCGGGCTGAAGCGGGCGATGGCGCCGGCCCGCAGGTAGTCGCCGTAGCTGAAGCCGCCGGGAAGGATGACCGCATCGGCATCGCGCAGGTCGGTTTCCCGGTGGAAGACGTAGAATGCCGTGCCACCTTCACGCTCGACAGCCCGGTATGCGTCCGGCTCGCAGTTGCTGCCGGGAAACCGGAGAACCGCCACCCGTGTCATCGCGCGGTTACCTCGATCTCGTACTCTTCGGTTACCGGGTTGGCCAGCAGCTTTTCACACATGGCGATCGCTGCGTTCCTGGCAGCGCCCTCGCTATCGGCCTGCAAATCGAAGGCGATGGCGCGTCCGACGTGCACGTTGTCCGCCTGGTCGAACTTGAGAGCGCGGAGTGCGGATTCAACGGCCTGCCCTTGCGGATCGAGCAGCCCCCGGCGCGGCATCACACGAACAAAGATTCGAAAGCTCATCGTTCCTCCTCCGGAACGCGGTCGACAGGAGATTGATTGCCGGCGGCGGCCTCGAGCGCGGTCGGTTGCCCGCGTTCGAGCAGATTCAGGACCATATGACGGACGATGCCGCCCAGCATGTAGAAGATGCCCAGTAGAAACAGGAACGAGCCCGGCGCCAGGATCGCTCCGGCAATGATCACCACGTGAACCAGGAGGCCTGCTATGCCGGACCAGGTTCGCAGGCCGATGCGTGGCCAGCGAGGATACTTGATGTTGCTCACCATCAGCGCGGCGAGCAGCAGGATCAGCACCGTGACGCCGACGTGTTGCGCGTCGCGGTCGGCAAACGTAGTCTGAAACCAGGCAGTCTCGGTGAACAGATAGAACGTCGCCAGCGTCATACCTGCGGCCGGCGAGGGAATGCCGGTGAACCATGCCGACGGCGCACCGTGCGACATCACGTTGTACCGTGCCAACCGGAGCGCCGTGGCGACGACGTAGAGATAGCAAACCACCCAGCCGAACTTGCCGGCCGTCGTGAACTCGAGAAAGTACATCAACAGCGCCGGCGCAACCCCAAACGACACCACATCGACCAGCGAGTCCAGTTCGGCGCCGAACTTGGTGCCGGTGTTCGAAAGCCGCGCGATCCGTCCGTCGACCATGTCGAGGACGCCGGCAAACACGATGAAGAAGCCGGCCCAGCGGAAGTTGCCGTTGAAGGCCATCACGATGGCCCAGAATCCGAAAAACAGATTCGCCAGCGTGAAAAAGCTCGGCACCACGACCACGACGCGCCGGATCCCGGTCCGGCGCCGCGGGTCCGTCATGTCGACCATGTGGCAATCACCGTCTCGCCCGCCTTGGTGATGTCGCCTGCCTTGACGCGGAGCGTGGCGTCAGGCGGGAGGAAGAGATCGACCCGCGACCCGAAGCGGATCAGGCCGAGTCGCTCACCTTGCATGGCGTGATGGCCCGCCTCGTGGTCGGTCACGATCCGGCGTGCCACGAGACCGGCAATCTGGCGGATCAGCAGTTTGCCCTGTCGGACCCGCAACCCGATGGTCGATTGCTCATTGGCGGTGCTGGCCTTTTCCACCGCCGCGTTGAGAAACGCTCCCTCGGTGTAACTGCGGAACTCGACCGAGCCAGTCGCGGGATAACGGTTGACGTGGACGTTGAACACGTTCATGAAGATGGCCACGCGGGTGGCCGGTCCGCCCAGGTAAATCGGCTCGTCGATCGAGATGATGCTGACGATTCTGCCGTCGGCAGGAGCCAGAATCAGGTCGTCTCCCCGAATCCGGTCGCGGACCGGGTCGCGGAAGAAGGCAATCACCCAGATGACGATCGGCAGCCAGATCAGCGCCGCTGCGTACCACCCGGCGGCGGCAAGCAGGACCAGGATTGCGGCGGCAATCAGGATGAACGGCCAGCCCTCCCGCGCAACTCTCATGAATGGTCCTCAGCGAGCGCAACACCGGTCAGCAACTGGTAGGCCTCGAGATAGCGACGACTGGTCGCGTCAACGACCTCGGGCGGCAGCGGGGGAGGTGGCGCCTCCATGTTCCAGCGTCCGGCGCGCTGAAGGTCCTGCAGGTAGTCGCGCAGCGGCTGTTTGTCGAAGCTCGGCTGCGAGCGACCGGGAGCATACCGGTCCTGGGGCCAGAAGCGCGACGAATCCGGTGTGAGCACTTCATCAATCAGGCGAAGGGTCCCGTCCGGGCTCAGGCCGAACTCGAACTTGGTGTCGGCGATGATGATGCCACGAGTAGCCGCATGGTCACGACCAGCGCGATAGGTGGCCTGGCTTCGGGCCTCGAGCTGCGCGGTAAACTCGGTGCCGAGCGACTGTGCCACGTCCTCAGGAGTGACGTTGATATCGTGCCCTGAGGCAGCTTTGGTTGCCGGCGAAAACACCGGTGAAGGGAAAGGGTCGCTTTCGCGAAGCCCCGGTGGCAGGGGCACGCCGGCCAGTGTACCGGTTGCTGCGTACTCCTTCCAGGCGGAGCCGGAGAGGTAGCCGCGAATGACGCATTCGAACAACACCGGCTGAGTGCGTCGGACCAGCATGGCCCGGCCGAACAACTGGCCTCGCTCGCCGGCCAGCGCGGGAATCTCCCGGACGATCTCATCAGCATCGGCCGTCAGAAAGTGGGTCGGGCCGAGCGGCGCCAGCTTCTCGAACCAGAAGGCCGAAAGCTGCGTCAGGACGGCGCCCTTCTGCGGAATGGTCTCGTGCATGACGATGTCGAACGCGCTGATCCGGTCGCTGGCCACCATCAGCAGACGGTCCGCATCGACTTCGTACACCTCGCGAACCTTGCCGCGACGAAGCAGGGGCAAGGGCAGCGAGCTGGCTGCCAGTGCGGTCATACCGTCACCTCCGGAGCGGGCGCCTCGGCGGCGACGGCTGCGGCCCGGTCCAGGAGCGGAAGGAAGAATTCCTCGAGGAACTCCGCGGTCTGCTGGGGCGCGCGTCCGACGTATCGGGCCGGATCGAGTTCGGCGCGAAGCTGGGCCACCGGCACCGAGGCAAACTCCGGCGCCACGGCCAGGCGTTCGAGCAGATCGTTCCGCCCGCCCTCGCTGACTTGCTTGGCGACCGCGTGGCTTGCCTGCCGAATCACCTCGTGCAGCACCTGACGATCGCCGCCGGCTCGGACCCCGACCATCATCCACCGCTCGGTGGCCATGAACGGCATCTGATCGGCGACGTGGCGTGCGATGACGCCTTCGCGAACTTCGAGGCCCGCCGCAATGTTGGTGGCCAGAATCAGCACCGAGTCGGTGGCCAGGAAGGCCTCCGGCAGCGTGAGTCGGCGGTTGGCGCTGTCGTCGAGTGTCCGCTCCAGCCATTGCGTGGCTGCCGTATGGGCGGTGTTGCCGGTCAGCGAGATGACGAAGCGCGCCAAGGCATTGATCCGCTCGGCGCGCATCGGATTTCGCTTGTACGCCATCGCACTCGAGCCGATCTGCTCCGATTCGAACGGCTCGAGCAGCTCGCCTTCGTGCTGCAGCAGGCGGAGGTCCGCCGCCATCTTCGACGCCGACTGGGTGATGCCGCTCAGCAGATCGAGAATCTGGGCATCAGCCTTCCGACTGTAGGTCTGGCCGGTGACGGGAAACGAGGCCGCAAAGCCCAGCCGGCGGGTCACCGCTCGGTCGAGCTCCCGCACCTTGTCGTGGTCGCCGTGAAAGAGTTCGAGGAAGGAGGCCTGTGTACCGGTGGTGCCCTTGCACCCGCGGGTTCGCAGCACCTCGAGCCGATGCAGCATCTCCTCGATATCCAGCGCCACATCCTGGGCCCACAAGCTCGCTCGCTTGCCGACGGTGGTCAGCTGCGCAGGCTGGAAGTGGGTATAGGCCAGGCAGGGAAGCGCGGCGTAGCGCTCCGCAAAACCGGCCAGGGCGCGTCCCAGCGCCACCAGGCGACCCAGCAGGAGGCGGAGCCCGTCCCGCATCACCATCATGTCGGCGTTATCGGTCACGAACGCGCTGGTGGCGCCGAGGTGAATGAACGGCCGCGCGGCGGGGGCCTGCTCACCGAGCGCATGCACATGGGCCATGACATCGTGGCGGAACCGCCGCTCGAACTGGGCGGCCTGGGCCAGGTCGCAATCATCGAGGTGCGCCCGGATCTGATCGAGCGCCTCGTCGGGAATCGCAAGGCCCAGATCCCGCTCGGCTTCGGCCAGGGCAAGCCAGATCCGGCGCCAGAGCCCGATCTTGTAGCGCTCGCTCCACAGCAGCTGCATCGCGGGCGACGCGTATCGGGTGCCCAGCGGTGAGTTGTAACGGGGCTCGGTCATCGGAACGAAAGATCCACGTATGAGTAGGCGCCGGCCCGTTCGAAAAAGATCCGGAACAACGTGCTCGAGCCCATCGATTCGAGCATGCCAGCCACCTGCGCTGCAGTGCGGACTTCGGTGCGGTTGATGGCGATCAGCACGTCACCCTCGAGTAGACCGGTGGCCCGGCTTACTTCCGGGGTGATCCGATAGATCAGCGCCCCCCGGTCGCGGCGAAGGCGCCGTTCGGCCATGACACTCGGCGTGACCGTGATCAGCTCGAGGCCGCGGATCACGCTGACCTTGGCGGCGGTGACACTGGGCAGGTCGCCGGTGACGATCCTGCGAGTCTCGACCGTGCCGGTGGTGCCGCGCTTGACACGCAATGACACGGTGTCGCCGACATGCAGGTCCAGCTTGACCGCTTCCCAGTCGAGGTAGTTGCGGAGCTGGCGACCGTTGGCTTCCACCAGGATGGCTCCGCGTTCGATGCCCGCCTTGGCCGCCGGCCCGTCTGCGGTCACGTCCACCACCTGGACTCCGCCCGACCGCTTCCAGTCGCGCATGGTGGAGGCGTCGCCAACGGTCAGCCCCGTCCAGGCCCGCCGGACGGCCCCGTTGCGAATGATTTCCTCGGCCACCCGAACCACGCGCTCGATCGGGATGGCAAACCCGATTCCGGTGGAACCGGCCGTGGTCGAAAGGATGAAGGAATTGACCCCCACCACCTCGCCGAGCGAGTTGGTCAGTGGACCGCCCGAGTTGCCCTGGTTGATCGCCGCATCGGTTTGAATCATGTCGAGATACAGCCCGGACAGCGTGTTGTTGGGTAGCACGTTTCGGCCGAGGGCGCTTACCACGCCAGCGGTAACCGTCGGCTCAGCGTTGCCGAGCAAGTAGGTGTATGGATTCCCCAGCGCCACCACCCACTCGCCGATCATCAGATCCGTACTGCGGCCGATCTGCACGGCGGGGAGGGTTTGCTCGACCTTGAGAACGGCGATGTCCGTGGTGGGATCTTCGCCGAGGAGCTTGGCTGGCAGATCGGTACCGTCCGGCAGCGACACCGTGATCGAGTCGGCGCCCTCGACTACATGCTGGTTGGTAACGATGATTCCGTTCGCCTTGGCGACGAAGCCGGTGCCGTAGCCCTGTACGGTCCGTTCCCTCGTCTGGGGCACGAAGAACGAAAAGAAGTCGGCAGATTCGCCGGCGGCGACCCGGCGCCGCGAGAGCACGCTGATCGAGACGACCGAGGGGGCGACCCGGGTCACCGCGTCGACAATGGCGGTTCGGCGGCTGGTGTCGATGGCCGATGAATGCGTGGCCGCTCGCTGGGCACTGGCCTGGTCACCGAGCGGGGCGGGGTCGCGTTGCCGGTCGGAGCACGCCACGAAGGCGCCTGCGAGCAGCAGTGACGCAATCAGGAAACGAAGGGAGGCGCGAACCATTCCTCTGGATACACCGCGGTTACGAAGTAGAGACCCTCGGCCGGCGCCGGCGGACTGGTCCGGACGTCGGCGGCCCGAGCCAGCAGCCGGTCGAGATCGTCGAGCGGTCGGCGACCGAGGGCAATGTCCACCGACGTGCCGACCAGCATGCGCACCATGTGGTGCAGAAAGCGGTTGGCGGCGATGGCAAACGTCACCCCGGTTCCGTCAGGTCGCTCGATCCATTCGGCCTGGCGGATCTCGCACCGCGTGTGGGGCGGATGCGACCGCAGCACCGAAAAGGCGGCGAAATCGTGTTCGCCCAGCAACCGACCCGCACAGGTCCGCAAGTGCGCCAGGTCGAGCGGCGCCCCCAAGGCCCACTCGAAGGGCCGCCGAAACGGCGACCTGGCCAGGCGGTCGGTGCCAATCTGATACCGATACCGCCGTTCGGTAGCCGAGCGCCGAGCGTGGAACCCCTCGCGGGCTTCCCGGACGGCGGTCACCATGCAGTCACGCGGCACCAGAGCGTTCATCGCTCGCTCTAACGCAGTCGGGGTCCAGCGATCCGGGAGAGCGAAGCTGATCGCCATTCCCAAAGCGTGGACCCCGGCGTCGGTTCGGCCTGCCGCGTGCACGCGCACCGGTTGGCCCGCGAGCCGCTCGAGAACCGCCTCCAGCTCGGTCTGTACCGCGCGTCCTTCTCGCTGACGTTGCCAGCCGACAAAGTCGGTACCGTCGAATTGGAGCGTCGCGAGAAACGTTCGCGGCATCGGCTCTAATGTAGCGCAAGACAGGGGGGAAACAAAGCCGGGTGCCAGCGTCAAAATCCGACGGGCCACTGACGAAAAACCCCGCGCCGACCGATGGTCGAATGCGGGGCGCGCACTGGGAGCGACGGCGGCTGTGCTCAGTACTTCCGAATGACCCCAACCACCACGCCTTGAACCATGACGTCGCCTTCGGGGACCCTGATAGGCTGCATCGCGGCGTTGGCCGGCTGGAGCCGAACCCAGCCGCCCCCCTCTCGATAGTATCGCTTGACCGTGGCCTCGGCGCCGTTGACGAGCGCGATAACCATCTCGCCGTTCTCGGCGGTTTGTCGGCCGTGGACCACGACGAGGTCGCCGTCGATGACGTGATCGTCGATCATCGAGTTGCCGCGGACCCGGAGCGCATAATTCGGCCCGCGCCGGCTCAGCATCTGATCGGGGACCGACACCATTTCCCCATGCACGGCGGCTTCGATCGGAAGGCCGGCGGCTACCAGACCGAGCAGGGGGATTTCCGTCGCTCCGGCCGCCCCTTTGGGAGGGAGGACCTCGATCGATCGGCTCTCGTTGTAGGTGCGCCGGATGTAGCCTTTCCGCTCCAGATTGGTCAGGTGCTCGTGCACCGTGGCCAGCGACTGAAAGGCAAACTGCTCGGCGATTTCCTCGAAACTCGGCGCATAGCCGTGCTGGCGAATGTGCCCCTCGAGGTAGGTCAGGATTTCCCGTTGGCGTCGTGTCAGCGCCATAGTTTGGATGGTCCTCCGGAAGTCGGCCACGTATCGGAAACCCGAAACAATGCCAAAGTACCCGAACGGGTCCCGAAGCGCAAGATACCCCAATCGGCTCGGCATGCCGTTGGCGGCTATTATCTTGTGCTGATCGCGGCTCAGGCACGGGGGTGCCGGCTCAGCGATTCTTCGGTGCAATCGATGACGCATTGCCTTTGGGGGGCCGCCTGACGGATGCTGTTCGCTCCGCGGGAGATCTCGATCTTCCGCTCCCGCCACAGCAGGTCGAGGAACTGATCCGGACCGTCGTCAAGGCGGTGCGGGCGTTCCAGATGTATCTCCCCAACAATCCGATCTATCAGCGTTCAATCGACGCGCTGCGTGCGGCATTCAACCCGATCTGGGCCAACGTGTCCGTCCTGACGCTCAAAGTCGTCGAGACCGACTTGGTTTGGGAAGATCAGGTTGTCTACCATCAGCCGGTTCGGACCGAGAGCTTTGCCTGGAGCCTGTACAAGGACGGCCTCCGATTGCTGGTGCTCCGACCCGGCGTCGAGGATGAAGAGCTCGCCGTGTTTCTCCAGACCATCGTTCGGGCCCGCCTGCTGGCGCCCGATGCAGGAGACGACCTGCTCACTCTCCTCTGGGAGCACGACTACACGCTTCTCGACTACCGCTTCGCGGAGATCGTAACGGAAACGCTGACAGTGCTCGATCCGCAGGCCATCGAGATGGGCGTTGGTCCGGATCCGTACCAGCAGACCCAGACACAACAGCGCGTGCGCGACGAGCTGGGGTCGATCGGTCCCGGGTTTGTTGATCTCGATGAGTTCGACTCGACGCTGTACTTCCTCGACGAGGTCGAGATCAACGCGCTCAAACGCCAGGTCGACGAGGAGTACGAGCGCGACATCCGGACCTCGGCCCTCTCGGCGTTGCTCGACATTTTCGAGCTGCAGCCCAGTACCGCCGTTCGTGAGGAGGTCATCTCGGTCCTCGAGTCGGTGTTTCCCAACCTGCTCAACCGGGGCGAGTTCCGGGTCGTGGCGTGGCTGTTGCGAGAGTTGCGGCTGATCGGGCATCGGGTAGCCGCGATCGACCCCGCCGTGCGCGGTAAGCTCGACTCCTTCGAGAACCGCCTCAGCGAGCCGGGTTTGCTTGCCCAAATGTTGCAGGCGGTCGATGAAGCGGTCGGTTCCGTCCAGGATGAGGACATGACCGAGCTGCTGAAGGAGTTGCGGGTGCCTGCGCTGGAACCGCTGCTGGTGCACCTCCAAGGGGTGCGCAACGAGCGGACGCGCAAGATTCTGGAACAAGCCGCCGATCGGATCGTTCGGGGACACGTCGATGCCTTTCTCGAGGCTTTGCGCCGTCGCGACTTTCCCGCCCTGACCGGGGCCATCGGGATCGTTCGGCGGATCGAGCTCCAGCAGGCGATCGGTCCGCTGGGCGATCTGGTGGGGCATCAGGATCCGTCAGTGCGACTGGCCGCGGTGGAAACGCTCGGTCAGCTGGGCACACCCGGCGCCCTCTCGCTGCTCGAGCGTGGCGTGGATGATGCCGACCGGGCCGTCCGGCTGGCCGCGGTTGCCATCGTGTCGAGTCGCGGCTACAAGGGCGCCCTCCGGCGCCTCGAAGCGGTGGTGCAGGGCAAGGGGCCGCACGAACTGGAACGCGCGGAAAAGCGCCAGTTCTTCGAAGCCTTTGCGGTGGTTGCCGGGCCAAAGGGATTGCCGATGCTGGCTGATGTTCTCGAACCCAAGGGCATGTTCAAGCGCAAAGAGTCGCCGGATACGCGAACCTGCGCGGCATACGCGATTGCCCGGATCAAGACGGCCGAGGCGCGGGATGTGCTCGAGCGGGTCGCGAATGACAAGGAACTGTCGGTCCGGAACGCGGTGGCCCGGGCGCTGCGGGAGTGGGACGAGTGACCGGCGACGAGAACAGGGCCCGACCGGGCGGGCGGGACCCGGGCGACGAGGGTTTCATCCGTTCCTCCGGCCGCGGTCTGCTGCTCGCCCTCCACTCGGCGCTGCGGTCGCTCAAGCTGTACCCGGTCGAGAACGCGACCGTGCAGAAGTCGCTCGACGAGTTGCAGGCGCAGTCGTCCGCCTTCGTCGCGGCGGAGCAGGAAGTTGAGCTGCGGCTCTCCGGGGATTTCATGTTCCTCAACGGCGTCCGACTGCGGCTCGAACTCGACAATTTCGCCGCCTTCAGTGGTGTCGTTTCGATCCTGCGGGCGTTCGACGTTGGTGTGCTGCGGGTGCATGCCGGCATCGAGCGACGGGAGTGGCTCGCCTTCCTCAGTATCATGCTGAACCTCGCTGCGCAGCCCGCGGAGGATCGCTACCTCCTGCTGCTGGAGCGTATGACGGGCGCGGGCCTGCCGAACCTGGAGCTCGAACCCAGCGCCGAGGCGTCAGAAGAGATCGGGGGGGAGCAGGAGGCCAAGGAGGTTGCGAAGCGTACCTACGCGCAAGGCGTCGCCGTCACGAAGGAAGTCGTCAACTCGATTCGGATGGGGCGGACCTCGAGTCTCAAGAAGGTCAAGCGCGCGGTCCAGATGATCGTTGACCAGGTACTCAACAATGAGACGTCGATTATCGGCCTGACCACGCTTCGCGACTATGACGAGTACACCTTCATGCATTCGGTCAACGTCTGCATTTTTGCCGTGGCGCTGGGCCGGAAGATCGGGTTCAGCAAGCTGCAGCTCTATGATCTGGGCATGACCGCGCTGCTCCACGACATCGGCAAAGCCCGCGTGCCGATCGAGATCACCAACAAGACGACTGGGTTGGAGGAGTTCGAGTGGCGGGAGATGCAGGCGCATCCCTGGCGTGGGGCGATGACGCTGTTCAGCCTCCGCGGATACGACGAGATTCCGTACCGGCCGATTCTGGTGGCGTACGAGCACCACATGAAGGTCGACCTCTCAGGGTATCCCCGTGTCGTCCGGCCCCGGGCGCTCGGCCTGTTCTCGCGAATCGTGGCGGTCGCTGACGGATTCGATGCCGCCACGACACGGCGCAGCTATCAGACGACCCCGATCGAGCCCGACCAGGTCCTGAAGGAGATGTGGAACAACCCGCGACGCGGCTACGATCCGATGATCGTCAAGGCGCTGATCAACCTGATCGGAGTCTACCCGATCGGGACCTGCGTCATCCTGGACACCTTCGAGGTCGGTATCGTAGCGTCGACCGTGACCGATCGTGATCAGTTGAATCGTCCGGAAGTGCGCATCGCGATCGACGCCAATGGCGGCGTCGTTCCGCCGCCGGGGCTCGCCGTCGATCTGCAGGAAACCGATGCAGCCGGCAATTTCGTTCGGTCGATCGTCAAGGTGACGAGCCCTGATCGATACGGGCTCGTGCCCGGCGACTTCTTCGTCTGAGCTGAGCCATGGCCGCCGGCGCCGACACCGTAGCTCGCGGATACGCCCGGGCCCTAGTCTATCTGGGAACCACCACGGTCGTGGCCACCCTGGTGCTCGATCCGCGCTGGCTCGACGCGCCTCTCGTGGGCCTGGCCATCGCTGCAAGCCTCCTGATTCTTCGCGCCGCGCCGGTTCGTCTCAGCAAGTTTTCCTACCTGACCCAGACGGGCGTGGCGGCGCTGGCCGCTGCTGTGACCGCAGCACCCTCGACCGCCGTGCTTGGACTGTTTGCCGGGGTCATCCTCACCGACTGGGGTGTGCTACGTAAGACCGGCTGGGCCGCGCTGGTCAACGCCGGACGAGAAGTGATTGCCTTCGCGGTGGGCTTCGGGTTCTATGCCCTGGTGCTCGAGTCCACCGGGCTCACGAGCATTCACCTCGAGTTTCTCCCGGCGGCCGCCGCGCTCAGTGCGGCATACTTCTTTGCCAGCAGGTTGCTGTTCTACTTCTCGCTGCTTTTGCGCAGCAAGCTGACGCCCGAGGACCGATCGTTCCTGCTCCGCTGGGAAGTCGTCTCCTACCTGGTGACGGTGCTTGCGACGGCGGTCGTGGTGTGGGCGATTGCCGCGCTGTCGCCGGTCGGGTGGATTCCTGTGGCTGTTGCCCTTGGGGTGCTGGGGTATCTGACCCGCTTGCTGCTGGAAGAGGCGATTGCGGCCGAGGACCTCAATAAGGTCCACATGATGCAGTCGACCATTACGAGCAACGTCAGCCTGCGCCTTTCGTTCGAGCAGTTGGAAGAACTCGCCTATCGACTGCTCGACTGGGGTGATTTCCGAGTCTATCGTGGGGCTCCTGAACCGGTGCTTGCCTATCGGGCCGAGAGCGGCCGGCCCGGACGACGCACTCCCGATGCCGGGCTCAATGCGCTGCGGCAGCAGGTGGTTGAGACCGGGGAACCCGCGATTGTCGACGACACCCGGCAGCGCCCGGGGCTGACCACGTCGCCGGATGTCCGGTCGATCGTGATCCACCCGCTCCGGTTTGCCGATCAGTCGCTGGGCACGCTGGAACTCGAACATCACAAGCGATATCACTATCGCTCGCGCGACCTCTCGGCCATCGCGGCGATCGCCACCCAGATTTCCACCGCGATTCACATTGCCGAACTGCGGCGGCCGCTGTTCGAAACCGTCGACCAGATCGGTTCGCAGTCCCAGGCCCTGGCCCGGGCCGTCAACTCGCTCCGTGCCTCGGCCAACGCACTGGCGGCAGCGTCCGAGAACATGCGCCGGGAAGCCGCGACCCAGGAGGCCTTTGCCCGAACCGGGCTCGACGCGACGACCCAGCTGTCTTCGCGCGCGGAGCGGGCGGCCTCGGCCGGTGCTCGGGCCGCCCGGGTCAGTCAGCGGGCTGCCGCCGACGCTGCCAAGCACCGCTCCGGGATCGAGGAGGCCATCGAGCGCCTGCTGCAGGTGCAGGGCTTCGTTGCCGACAGTTCGCGCCAGGTGGCCTCGCTCGGCGAAACCAACGCTCGGATCCAGGGTCTGCTCGACTCGATTCAGGAACTGGCCGAACTCACCAACCTGATTGCACTCAACGCCTCGATCGAGGCGACTCGGGCCGGCGACGGCGGGCGCGGCTTTGCGGTCGTCGCGCAGGAGATCCAGAAGCTCGCGATTCAGAGCGGCCATACCAGTGAACAGGCCGGCCGGCTGGTCGCCGACATCGTCCGGAAGACAGCGGGCATCGGCGATCAGATGGCACGCGGCCAGGAGCTGGTGGCCGGTGTCGGGCAGATGAGCACCGAGGCGGCCCGCGCCCTCGATGCCATCGTTCACGCGACGATCGAGGCCGGTGAACACGCGCGAGCCATTGCCGAATCGGAGGCGGAGCAGGAGCAGGGCAGTCGGCGGCTGGCCGATCAGATCCGCCAGCTGGCGGAGGCCTCGGTGCGTATGCGCGGCGAGACAGAGTCGCTGGCCCGCCAGGCGGGCGAGGCGACCCGCGGTCAGGCCGACCTCGAGGCGGCGCTGAGTGAGCTGCAGCGGGTTGCGGCCGACCTCAAACAGCTGGCCCGCCATTTCGCGGTGGAGACCTGACGATGCAGACGATCCAAACCGTCAAGGCGGTCCGCGAAGCCGTCCGCGTCTGGCACCGTCACGGTGAGCGTGTGGCCCTGGTTCCGACCATGGGCGCGCTCCACGAGGGGCATCTGGCGCTGGTCGACGCGGCCCGCGCGCATGCCGATCGGGTGGTGGCCAGCGTCTTCGTGAATCCGCTGCAGTTCGGGCCCAACGAAGATCTGGCGCGGTACCCGCGCAACCTCGAACGGGACCGCGCACTGCTCGAGACTCGGGGCGTCGATCTGCTTTACGCACCGACCGTAGAGGAAATGTACCCGGAGCCAGCCCAAGTTACCGTCGAACCGGGCGGTCTGGCGATTCGTTGGGACGGCGCGGCCCGCCCAGGGCACTTTGTCGGGGTGCTGACCGTCGTGGCCAAGCTGTTTAATCAGGTCGCTCCCGATGCGGCCGTGTTCGGCCAGAAGGACTTTCAGCAGGTGACGGTCGTCAGACGAATGATTCATGATCTCGACTGGCCGATCGATCTGGTCGTGGTACCGACGGTCCGTGAGGCTGACGGCCTGGCGCTCAGCAGTCGAAATGCCTATCTGACTCCGGCTGATCGCCTCGAGGCGCGGCGTCTCTCGGCGGCCATTCGTGAGATCCAGCAGGCCTGGGTGGCAGGGGAATCCGACCCGGGTCGGCTCGGGTCGGTTGGGCGCGCCGTCCTGGAGGCGGGTCAGGGCGTGGCCGTCGAATATGTCGCCCTGGTCGATCCGGTCACCCTGGAGACGCCGCGGTTTGCTGATGCCACGTCGGTTGTCCTGATCGCCGCCCGGGTAGGGACGACCCGTCTGATCGATAACGCAGCGCTGGGTCAGCACCTCGGTGGCGCCTGATGTATCACACGGCTAGCGACCCCCGGCTTCCGGCCTGGGCCTGCGTTGGCGAACGCCGCCTCGAGCACATCCGCCGCGTTTCCGACCTGGTCGAGGGCTGGGCCGAGGCCATGCGCATCGCGCCAGATGAACGACTCCGCTGGCTGCGGGCGGTGTGGCTCCACGACGCCCTGCGCGATGCAGAGCCGGCGGTCCTGGTCGCCGAGGGGGGTGAGACTGCCGGGGTGACGTTGCTCGATATTCTCCACGGCCCCGCAGCCGCGCATCGAGCCGAGCGGGAGGGAGAGCGGGATCAGGGCATTCTCGATGCGGTGCGCTATCACTCCGTGGGGTACGCAGGATGGGAACCGGTCGGCCGCGTCCTGTATGCGGCGGATTTTCTCGAACCGGGCCGTTCATTCGACCGTGAGGAGCGCGCGGCGCTGGCCGAACGATTCCCAAGAGATCCCGACGCCGTCTTCCGCGACGTGGTGCGCCGCCGCTTGAGCTACCTCGTGCGTGAGGGATGGAGCATTCCTGAGCCGACGGTTCGCCTCTGGAATCATCTGGCCGCTTCGGGTTGACTTGCCCGACGCGGCTCGGCTGTGCCGTCCTGACAATCGACCGCTGCGGGGCATGAGCGTTCCCCTGACCTGATCGCAGTCTGACGACACCGGGAAGCGGGTTGAACCGTAGAGAGAGGTGCCGTCGCGGCTTGAACTCTGCCTCCACCCGGCCGGGGGCCGCACTGGCACTCGTTCGCAGTCTCGGGAGAACCCATGATCCTCCTTGCCGCCGTCCTTGCGACCTTGACCACCGCGACCCCGCAACCCGCCGGACCGGTGCTGGTCGTCGTCAACAAGCCCGCCAGCACCGTCTCGGTGGTGGCGCTCGTGTCGGGCCAGGTCCTCGCCACACTGCCAACCGGCACCGGTCCGCACGAGGTGGCCGCATCAGCCGATGGACGCTGGGCCGTCGTGACTGACTACGGGGCCCAGACGCCGGGTTCGTCGCTCACGGTCGTGGACCTTCGGAGCCTGACAGTGGCGCGGACGATCGCCCTTCCTGCCAACCCGCGCCCGCACGGCGTTTGGTTCCTTCCGGACAACGTTACGGTGGCCATCTCGTCCGAGGCGAGTCAGGCTGTGGTGCTCGTCGACGCCGCTCGAGGGACCATCACGCGAACGGTGCCCACCGGGCAGGCGTTGAGCCACATGGTCGTGGCCTCGCGGGATGGCAAACGCGGATTCACGGCCAACGTTGTGCCCGGTACGCTCAGCGCCATGGATCTCGACACGCCGGGCGAGCCCAGAGTGCTCAAGGTGGGCACCATGACCGAAGCGATCAACATCACGCCATCAAACGACCAGGTCTGGCTGGGCAGCAACAATACCGGTAAGGTGTACGTCGTCGACCTGGCCAGGTGGCAGGTCGTCGACTCGCTGCAGACCAGCGGCTTTCCGTACCGGATCGGCTTCACCCCCGACGGCGCCATGGCGGTCGTCACGAATCCGCAGCAAGAGGAAGTGCAGGTGATCGACGCGAGAACGCGTGCCAAGCTGGCAACGGTGCGAGTGAGCGGCGGCCCGATGGGCGTTGCCGTCGCGCCCGACGGGTCGGTCGCATGGATCACCCTTGCCGGGACGGGTCAGGTGGCTGAACTCGACCTCCGCGCCCACACGGTGCGACGGCAGCTTGCGGTCGGAGCCGGCCCCGACGGTATCGCATACGCCAACCCCACCCACTGAGGGCGCCCGGACGACATCGCAGCCTGGCGCCGGCGATTTGCGCACGGGCTATTATTATCGGCAGGGTAAGGGCACTCCAGAGCCGACCGTCAGTCTATGGAACCAACGCACCGAATCGGTCTGATCGTCGCGGGCTTGCTGATTGCTGCTGGACTCGTCCTGAGCGGAAGGTGGGCTTGGGGCGAGCGGCAGTCGCGCGACCCCGCACCCCGTCCGAGCATCGCGATGGTGAACCAGGCCGCCGGCGTCGAACGCGGCGTGGTCGTCGAGGTGATCAACGCAACGGGTCGCGAGGGTCTCGCACGACAGGTGACCCGATTGTTGCGGGAGCAGGGCGTCGATGTGGTCTATTTCGGTTCGACCGATCGTCGGCCGGACTCGACGACCGTCATCATCCGGCGCGGGGTGGATCCGGAGCGTGGGCGCCCGGTTGCCCGGATGGTCGGCACCAAACGTGTCACGGTCGAGGCGGACAGCACCCGCCGGGTCGACCTTACGATCCTGCTTGGTGCGGACTACCGGCTTCCGGCTGGTCGCCTGCCGCTCTGAGGCTCGGTCGATCGCCAACCAGCACGACTATGATATCCATCACGTTGGTTCCGGTCAGCCCCGGGCGGAGCAACGCTCCGGCCGCTGCCAGGGCGGGGTGGGCGTCGTGCCTGGCAAGGGCCCGTTCGGGGTCGATCCCGGCGTGACGGATCGCGTCCCAGGTTCGCGAGTCGACCACGGCCCCAGCGGCATCCGTCGGCCCGTCGCGACCGTCAGTACCGCCGGCCAGCACGGTGGCCCGATATCGATCGGCGTGACGGGCCAGACCGGCAGCCGCTGCCAGGGCCAGTTCCTGGCAGCGACCTCCCTGACCGTGATGCGCACCAAGCGATACGGTCGTTTCACCGCCACCGATCCACGCGGTTCCGGGCTGCGGGTCGTCGCCCAGCACGCTCCGGATCAGCTCACCTCCCACGGCGGCGGCCTCGCCCGTGACTGGCGTCGGGTGGCGCCGAACCTGGTAGCCCAGGGCGCGCGCTCGCTCCTCGGCGTGGTCGAGAGCCACAGCGTTCGAGCCGACGATCCGGGTCGTGACGCGATCGAAGATCGAGTCACCCGGCTTCGGGGTTTCAGGCACGACGCCCCGAACGGTTCGCTCGAGATACCGCATGGCGGCCTCGGGCACGCCGACATCGCCGCCCAGGCTGGCAAGCAGCGCGAGGATCTCTGCGGCCGAGGCTGAGTCTGGTGCGCAGGGGCCTGAGCCGATATCGGCAGGATCGTCGCCGGGCACGTCCGACAGCAGGAACAGCCGGATCCTGTCGCCGCCGCACGCGGCGGCCAGGCGACCGGCTCCCCAGCGCGAGAAGCGTTTCCGAGCGCGGTTGAGGGCGTGGATCGGCAGGCCGGCTCGCGCGAGCGCCCGCATCAGCAGGTCGTACTCGACCTCGGACATGCCCTCCACCGGCGCCCCGACCAGGCTGCTGGTTCCGCCGGAGATCAGGACCCAGACATCGTCATGATGGGTGACACGAGCCAGCGCCTCGCCCAGCGCAGCGGCGGCCGCGCGAGACCGAGCGCCGGGCACCGGGTGATCGCCGGTGACCCGCTGGAGCCGAGGGTCTGGACTGTCTCCGACGTCTGGCGTTACGACCAGGCCGCCCTGGATCGGAACCTCGAGGCGGTCGAAATGCTGGACCGCAGCGGCTGCCATCGGATACGCAGCTTTCCCGAGGGCAATGATGCGTGCGGGGTTGGGAGGCGGCGTGCCGGCAAAGGCGCGAGTCACCGCCCGGCGCGGTTCGACCCCGGCAACGGCGGCGGCATAGATTGCGACCGCATCGGCGCGGAGCCGGTCGAGGGTCTGATGCACCGCGCCAATATATCGTGTCTCGTGTCGATCGCGAGGAGGAAAGAGACGTGACGGATCGCCCCAGAATCTGGTGCCTGCATCGGCTGCCGCGCACCGTCGAAGCGCGCCTCGAAGCCGAGTTCGACGTGGAGTGGAATCGGGACGATGGTGCCATCGCGGACGACGAACTCGTCAGTCGGGCCGGCGAGTTCGATGGCCTGCTCACCACGGTGACCGACCCGGTACCTGCGGCGGTGTTCCGAGCGGCGGGTCGGAGGGTTCGAATCGTGGCAAACTTTGGCGTCGGTGTCGACCGGATCGATCTCGCGGCAGCCCGCAGTGCTGGTGTCGTGGTCACCAACACCCCCGGTGTGTTGACCGATTGCACCGCGGACCTTACGCTCGCCCTGATCCTGATGACGCTGCGACGCCTGGGAGAGGGGGAACGCTTGTTGCGGCGAGGGCAGTGGACGGGCTGGCGCCCGACCCATCACCTCGGCCGTCGAGTGTCGGGCCGGACACTGGGGATCATCGGGATGGGGCGGATCGGGCAGGCGGTGGCCGCGCGGGCGCGCCACGGCTTCAACATGTCGATCCTGTACGCCAGCCGAACCCCCTTGGCGCCGGAGGTCGCCGCCCGTCTTGGGGCGGTGCGCTGTGAGGTTGATCAGCTGCTCGAGCGCGCCGAGATCGTCAGCCTTCATCTGCCGGCGACCGACGACACCGTCGGAATCCTGGACGCGCGCCGGTTGGGCCTGATGCAGCCGGAGGCCGTACTGATCAACACCGCCCGGGGCAACCTGGTCGACGAGCAGGCTCTTGCTGCGGCGCTGGCGTCGAGGCGGCTTTCCGCCGCCGGTCTCGATGTCTTCGTTCACGAGCCCGATGTCCCCCCAGCGCTCCTCGAGCTCGACAACGTGGTGCTGCTACCGCACCTGGGCAGCGCCACCGAGGAGACCCGAACTGCCATGGGCATGATGGCGGTCGACAACCTCGAGGCGTTTTTCGGCGGGCGGGCCCCGCCGCATCGCGTCGTCTGAAGGGCCTATGCGGGTTCAGCTGGCGCCGTGCTGGTTGGCGGCGGCTCCTGCGCGAGTCGGCGGGCCAGGTCGAGCAGATCGCTCCGCAGCTGGGCTCTTTCTCGATGGAGCCGCTGGTAGTGCTCGGGCTCGAAGAGGTGAAATCCCAGTGCGCGCGTTGCGGTCAGAAAGCGGTCGGATCGTTCGGCCAGTTTGATGGCCGCAAACCCTGCGAACGGCGCGGTCAGGGCGGCAAGGAGACCCCACTCGAGTCCCACCGAGCGCCCGACCAGCCATCCAATCAGAAGCCAAGTCATCGGGTAGAACAGGGCGGCACCGATCACTTTGACGGTGGCGCGTGCGTCGGGATGGTCCCGCGTCAGGTAGTGCGCGGTCCGATCGACCATCCAGTAGGCGGGCAGGTGGATCAGCAGGCCGGGAAGGGCGAGCGGTATGAAGATCAGGATCCGGAAGATCAGCCACCCGATCGCCCCGGCGAGATGGCGTGCGCGGGGTTTTGGCCGGGCTCTCCCGGACGGATCGAGGCCAGCAAGCTGAAAGGCGCGCTCGAGCCGGTCCAAGCGTCGCACGAACCGCTCGAGCAGCGCGGCATCGTGCTGCTTGAGGGCGCGGTGCCCTTCCACGACGCGGCGGCGAACTGCCCAGCTATCGTCCAGCCTCCAGGCCTTTGCGTCGGAGGCATCCGCAGCGATGACCCGATCGATCCGTCGAGCCAGGTGGAGCGCCTCGTGCTCATCCGCCTGGACGACCACCGATGCCAGTCGGTCCTCGATGGCGCGAGTCAGGTCGGCGGCCGTGGTGCCGGCGGGTTCGCCGTCGGCCGGCAGCATTCCGGGGTCGACCAGCAACGGTTCACCGAAGTACACCAGAACCGAACTCCTGAACTTCATCTTGTCGCTATAGTCGAGGCCCACGGGGATGATGGCCACCGGGGCTGCCGTGCCTGCGCCGAGCGCAATCCGGGCTGCTCCCGTCTTGAAGGGGCGGAGCCGACTCTCGCTATGGCTGGCGCCTTCGGGCGCAATCGCGATCGCGCCGTCGCGCTCGAGGATTTCGCGAGCCCGTTTGAAGGTCGCACGGTTCTTGGTCATGTCCGCGGCGTCCTGGGTACGAAAGACGGGAATCGCATCCATGGCGCGTACGAACCAACCGATCACCGGCATCCGGAAGAGCGGCTCCTTGGCAAGAAAGGAAACCGGTCGTGGGGCGTAGCACAGGACCAGCAGCGGGTCGATCAACGCATTGGGGTGGTTGATGACGAACAGGACGGGGCCGTGGGGCGGAATGTGCTCGAGCCCGGCAATTTCGATCCGCCGGAAAAACAGCTCCAGCACCCAGGTGAAAAACGCCTGCAGGGTGGAGCGGACCATGGCTCAGCCGGGTCGCCCGACCGCCGCCGTCGCGTCTCGCCGCCGCTTGGCCTCGAGTTCGACGTAGAGCTGGCCGCAGGCGGCGTTGATGTCGAGCCCGCGGCTCCGGCGCACCACGGCTTCGATGCCGACGGACCGAAGCCGATCGGCAAAGGCACGAATCCGGTTGCCCGAGCTGGGAGTCAGACCCGGCGAACCGCCCGGGTGGAGCGGCAGCAGGTTGACATGCGCAGCAAGAGAGCGGGCCAGGTGCGCCAGTGCATCGGCATCCGCGTCCCGGTCGTTGCGCCCCTGGATCAGGACGTACTCGAAGGTGACCCGTCGCCCGAACTTCCTGGCCGCCTCGATGACCTCGGCTAGCGGGTACTTCTTCTCGATCGGCATCAGCGCGAGACGCTCCTCGGGGTGGGGCGAGTGGAGCGAGATGGCCAGGCGAAACTGTTCGGGGCGCTGGCGCAGGGCTTCCATACCCGGTACGATGCCGACCGTCGAGACCGTAATATGTCGCGCCCCGATGCCGAAACCACGCTCGTCATTCAGGATCGACAGCGTCGTGGACACCGCCGGCCAGTTGAGCAGGGGTTCACCCATGCCCATGAATACGATGTTGGTCGGTTTGTCCGCCGGATTCCGGATCACGATTTCCCGCACCTGGGCGGCGATCTCGGCCGGCGTGAGATTGCGGCGGAACCCCATCCGCCCGGTGGCGCAGAAGACGCACCCAAGTGCACAGCCTGCCTGTGACGAGATGCAGAGCGTCCGGCGCGTCCCGCTCGGGATCAGCACCGACTCGATCGCCTCCTGATCGGCCAGACGCCACAGGTACTTCTGGGTTCCGTCCTGCGAGACCTGGTGCGACGCTACCTCGAGTCTCGTCAGGGGCAGGGCTGTCTCGAGATCGACTCGGAGGCTGGCGGGAAGTTCGGTGGCGTCATTCCAGGCGCCGATCGGGTTGAGCCAGAGACGTCGCGCAATCTGCTCGGCACGGTAGCTGGGAAGACCGCGCTCACGGACCCACCGCTCCACCCGCGCGTAGCCCTCGGATGGTGCCAGGTCCAGGATCGAATCAGCCATGGATGAAAGGTAACCGGATCAGCGACGGTCCCGCCCGGGAAACGAGCTAACTTACCGTGTCGCAATCGCTTGCCGCCGGCCGTGCTGGGGCGTTACGTTTGCACGGATATGGCGAAAGATCCTGCCGTCGAGACGGCCCTCCGAACTCACCGCGCTGGTTCCCTCAATCGATCCCATCTCGGAGCAACTGTTCGTCTGGCCGGCTGGGTGCACCGCCGACGGGACCTGGGTGGACTGATTTTCATCGATCTCCGTGACCGCGACGGGATCGTGCAGCTGTCGTTGAGCCCTGATTGGACGTCACCCGAGGTGATGACTCGCGCCGGCATGGCCGGGGCGGAAACGGTCGTTCTGGCCACTGGACGGGTGGAGCTGCGCCCCAACCCGGCCCGCGACGAGTCGATGGCGTCCCGCGAGGTTGAAGTGTATGTCACCGACCTCACCATCGTCGGCCCGGCCGAAACGCCGATCATTCCTGTGGCTCGCAAAGAGAACGAGGAACTGGCGGCCGAGGATCTGCGCCTCAAGCACCGGATTCTCGACCTCCGGCGTCCGGAACTCACGGCCAATCTCGTGATGCGCCACCGGCTGGCGCAGCGCGCGCGCCAGACCCTCACTGAGCTTGGCTTTCTCGAAGTCGAGACCCCGATCCTCACCAAGCCCACCCCGGAAGGCGCCCGTGACTATCTGGTGCCCTCGCGCGTGCATCCGGGAGAGTTCTATGCCTTGCCCCAGTCGCCGCAGATCTACAAACAGCTGCTGATGGTGGCCGGGTATGACCGGTATTTTCAGATCGCGCGCTGTTTCCGGGACGAGGATCTCCGCGCCGATCGTCAGCCCGAGTTTACCCAGATCGATCTCGAAGCGTCGTTCGTTGACGCCGAGGACGTGATGGGCTTCATCGAGGCGGTACTGGTGGCGCTCTGGGACGAATCAGGCCATGCCATTCCGCGGCCGTTTCTTCGACTCTCACACGCGGAGGCGATGGAGCGGTTCGGGATCGACAAGCCGGACCTTCGTTACGGCCTCGAACTGGCCGACTACACCGCGGCCCTTGGCGCCGATCGGGCCCCGTTTTTGGCCGAGGCGGGGCAGAACGGGAGCCGCTTCCGTGGCGTGATCGTTCCGGAAGCCACCGCGCTTGCTCGGAAGGACTTCGATACCCTGACGGCTGTGGCCAAGGGCGCCGGGGCCGGAGGGCTGGTCTGGCTCAAGCGGGGTGCGGATGGCTGGGAAGGGCAGGGCGCCAAGGCCGTAGGCCCATCGTTCCTGGCAACGCTTGCCGGGCAACCCGGCGATGCCTTCCTCGCGGTGGTTGGTGCGGATACGGTGACCTCGCCCGCGCTCCACGCGGTGCGCATGGCGGTGATTCAGCGGCTCGGTCTGACGCCTACGACACCGCACGCTTTTCTCTGGGTCGTCGATTTCCCGCTCTTCGAGCCTGATCCCCAGACCGGCCAGCACATTTTTGTGCATCACCCGTTCACCTCGCCGCATCCGGACGACATTCCGTTTCTGGAAACCGACCCGGGACGCTGCCGGGCGATCCACTACGACGCCGTGTACAACGGGAACGAGTTGGGGAGCGGGTCGATCCGTATTACCGATCCCGCGCTGCAGGCCAGGGTCTTTGCGCTGCTCGGTGTCGACGCCGATGAGCAGCGCCGACGCTTCGGGTTTCTACTCGATGCGCTGGGGGCTGGGTCGCCGCCGATGGGGGGCTTTGCGATCGGTTTCGATCGGGTCGCCATGCTCCTGGCCGGGGCGACCTCATTGCGGGATGTGATTGCTTTTCCCAAGACGACGGCCGCGCGCGCCTTGTTCGAAGGCGCTCCGACACGGGTCAATCCGCGAGATCTCGAGGCGTTGTCGATCACCGTTGCCGGCCCGGGCCGGTCGTAGTGCAGACGGAGAAACGGACCAAGATGGCGGACGAGACCGTCCAGCGATTCGGTACCGAAGGCGCGGATCCGCTGCTGCTGGCGGGGGTCAACGACGCCAACCTCGTCGAACTCGGGCGCATCCTCGGCGTTCGCGCGGCGCTTCGCGGCGATGTGCTGACGGTAAGTGGTCCGGCTGAGCAGGTCGAACGCGCCGGGGCTGTGGTGCAGGGACTCGTCGACCTGGTGCGGATGGGCGAGGAGGTCGCGCCGGACATGCTCGTCCGGATGGTGCAGGACGGGGCGTTGCCCGCTGACCTGGCAGCTCCGGGTGAGGGTCGCATTCTGCTGCCCGGGGTCCGGCGCGCCATTCTTCCCAAGACCCAGGGGCAGCGCGATTACCTCGAGGCCATTGCGCAGCATGATGTCGTGGTCGGGATTGGACCTGCGGGTACCGGGAAGACCTATCTTGCTGTAGCCAAGGCCGTGGAGGCGCTGGCCCGGAAGCGGGTGCGTCGGATCATCCTGGCCCGCCCCGCCGTCGAAGCTGGTGAGTCGCTCGGGTTCTTGCCCGGCGATCTGCAGGCCAAGGTCGATCCGTACCTGCGCCCGCTCTACGATGCGCTCGAAGACATGATGCCGCACGATCGAGTGCAAAAGGCCATCGAGAGCCGGACCATCGAGATCGCCCCCCTCGCCTACATGCGCGGGCGCACCCTGGCGGACGCGTTCATCATCCTCGATGAAGCCCAGAACGCGACAGGTGCGCAGATGAAGATGTTCCTGACCCGCCTGGGCGTGAACAGCAAAGTCGTTGTCACGGGCGACAAGACCCAGGTCGACCTTCCGAAACGCGAGGATTCCGGGCTGATTCAGATCGAGCGGATCCTGCTCGGGATCGACGGCCTCGCTTTCTGTTACCTGACCGAAGCCGACGTGGTCCGCCATCGGCTGGTTCGCGAGATCATTCGTGCCTACGCGGAAGACCAGAGCGGCTGAGCCGCCCGCCCCCGTCGTGGTGCGGGGCAATCACGCCCCGCTCGCGCGGCGTCGAGTCGAGGCTGCGGTCCGGCTGGTACTCCAGCGCGAGCGGGTTCAGGCTGCCATTGCCGTCACGTTCCTCGGACCGACCCGGATGCGAGCGCTCAATCGTCGCTGGAAGGGCCACGATCGGCCGACGGATGTCCTCGCCTTTGCCTTGCCGCAACGGGACGGCAGTCTCGTCGGAGACATCTTCGTCTGCCGGGCGGTTGCCAAGGCCGAAGCTGCGGCACGCGGTCTGTCACTGCGCGAAGAGCTGCTGCGGCTCGTCATCCACGGAACGCTGCATGTCGCAGGCCATGATCACCCCGACGACGAGCGCCGGGTTCGGTCGCCGATGTGGCGGAGACAGGAGCGATACCTCGCGTGTCTGGTCTGATCGCCGCGCTGCAACTCGGAGTCGCCCCGCTGCTTGCGGGGATGTTCACGCTGTGGGCGGCGCTGATCGGTCTTGCCTCCGAAGGCGATGTTGGCCTGCCTCGGCTGCTGGCGCCGACCGGTGCCGCGGACGCCGGACAACTTTCGCCGGCCCGCGCCCTCCATGTGACTCACCTCGCCCTGATGATGATCGCGGCATTCTTTGCCGGGCTGGCGCTTGCCTGGTGGGCCTGGCCGTTTCCACAGGCGCTGGTCAGACTGGCACTTGGCGTGCTGTTCGTCTGGGTCGTGGGCGATCTGCTGCCGCGCCTCTGGGCCAGCAATGAGCCGGATCTCGTCCGGGTCGATGGCCGCATCGCCACGACCACGCTGGCCGTGTTCGCGCCGATGCTGCGATTCGTCGCCTGGGCGGATCGCGGGGGTCGTCCGCTCGACGAACTCCCCTCCGCGCGCAGCTCTCACCACGATGTGCGCGACCGTCTCTCCGGCGTCTTCAGTCTGCGCGACATGACCGTCGAGGAGGTCATGACGCCGCGGATGGACGTTTTCACGGTCGATCTCTCAGCCACTGGCGCGCAGCTGCTCGAGACGCTTCGGGCTGCCGAGCATTCCCGTCTGGTGGTCGTCGACGGCGATCCGGACAATGTCGTTGGCGTGATCTACGCCAAGGATCTGCTCGCCAGTCCCGGGCATCGCGAAGCTGCCGATTGGCACTCTCTGGTGCGCCAGGTCGAGTTTGTCCCGGAGGCCAAACGCCTCGACCGCCAGCTGCGCGACTTCCAGCGCGGCGGCGCTCATCTGGTGGTGGTCGTCGACGAGTTCGGCGGTACGGCGGGGATCGTGACGCTGGAAGATGTACTCGAGCAGATCGTGGGCGAGATTCAGGACGAATACGACACCGACGAAGCGGTCCCGATCCAGCCGACGCCCGAAGGCGCCTGGATTGTCCAGGGCAGCGTTCCGCTCGCCGACCTGGAAGCCGAACTGGATCATCACTTCGACCGCGAGGACGTCGGAACGGTCGGAGGCCTCGTCCTCGCCCTGGTCGGGCGGGTGCCCCGTGCGGGCGATTCGCTCATCGCCGGCGAGTACGTTCTGACGATCGACCAGGTGGCCCGCCGCCGGGTGCGCAGGGTGACCGTACGGCGGATTCTTGCCGCGCCCTCGGCGACGCCGTCCCCGGAGGCAGGGGCATGATCTGGGCTGCCGTCGCCGTCGGCTTTGTGCTGACCGTGTTCGGGGTCGCGGCCTCGGCCGCGCTGATTACCGTGAGCCGAGCCGATCTGGCCGACGCGGTGTCCCGCCGACTCCGCGGAGCGGCCGAATCCCTCGACTGGCTGCGCGATGCCGAGCGCGAGCTGGCCGCCGCCACCGCGACCACCGGATTGGGTATTGCCGTGCTGGCCGTGGGCTTGTCCGGTCTGGTCGATTGGATCACCGGTGATTTGCCGCTCTGGGGTGTGCTCGTCCTCCTGATCGGCGTTGCGCTGCCCTTCGTGCTGATGAGCGGCTACGTGCTCCCCCGGTGGCTGACCGCGCAGCGCGCCAGCCGCGCAGCCGACCTGTTCCGACCGATTCTCCGACCCTGGTCGCGTATGGTGGCCTGGGTGCTGCCGGAGCTCAAGAAGCGTCCCGTGGCCGACGTGCGGGCCCTCTGGCGTGAAGGCGCGGCAGGGGCGCTGACCGAAACGGATGAGCTGGTGATGGTCAGCAACGTGATTACCTTTGCGCAGCGACCGATCCGTGAGGTAATGACGCCACGGACCAACCTCGCCGCCATCCCCGAAGGCGCCCAGTACGACGAGATCCATGCTGCGTTCGTGCAGAGCGGCTACAGCCGCCTGCCGGTCTATCGCGGCACCATCGACGATGTCGTCGGTATGGTGCACGTCTTCGACCTCTTCAAGATCACGCCAGCCGATCCCGTGCCGGTCCGCCCGATCGGGGCGGCGCCGGCCAGTCGCACCTCGGGCGATGTGCTGCTCGACATGCAGCGGGAACGCCGGCATCTGACCGTCGTGCTGGACGAGTTCGGCGGGACCTTGGGGATCGTGACCCTGGAAGACCTGCTGGAAGCAATGGTCGGCGAGATCTTCGACGAGAACGACGAGACCGCCGAGCGCCGGATCCCGGATAGTGCGCAGCCGTTCGAGACCGACGGCGGCGCCAGTCTCGATCAGGTCGAACAGCGCTTTGGCGTGGTCCTCCCGGATGGGCCGTCTCGTTCGATCGGGGGGCGGCTGGTCGAGTTGCTCGGGCGGTTTCCGCGCGCCGGCGAGCGGCTTCGCTTGAGCGGACTCGAGTTCGATATCCTGGCCGTCTCGCCCACCCGGATCGATCGGCTCGTTGTTCGCCGGATCGGGGCCGATCCCATCACCCTCGACCCGCCCGGATCGTGAAGAACGCCGCGGAAGAGCTGCTGGCGCTCTGGCGGACGGGGCGGATCGACGAGTTCCTGGCACGGTCGGACGAACTCGATCCTGCGGACCTTGCTGACGTTCTGGCCGCGGCTGCCGATGATGAGCGGATCGCGATCGTCAAACGGCTGCCCGCCTCGTTGTCAGGGTCGGCGCTCTGGGAAATGCCGGCGGAGGAGCATGCGGGCGAAACGCTCGCGGCGCTGGAGCCGGCCCAGGCGGCAGGGATCGTCGAGGAATTGCCCGACGACGACGCCGCCGACCTGCTGGCGGATCTCGAACCGGAAGACCGCGCCAGGATCCTCGCGCACGTCGGTGATCCGGAACAACGGGACGAGGTCGTCGAGCTGCTGCAGTACGACTCGGAGTCCGCCGGTGGTCTGATGACCACCCGGGTGGTCACCGTACTCGACTCGGCGACCGTGGGGCAGGCGCTCGATGAAATCCGGCAGCAGGCCGAGGAGGTCGAAGAGTTCTCGGAGGCATACGTGGTGACCCCGCTCGGGCGACTGGTCGGCGTCATGACTTTCAAACGGCTGGTGCTTTCGTCACCCGGACGACCGGTTCGGGAGGCGATGGAGGAGCACGAAGTCACGGTTCGTCCCGAAACCGACCAGGAAGAAGTCGCGCGCTTAATGGCGCGGTACAATGTGTCGAGCATCCCCGTGGTAAGTGCCGATGATCGGTTGCTTGGGCGCATCACCTTCGACGACGTACTCGACGTTGGCGAGGCCGAGGCCACCGAGGATATGCTTCGCTTCGGTGGTGTCTCGGCAGACGAAGACCTGCGCGCAGGGTGGACGGAAGCGGTGCGCAGCCGACTACCCTGGCTGCTCGTCAACATGGTAACGGCGTACGTAGCTGCCATGGTGCCGCTGTATTTCGATACGACGATCGAGCGGATCAGTTTTGTGGCCGCCTACATGGGGATGGTCGCCGGTATGGGCGGTAATACCGGGACCCAGGCACTGGCCGTGAACGTCCGACGGCTGGCCCTCGGCCTGATCGATTTCAATCAGTTCGGCAGCGTGATCCGGAAGGAACTGGCAGTGGGGGCCGCCAATGGTTTCGTCGTTGGCATCCTGGCGGGAGCAGGGGCCGGGCTGATCCAGCGCAACGCGCTGTTCGGAGTTGCCGTCTTCATCACCATGAACGCGAACCTGGTCGTTGCCGGATTCGCGGGCGCGTTCATCCCGCTCTTGCTCAAGCGGGTCGGCGTCGACCCGGCGCTGGCTTCCTCGGTGTTCGTCACCACCCTTACCGACATCTGCGGCTTCTTTCTCCTGCTCGGCCTGTCGACGGCGCTCTTGCTCTGACCCGGGGCTCAGCGGCCAAACGGGCGGTTCGCGCCGGGCGAAATTCGCGCGTAATTCGTGGTCTGGCAGCAACTTGCGGTGGGTCCCCCGGGGTGCGACTTTGAGAGCATGGCCGGTACTCCGTTGCCCCAGGATCTTTCTCTGTCCCAGCCCGCGCACCTCGCGCGCGCGATTTCCATCGTCGAGAATGGCCGGCCGGGGTTTGAGCAGCTCCTCGGGTCGATCCATGCCAAGCTCGGGCGGGCGCATCGGATCGGGATCACCGGGCCCCCGGGGGCGGGAAAGTCGACGCTGACCCATCAGCTGGCGGCCCACTACCGCAAGCAGGGTCTGACGGTGGCCATTGTGGCCGTTGACCCGACCAGTCCGTTCACAGGTGGGGCGTTGCTCGGTGACCGAATCCGGATGGAACAGGTTGCGCTCGACCCAGGCGTTTTCATTCGCTCGATGGCGACGCGTGGCTCGCTCGGTGGCCTGGCAACCACGACGCGCGAAGCCTGTGACGTGCTCGATGCGGCTGGCTTCGATCGGATCCTGATCGAGACGGTCGGCGTCGGCCAGTCGGAGCTGGACGTTGCCAAGATGGCCGACACCACCATCCTGGTGCTGGTCCCGGAATCGGGCGACGGCATTCAGACGCTCAAGTCGGGCGTGATGGAAATCGCGGACGTGTTCGTCGTCAACAAGGCGGACCGGCCAGGGGCAGGGAAGTTGCAGATGGAAATCGACGTGACGCTCGGGATCCGGAAGGGCAACGCTTTCCGTCGCATCAAGTCACATCATGGCGCGTCGTTGCGGTCGGTCGGCGCGGTTGAGACAGCTCCCAATGGGCCCCCTGCGTGGGAACCGCCGGTGCTGCTCGCCACGGCGGCCGAGGGAACCGGTATCGTCGAGGTTGCCGATGCGATCGGGCGGCACCGTGCGAGTATGGAGACGACGGGGGAACTGGCTACCCGACGCCGTCGTCGCCTGCAGCTGCGTGCCCGGGAGGTCATCAGCCGCGCCGTCGAACGCTGGATCTGGAATGAGTCGGAAACCAACGCCATCATCGAGCGGCACACCGACGATATGGTGGCCGGTCGGATCAGTCCCTATGACTTGGCGGCCGAGGTGGTCGCTGGCATGAAGGAGGGAGCCCGGGTATGACGGACACGCAAGGACCCTCGGCCGCGGATCTCGCGGTTCGGCTCGCCGAGCGCGAGCGCGAGTTGGCGGCACTGACGCGCGAAGTCGAGAGGTGGCGGGCCGAGTACGGCCGCCTGCCACTGCGGAAAGACGGCAACTTCACTTCGATTTCGGGACGCAGCGTCGAACCCGTCTACACGCCGGGCGATCTGGTCGACACGCTTGGCGCGGAAGGCGCCTTGCCGGGGCAGTTCCCCTTTACCAGGGGCATCCATCCCACGATGTATCGCGGCAAGCTGTGGACCATGCGGCTGTTTGCCGGCTTCGGGACCGCGATCGACACCAACAAGCGATACAAGTTCCTGCTGGAACGCGGCCAGACGGGTCTGTCGGTCGCGTTCGACTTCCCGACCTTGATGGGTTACGACTCCGATCATCCGAGGTCGGAGGGCGAGGTCGGCAAGTGTGGCGTGGCCATCTCGAGCCTGGCCGATATGGAAACCCTCTTCGACGGGATTCCGCTCGATCAGGTCTCCACCTCGATGACCATCAATGGTCCGGCCTCGATGCTCTGGTGCTTCTACCTGGCGGCGGCCGAGAAGCAGGGCGTCGACCTCCAGAAGCTGCAGGGCACTGTTCAGAATGACATGCTGAAGGAGTACCAGGCGCAGCACGCCTGGCTCTACCCGGTCGAACACGCCATGAAGATCGTGGTCGACATGTTCGAATGGGGCGCTCGTCACGCCGGGAAGTGGAATACCATCTCGATCTCGGGATATCACATCCGCGAAGCGGGCGCGACGGCCGCGCAGGAGCTGGCCTTTACGCTTGCCAACGGCTTCAGCTACGTCGAGCACGGCATGCAGCGCGGACTCGCGGTCGATAGCTTCGCACCGCGCCTGTCGTTCTTCTGGGACGTGCACAACGACTTCTTCGAGGAAATCGCCAAGATGCGCGCGGCCCGCCGCGTCTGGGCCCGCCGGCTGCGCGATCGCTACGGTGCGCGCGACGATCGCAGCATGAAGATGCGGTTCCACTGCCAGACTGCCGGTGTCAGTCTGACCGCCCAGCAGCCCATGAACAATGTGGTGCGCGTTGCCTATCAGGCCATGGCGGCCGTGCTGGGGGGCACCCAGTCGCTCCATACCAATGCCTTCGACGAAACCCTGGCGCTTCCAACCGAAGAGTCGGTACGGATTGCCCTTCGGACCCAGCAGATCCTGGCGTACGAAACCGGGGTTGCCAACGTGATCGATCCGCTGGGCGGCTCGTACTACATCGAAGCGCTGACCGATGCGATGGAGCGGGAGGCCGAAGGCCTCTTTGCCGAGATCGACGCCCAGGGCGGAGTCGTTGCCGCGGTCGAGAAGGGCTGGTTCCAGCGCCAGATTGCGGCGTCGGCATCACGGTTTCAGGACGAAGTCGATTCGGCCCACCGGCCGGTGGTCGGCGTCAATGCCTTTGTCGAAGACGAGCCGGATCGCCCGCTTGAGTTGCTTCGGATCGGCGCCGAGGCGGATGAAACGCAGCGAGTGCGGCTGGGGCGGTTGCGTGCCGAGCGGGATAACGAACAGGTTGCCCGTTCGCTCGACACGCTGACCCAGGCCGCGCGTGAGGATCAGAACGTGATTCCAGCGATGCTCGACTGTGCTCGTTCCTACTGTACGCTGTACGAGATTCGCTACGCGCTCGAGAAAGTATACGGCGCGTATCGTGAGCCGGTCTTCTTCTAGAGCTCTCCCTATGCCTGAAGCTGAAACCATGTCTCGACCCATTCGTGTGCTGGTGGCCAAGCCCGGCCTGGACGGCCACGATCGCGGCGCCAAAGTCGTGGCGGCCGCGCTCCGCGACGCCGGTATGGAAGTGATCTATACCGGCCTGCATCAGACGCCTGAGATGATTGCAACGGCCGCCGTGCAGGAGGACGTCGACGTCGTCGGACTCTCCATTCTGTCTGGTGCGCATATGACCCTCTTCCCCCGGGTGCGCAAACTGCTGGTCGAGGCCGGTCGACCCGACATCCTCGTTACCGGCGGCGGGATCATCCCCGCCGATGATGCGGACGAACTGCATCGCCAGGGAATCGGCAAGCTCTTCGGGCCTGGCACCCCGTTGTCCGATCTGGTCGACTATATCAATGGCTGGGCTGCCGAACACCTCGATCGGTAACGCAGTTCCTCTCACTTTCCGTCGAATCAGGACGTTGTTTTGACCACCAAGTCTTCGAAGCCCTCTGGCCCGGCCGACTCGGCCAAGCGGTCCCGTTTGCGGGAGCTGACCGCTGAATACCGTACCCTCGCGGACAAGCTTCGTGCTGGTGGCGGCCCCGAGCGGGTGGCAAAAATGCATGCGCAGGGCAAGCTCTCCCCGCGCGAACGGGTCGCGGCATTGCTCGATCCGGGCAGCCCCTGGGTCGAGACCGGACTGCTGGTGGCCTACGACCGATATGATGGTCAGGCGCCGGGGGCCGGTGTCATTACCGGCGTCGGAGTGGTCGAGGGACGGGAAGTCGTCGTCGTCGCGAACGATGCGACGGTCAAGGCGGGCTCGTGGTGGCCGGAGACGATCGGCAAGATTCTCCGGGCCCAGGAGATCGCGATGCGGCAGCGTATCCCGATCATCTATCTGGTCGACAGCGCCGGTGTCAACTTGCCCTACCAGGGCGGCGTCTTCCCGGGCCAGTACGGAGCGGCGCGAATCTTCTATTACAACTCCATCATGCGGCGGTACCTGCATGTGCCGCAGATCGCCGCGGTGATGGGTAGCTGTGTAGCCGGCGGTGCCTACCTGCCCGCGTTGTCAGACGTGATCTTCATGGTCGACGGCACCAGCTTTATGGGGCTCGGTGGCCCCAACCTGGTCAAAGGGGCGACCGGTCAGGTCGTCGATGGCGAGCTGCTGGGCGGAGCGCGGACCCACACGGAAGTCAGTGCCGTCGCCCATTACATGGCCGCGAACGACCCCGAGTGCCTGATCAAGATCCGCGAGTACATTGCCCGCCTGCCGCGCTTGCCGGGTCTCTCCCACCACGTCGTAGATGCCCAGCCACCGGCCCGGCCGGTCGAGGAACTCTACGATCTGCTGCCGCAGGATCATCGCATGTCCTACGACATGCGGCAGATACTCGAGTGTGTGCTCGACGGCGGGAAGCTCGATGAGTTTCAGCCCGCGGTTGGCGCGGAAATGATCTGTGGTCATGGCCGGATCAGCGGTTGGCCGGTGGCTGTAATTGCCAATCAGCGCGGCATCATCAAAGGCAAGCCTGGCGAGCGACCGAAGTTCGGCGGAATCATCTACACCGAGAGCGCCGAGAAAGTCGCCTACTTCATCGAGACGGCCAGCCGCGAACGGATTCCGATTCTGTTCGTGCAGGACGTCAGCGGCTTCATGGTCGGGCCCGAGGCGGAGCACTCGGGTATCATCCGCGCCGGCGCTCGCTTTGTCGAGGCGATGGCGACTGCCGTCGTTCCGCGCATCGTCCTGACGGTCAATCACGCCTCGGGCGCCGGGTACTACGCCATGGCCGGTCAGGGCTTCGACCCCGATTTCATTCTGTCCTGGCCGACCGGTCGGATGGGTGTCATGGAGGGCGAGGCCGCCATCATGGCCGTGCATGGTCCGGCCATCGAGAAGGCCAAGAAGGCGGGCACCCCGGTCCCGGCCGAGGTCGAGGCTGCGGTAACCCAGATGCGCGCGGACTATGATCGGGACCTCGATGCGCGCCATGCGGCGGCTCGGGGCCAGGTCGACGCTATCATCACGCCGGAGGAGACTCGTGACCTGCTTGCCTTCCTGGTCCGCACCTCGGCCAACTTCGCCGGCCCCCACATCGGCCCCTTTGTTCTTCCGACCCTCGATCATGCGAGTGTCTAGGGTCTGGGCGGGCGCGGCGTTCTTCGCGCTTGCCTGTGGCCCGGCGCCCGTCGAAGCGCCCCGACCGACGATGGATCCCGGCCGGGTTCCACCACCTCGGGTTGAAGTCGCTCCACCACCACCGCCCGCCGAGCCGATTCTCCCTCCAGAAGAGGCTGCCCGGCGCGGGCTGATGCCACTGGCCTCGACCAACGTCTGGGCCTATCGACAGAGTCATCCGACCTACGACGGGCGGGGAGTTCTGATCGGGATTCTGGACAGCGGTGTCGATGCTGCCGTACCCGGCCTGCTGACCACCTCCACCGGCGACCGCAAGATTCTCGATCTGCGCGACTTCTCCGGGGAGGGTAGGGTCAGGCTCAGTGCGCCGTCGATTCGGGGCGACACCATCTTGGTGGGGACCATCCAGTTGCTCGGCATGCAGCGGGTGGCCGGGATGGTCGCGCCGGGGACGGTGCTGGCCGGTCTGCTTCGCGAACGGCCGCTGGGCGATATGCCTGCCGGCGACCTCAACGGCAACGGCAGTAACGGAGACACGCTTGCCGTCGTGATCGGCAGAGCGCCGGACGGGTGGGTACTCTTTGCCGATACCGACGGCGACGGCTCGCTCGCCAACGAACGGCCGGTGCGCGACTTCCTGGCCGCGCGTGAAACCTTCGGCTGGGCTACCAGCGGCCGACCCAGTCCGCTCGCAGTCGCCGTCAACTTTTCCGGCACGGACACAGCGCCAGTCCTGGACCTGTTCTTCGACACCAGCGGCCACGGAACCCATGTGGCGGGGATAGCCGCGGGCCACATGCTGTACGGGGTCGATGGTTTCGACGGCGTTGCGCCAGGTGCGCAAGTGCTTGGTCTCAAGATCTCGAACAACGCGCACGGCGGAATCTCAGTTACCGGCGCCATGGTTCGGGCCATCGACTACGCCATCCGCTTTGCTCGTGAACGGCGCCTTCCTCTGGTGCTCAACATGAGTTTCGGCGTTGGCAATGAGCGCGAGGGCGCCGCCCGGATCGATGCGATTGTCGATTCGCTGCTGGCGGCCAATCCGGAAGTGCTGTTTGCCACGAGCGCAGGCAACGACGGCCCTGGACTCTCGACCATGGGATTCCCGGGATCCGCTGATCGCGCTTTGTCTGTCGGCGCCACCATCCCGCCCGCCTTTACCGGCGCTGCGGCGGGAGACGTGGTTGCCTTCTTCAGCTCGCGTGGCGGCGAAGTCGCCAAGCCGGATATCCTGGCGCCGGGCATCGCGTTCTCCACGGTGCCGCGCTGGGACACCGGATCAGAGGATAAGAGTGGCACCAGCATGGCGTCACCGCACGCGGCTGGTGCCCTCGCGCTGCTGCTGTCGGGTCTGGTGCAGGAGAAGCGAACTTGGACCGCCGCGCAGATCAAGCAGGCGGTCCGCGCCACCGGTCGGCCGATGCCCGGCGCGGCGCGGCCGGATCAGGGAGCCGGCCTGCTCGATGTCATCGCGGCGGACGAAGTGCTCCGCAGGCTTCCGGCCATGGCGGCGGTGCGCACGCTGGTTGGCGGTGTGCCCGGTGGAGGCATTCTTCGATTCATCGAGCCGGGGCGCACCCGCGATACCACCATCGGCGTCGAAGTTCGCGGCAGCCTCGGCGGGCGGATTCGACTCGTGAGTGATGCTGCGTGGCTGGTGGCGCCGCCCGCCGTCCAGCTGACGCCGCCGTCGACGCGGTTCGATGTGACCGTTAGGGCATCCGCCGTTCGGGGTGCCGGTGTCCTTAACGGCGTCATCACGGGATGGGCCACGGATACGACCATCGGACCGCTGCTGACGGTGCCGGCTACGCTGGCGGCGCCGTTCGCCCTGCCGGACACCGGACTCCTCGTCCGCACCTCGATTGCCGCGGGTGCGGCCCAGCGCATCATGGTGCCGGCCGATTCGGGCCGGCCGTTTCGGGTCGAGGTAACCACGGCTGCGGCGGGGCAGGAGGTGCTGGCCTTCCTGCACGAGCCGGGTGGGCAGCCGTTTCGGATCGACAACGGCCGGCGAGGCGGGCCGAGTCCGCAGGCGGCCAGCTATGAGCTCGACGGGCGCGAGATCGTGACAGGTACCTACGAGGTGGTCGCAGTTGCGCCGCCTGCCGCTGGAGCCACGGTTGACATGCGGGTGGTACGCGCGCCCCTGTCGCTCGGCGCCGAGCGGGTGCGCGGCGACAGTGTCGTGGCGAGTCTGACCAATCCGACGGGAGCGCAGGTGACGGGAACAGCCATGTTCGGGCTGGTAGGTGCGGAGCGAGGCGTCGTCTTCAGTCAGCGTGGATCGGCGGAACGCCGCATTCCGGTGCGGATGCCGAGTTGGGCCCGGCGGATGGTCGTGACGATGAGGCTGCCGCGTGAGCAGTGGCCTGCATTCACCGATCTTGGTCTCAGTGTGGTCGATAGGGAGGACCGTATCCTGGGTCACGACCCGATGAACTATGCGCTGGGGCAGGTCACCCTCGAACTCGACGACGTCGGCATGGATCGGGATGTCGACATCGTGCTGCTGCCTGGCTTGGCGGATCCCACGGCCGAACCGACCTGGAATGCCACGATCTCGATCCGCTTCTACGCTGAGTCTCCCGTGCTCGTCGAGATTCCCGCCGGAGCCGAGTTTGCGGTCGCATCCGGGGCGACGACCTCGATTCGATTTCCCATCGGTGCGGTACCATGGCGCCTGGGCGACGGGTTTTTTCCGCTGGCGCAGCTGGTGGTCGACGTGCACGGCGAGCTCTGGGGCAACGAGGTCCGGCTCCCGGCTCCGACCGGCCCGATCATGCCATGACCATCCAGCAGTTTCGGATGGGTCTCGCGGTCGTTGGCTTCGGCCTCGCCGCCTTGGGTGCGGCCACCGCGAACCGGACCATCGTCTGGGTAGCGATGGCTGCGCTGATCATTTCCCTCCTGATTCGCATCTACCTGCGCGGTAAAGAGCCGTAAGGGCACTGAGCCCGACGCAATCGCCTCGCCGGCAATTGCGGGATATTCGGATACCAGGTTGCGTTGGTTGGGTTGTCTCCCGACTTGGGTCGAGCGACAACGTCCGCCTGTCATGAGCTCTGCCGCTCCACCCCAGGCGCCCTCGCTTGACACCGCTGTGGCTGTTCTCGAGCGCCACTTCGGCTACTCGGCGTTTCGTGCCCCGCAGGAACGCGTCATTCGGTCCGTCCTGTCAGGGCGCGACACGCTTGGCGTGCTGCCGACCGGCGCGGGCAAATCCGTCTGCTTCCAGGTACCGGCCATGGTGCTCGGTGGCGTCACGATCGTTATCTCACCGCTGCTGGCCCTGATGCAGGATCAAGTCGACGCCGCGCGCCGTCGCGGGCTTCCTGCCCGGTCACTCAACAGCCTGCAGACGGCAAAGGAACAGAGTCAGACGCGGCAAGAACTTTCGGAAGGCCGCCTGCGCCTTCTCTATGTCGCGCCCGAGCGGCATCGTCGACTGCTCGAGGAGCTCGCCGAGGCAGGCCAGCACGTGTCGCTCCTGGCGGTTGACGAAGCGCACTGTATCGCTGAATGGGGACCGGACTTTCGGCCGGCCTATCTCGGTCTGGGTCGCCTCAGGAGCGCCCTGGGGAATCCGGCCGCGGTCGCCCTGACCGGCAGCGCCACCCCGGAAGTCCGCGACACGATTGCCAGGTTGCTCCGCTTGGGGGCGCATCAGGGCGGTCGGTTCGACCGGCACGTCGCCTCGTTCGATCGACGGAACCTTTGGTTCGGAGTCGTCCGGATCAAGGATCAGCGTGACCGCCTTCGCACACTCCTCGAGCTGACCCGGGACGTACCCGGTGCGATGATCGTCTATGGCGCGACCCGGAACACGGTGGAGGCACTGGCCCGGGTCCTGCGAGAGCGGGGCAAACGCGCCGTTGCCTACCATGCCGGGCTGACCAAGGAACGGCGTGCCGAGGTACTGGGGGCGTTCCTGGAGGACCGTATCGAGGTGGTTGTCGCTACCTGTGCATTTGGAATGGGCATCGACAAACCGACCGTCCGCCTCGTCGTCCATTGGACGATGCCGCCGACGCCGGAATCGTACTACCAGGAGGCGGGGCGGGCGGGGCGTGACGGCAACCCATCGCGCTGTGTGCTCCTCTACCACCCATCCGATTCCGAGCTGCCCAGACGCGCCCTCGATGTCACCTTTCCGCCCCGGGGGCTGATCGAGCGGGCGGGGCGCGATCGGGCAATGCTGACCACCCTCCCCAAGAATGTGGCGGCGTCGGTATCCCGGCTTCACCAGGAAATCGCAGCGCGAACCGAAGCCGATCCGTGGGTGCGAATCGCTCGTCGCCGCAAGGCGGCCGAAGGCCGGATCGCGGCTGTCGACAGGTACGCACGCGAACGCCGCTGCCGTCGCGCGGCGCTGCTCGAATACTTCGGCGAACGGTCGGTCCGCTGCTCAGGCTGCGATGTCTGTAGTTGTCGCCCGTGAGGGTGTCAGGGCTCGACCCGCCGGGCAATCGAAGTGTCGGGCGGAACCGTTGGCCCGAACTGCGTGGCGCCGGGTAGTCGTGGCCCCAGCTCGAGCCGAGTCTGCGCTGCCGGGTCGATCATCCGTACCGTTGGGCCGGATCCCTCGGACAGGTTGAGGGTCAGCGCCGGCTCGCCGCGATTGGTGAGCATGACGAGCCCGGGCGCGCCGTGCTGCGTCAGGCCGACGTCGAGCCGCATCTGGCCCGTCGAGTCGTACATGGTCAGCGCCACCCCGTCGTTGGTAACCCCGAACATGGCCCGGGTCCGTCCCTGATCGTCCTTGGCCAGCCAGAGCCGACCCTCCACGATCGTGTCCGATTGACCCCTCAGCGTCAGTCCGACGGCGGTTGCGGCCACCCCGAAGGACAGCATGGCAACGACCCGAAGACGAGAAATCCGGGTTTCCAGAACGGCAAGGCGGCTGCTGAGCCGGTCGAGGTCTGCCACGGGCAACGCTCCACGAAAGGGACGTCGAAGCTAACCGGGCCTCCCGGGAAACCTGAACCCGGGGGGTGGCCTGCGGGAGATTCCGGTTATATTTGTGCCGCGCCGCTCTTGGCCAAATGGCCAAGAAACGGCAAGCACTCCTTCCGACCCCTTTAGCCCGGGCCCCATGGACGATTCACTGTATTTCTCCGAACAGCACCACCAGGTTCGCGAAATGGTGCGCGAATTTGCCCAAACGCACGTGGCCCCGGTGGCCCGTGAACTGGACCGGACCTCCACCTTCCCCTGGGAAAACATCAAGCGGATGGGCGAGCTCGGAATGCTCGGGGTACCGTGGTCTGAGGAATTGGGAGGGGCCGGCCTCGATCAGATTGCCTACTACATCACCATTCATGAGATGGCCAAGGTCGACGCATCCCACGGCCTGACCATCAGCGCGCACACCAACCTCGGCACCTCGCCGATCGTCGAGTTCGGGACCCAGGCGCAGCGCGAGCGCTACGTCCCGCTGCTGGCGTCAGGTGCGGTCCTGGGGGGCTTTGGCCTGACCGAGCCCGGGGCAGGCAGTGACGCCGGAGGCACTGCGACCACCGCCGAGGACAAGGGCGATCACTTCCTGCTCAACGGCGCCAAGATCTTCATCACTCATGCGGGTGTGGGCGAAATCTTCTCGGTCACCGCGCGCACCGATCCCGGCCAGGGTCACCGCGGCATTACCAGCTTCATCGTGACCAAGGACACGGTCGATCTCGATCAGTGCCGAGAACTCGGTGTGGGGCATGCGCCAGACCTGCCGAAGATCGAGGGCGTCCGCGCCGGGAAGAAGGAAGACAAGATGGGGTGGCGCGCCAGCGACACGCGCGAACTCCATTTCGACAATGCTGTCATTCCCAAAGAGAATATGCTCGGCGAGCGGGGCAGCGGCTTCGTCAACTTTCTCAAGACGCTCGATGCCGGACGCATCGGTATTGCCGCCCTCTCGCTCGGCATCGCTGAGGGCGCTTACCAGGCGGCGCTCGAGTACGCCGGAACCCGCAAGCAGTTCGGACGTTACATCGGCAGCTTCCAGGGCATCAGCTTCAAGCTGGCCGACATGGCCATGGAAATCGAAGCGGGCACGCACTTGCTCTACACCGCCGCTCGGCTCAAGCAGGCCGGCAAGCCGTTCAAGAAGGAGGCGGCGATGGCCAAGCTGTTCTGCTCGGAACTGGCCATGCGAGCCACCACCGAGGCCGTACAGATCTTCGGCGGATACGGCTATACGGCCGAGTACCCGGTCGAGCGGATGATGCGCGACGCCAAGGTCTGTGAGATCGGTGAAGGCACCAGCGAGATCCAGCGGATCGTGATCGCACGCCACATTCTTGGCAGCGTGGTCGACGGCTGATTGTTTCGATCTGAAACATTCGGGCAATAAGGCGCCCCCCGGCTCGCACGTAAACCGGGGGGCGTCATATATTTAGCCCATGCGACGCGAGGCAGATCGTCATCTCACCTCACAGCCCGGACGGCCCTCGGCCGGGCTGATCGTCGCTCGCCTGTATCAATTGTTCCTGTGGTTCCTCCGGGTCCGAGTCGTCGATCGGGCCCGCGGCAGTTGGTCCCCGTTGCCTCTCGAGAACCCGACCGCTGGTCGGACCGAGGCTGAGCCGTCCGTGCTCGCTTGGGTCCGGCGGTGGAGTCGGCGTCTCGTCAACGGCCTGCTGCCCGGCTCGGCGCGGTCCCTTCGCTGGGACTCCCGCGCGACCGATCCCGGAAGACGTCTGTGCCCCCGAGCAGTTGCAGTCGGGGCATCCACCCTTGCCATCGCGACCCCGTTGCCAGACCCGTTGTTGAATGACGAGCTGGGGCGGATCGCAAAGGACCCATCGCGTGAAGCGCGAGATTCTCATTTCCAGTGGCCCCCGGGAGACCCGCGTGGCCATTCTCGAGGACGACCGGCTCGCCGAGCTGATGTTCGATCGTCCCGATCAGCGCCGCATCGTCGGCGACATTTACCTGGGCCGGGTCGATGCCGTGCTGCCGGGCATTCAGGCCGCGTTCATCGACATCGGCTTGGAGAAGAGCGCCTTCCTCCACGCCTCGGATCTGCTCGAGCCTGACGAAGACGAGGAGCCGAGCGACAAGGACGACGCCGACGACATTCCTGATGTCGACGAAGTTCAGGCCGAGGAGAACGGTCGGGCCAAGAGCAACGGGAAGAACGGTGAACCGCGCCAGCGGGAGGCCGGTCGCCGGGCGGTGCCCGACATTGCCGAGATCCTGAAGAAGGGGCAGATCCTCCCTGTCCAAGTCACCAAAGAGCCGATCAGCACCAAGGGATGCCGGGTCACTGCGCAGATCTCGCTGCCGGGTCGCTTCCTGGTCTACATGCCGTATGCCTCGCGGGTCGGCGTCAGTCGCAAAATCGAAAGTCGTGAGCAACGCGCCAAGCTGAGAGAACTGGTGACGCGACTGCTGCCCGAAGATGCCGGCGGCATGATCGTGCGCACCGTGGCCGAAGGCGTCACGGAGGATCAGTTCGAGCGTGAAGTCGAATCGCTGCTCAATCAGTGGAAAAAGATCAAGCGCAAGCAGGGTTATGTCCGGAAGGCGCCGGCGCTGCTGCAGCGAGAGGCCAGCCTGACCCGCGGGCTGATTCGCGACGTCTTCTCCGACAAGGTCGATGGCCTTTGGATCGACTCCAAAGAGATTCACAAGGAAATCGAGCAGTACCTCGAGCAGGTCGATCCCGAGCTGATGGGACGGGCTCGTCTGTATGCGGAGTCAGTGCCGCTTTTCGACAAGTTCGGAATCGAGGCCGAGATCAAGGGGCTGTTCAAGCCGCGGGTCGACTTGCCCTCGGGTGGCTCCTTGGTGATTCAGCCGACCGAGGCGCTGGTCTCGATCGACGTCAACACCGGTCGATACACCGGCAAGAAGGACCCTGAGAAGACGATCCTCAAGACGAATCTGGACGCCGCGCGGGAAATTGCTCGCCAGCTGCGCTTGCGGGATCTCGGTGGCATCATCGTCTGCGACTTCATTGATATGGAGTCTCGGGGTAACCGCGACCGCGTGCTGCAGGAGCTCCGGACCCATCTGGGCCGCGACCGAGCCCGTACCAAGGCGCTCGCGGTATCCGATCTCGGTCTGGTGGAAATGACGCGACAGCGGGTCCGCGGGTCACTCTGGTCGACGATGACGACCGAGTGCCATCAGTGCCACGGTACCGGTCGCGTCTTCACGCCCGAGGTCGTCAGTCGGCGGATCGAACGGTCGCTCAAACGGGTTGCCAACGAGCAGCGCGAGCGGCAGATCCGGGTTCGGCTCCATCCCGAAGTCGCGCTCTACCTCAAGGAAGAGGAGCCCAAGCTGGTGACCGGGCTGGCCCGACTCCTGGGGGTCGAAATCGAGCTTCGGGACGACCCGACGGTGCATCAGGATGAGTTCCGGCTGGTCAGTCAGCCGGGGGGCAGGGACGTGACTGAAGTGTACGCGGTGGCCTGACCGGCGGGGGCTTGCTCTATCCCGTTCGTCCTGATACACTTAGGGGCTTTCTCATAACGTGGACCGTCGGCGATGTACGTGATTTTCAAAGCCTTAGGGCATCAGTTCAAGGCGCAGGAGGGCGATACCGTCCGCCTGCCTCTCATGGAAGCCGAGCCGGGCAGCAAGGTCACCTTCAACGAGGTGCTGCTGACGTCCGATGGTGACTCCGTTCAGGCTGGCACGCCCTTCGTGGCGAACGCGGCCGTCGAGGCGGAAGTCATCGGCCAGGCGAAGGGTGAGAAGATCTACGTCTTCAAGTTCAAGCGGCGGAAGAACTATCGCCGCAAGACGGGACATCGGCAGAAGTATACCGACGTGCGCATTACCGCCGTCAAGGTAGGCTGATCATGGCACATAAAAAGGGCGCGGGCTCCTCGAGAAACGGACGCACCGCCAATCCGAAGTACCTGGGCGTCAAGCGGTTCGGCGGCGAGCAGGTCGTGGCTGGCAACATCATTCTCCGCCAGCGTGGCACCAAGTTCCACCCGGGCAAGAACGTCCGCCGGGCCAACGATGACACCCTCTTCGCAGTCGCGGACGGCGTCGTCACCTTCGAGTGGAAGGCCAAGGGCAAGCAGCAGGTGTCGGTCTACCCGGCCCTCGCGAACTGAGCCGCTTCCGCTCCGGAACTGCCAGGGGTGACCATTCGGTCACCCCTTTTTCGTTTTGAAACCGTGCCGTAGCTTCCTTCGTTGTGGGGCTGGGTTCGAAGGTTTCAGGATCGCCAAGGGAGGCACCGTATGTCGTCAGTGTTCGATCGGTTTCGGACCGAGCTGGACCAGCTCGGTGACCGGGTGAAAGATGCGGTGGCGTCGAGCAAGCTCCACGTCGAGCGCTCGAGCCTGGTGGCGGTTCGGAGCAAAGTGGCCTACAAGCTCGGCATGCTGGTGTACCGGAAGGACCGTGGTGGCGAAGTCAATCAGGGTGAGATCGACGCGCTCTTTGCCCAGATGGACGACGTTAGCGCCAAGATTGCCACGATTGACCGCGAACTCGACGGGCTGGACGATGACAACGTCCGGGTCGACGAGCAGCCGGCGCCGGCTGCGGAAACGGCCGAGGCTGAGATCATCCCGCCGGACTCCCAGCGCACCTAGTGACTGATCATCGGGACCCGAGCTGCCTCCGGGCTGAGCAGCTACGCTCATCCTGGAGGCAGTTCGCTTACTGGCCGGTTTGTCGATACAGCTGGAGACGGGGCTAAGGTGCGGGCGGCAGTTCCAGGATCGCGTAGGTGCTGAACGCCGAAGCCTGTCCCGTCACCGTGCGTTCCACCACATTGACGGTGCTTCCAGGTACCTCGACCCACCCCGAATTCACGTATCGATGGAGGCGGAGTCGATTCTGGTCTTTGTTGGCTGCAGCCAGTACACCATACCGCAGCTTGATCGTAACTGGCTGCATGAACGTGGCGCCATCGGGTCCGAATTCGTAGGCTGTTCCGGGGACCAGGCGTTTGCTGGCCGGCGGTGTCCCTTCGGGTTTGATCGTGATGGTAGTCGATTGCGTCAGGGCCCCTTCCGGTACAGAGAGTGCGACCGCCCCGGACGCCGCGGTGACGGCGCCACCGTTGGCACCGATCACTGCTCCATCGAGCACGGTAAACATGGCCTGAGTCTCCAGTCCTTCAGAGGAGGTCGCGGTGATATAGCCGGTCCCTGGGGACAGTGCCGTTACGAGTCCTGATGTGCTGGCCGTGGCGGCGCGGGTTGTCGCTGCCCAGATGACCGTTCGATCGGTCAAGGCGTTTCCCGCTTCATCGAGCGTGGTGGCGATGAACTGTCGGGTCCCTCCGGGTACCAGAACCGTCGTGTCGGGTGCAATCACGATGCTGGCCACAGCAACGGGTGCCGGAGGCGGTGGGGGAGGCGTGGGCCCGGTACCGCCACCGCCGCACCCGGTCAGGATGGTGGCAGTAAGGATGATGGTAGCCGGGGTTGAACGGACCGAATCACGGCCACTGGTACGGCGATCGCAATCACGCATGGTCAAGCCGCCTCTCTGAGAGTGCCGCTGTGCGAACTGCGGGCGTCAGGCGGGAGTACCTGACGCCGGGACGGGTCAACAGTACCACCCGAAATATCCCTCCATTTCGGATCAGCCGGAAGGGCTGGTGGCAGAAGGGGCCCGAACCTGGGTTCGAGCCCCTTCGACGACCACGAAGGGTGAGGCAGAGGTTAGCGAACCGGCGGCACCGTCATGTAGCGGTCGCGGAGTTCGTGTTCGCGGGTTCGGAGGGACGTTTCTGTGCCGCGAATGAACACCTTTTCCGCCGCCGACGAAAGCTCGAACGGATCGCCAGACCAGACCACGACGTTGCCGATGCTGCCAACCGCAAGCGTGCCGTACTGGGGCAGGCCGAGCGCCTGCGCGGGCGCCTGGGTCACGGCCCGGAGCGCGTCATCCCAGGAGAGCCCGTTGCGTACGGCGTTGCCGGCGGCATAGCGAAGGCCCCGCTCACCACCGGGATCGCTGCCAGCGATGATGACGGCGACACCGGCCTCGCGAAGCAAGACGATGTTGTCGAGCCGCGCGCCCAGACCGTCGAAGCTCGGGATGTCTTGTGTCGGTCCGACGATGACCGGAACCTTCGCGGCCGCAATCGCCTCCGCCACCTTCCATCCTTCGACCGCACCAAGCAGGACGAGCCGGAGCCGATGTTCGCGGGCGAGCCGGAGTGCGTTCTCGATGTCGATCCGACGGTTCGCCGCGATCACGACCGGAACCTCGCCACGAAGCGCGGGCAGGAGCGCGGCCAGTTCTTCGACAGGTGCGCTGAACTGTTGTGTCGCCGCGCGGTTGTACTCGAGTCGCCGCCGGTCGTACTCGAGCGCGTCGCGGAAGAGGGCCTTGAGCGCCGCGATCGTTCCGGCGCGGGTGCCGCCGCCCGCGCCTCGGCTGCCGGTCGTCAGGTTGATCAGCAGCGCCGATGGAGCTTTCACGATCATGTCGTCGACTCGGCTCCCCGCATAGTCGACCGTAACGGCGACCCCTGGCAGGAAGGAACCGTTCGGCAGCAGGATGCCCGTGGTAATACCTCCGGTTCGGGCGAGCGGAATCGAGATGGCCTCGGGGTCGATGCCCAGTGTCAGATCGAACGACGGGTTGATCTGTCCCTGCTTCGCGGCCTCACCGAATCCCTGCAGGCTGCCGATCCCGGTACCTGCAGCGGCGTCCGAATGAATCAGGCCGGGTGTGACCCACTTACCGGCAGCATCGACGATCGTCGCCCCCGCCGGTACCGCAGCATTGGCGCCCACGGCGGTAACTCGGCCATTGGTGATCACAACCGTGCCGCGTTCGATCTTGGGCCCCGACACCGGAAACACGGTGCCATTGGTAATGGCTACGGTCTGCGCGGCTGCCGTACCCCCGAGGGCCACCAGCGCGGCAAGCGAAAGTGTTGAGCGGCGCATCATCGTCCCACTCCCGGAGCCGTCTGCCCCAAGTTGAAGTCGGTCTGGTACTGACGGTTCTTATCCGAGCGGTCGAAGACGAGCCAGCCCTCGTTCCATACTTTCTCCGCCTTGGTGTAGACGGAGAACGGATCGCCGGACCAGAGGACTACGTCGGCGAGCTTGCCGGCCTCGAGCGTACCGGTTTCCCGGTCGATGCCGAGCACCCAGGCGGGGTTGGCGGTGATCCAGCGGAGGGCCTGGTCGCGGCTGACCGGAATGCCGGCGCGGTTCCCGGCGTACATCGCCTTGGCCGCATCCTGGTTCATCCGTTGAATCCCGTCCGGGCTGTCGGTGTGCAGCACCGCCCGAACGCCAGCCTTGGTCAGGAGCGCGAGGTTTTCGGTGACGCGGTCGAAGGCTTCCATCTTGAAACCGCCCCAGTCGTACCAGACCGAGGCGGCCGTTCCCGCCGTGGCGAGCAGATCGGCCACCTTATAGGCCTCGACGCCGTGGTGAATCGAGCGAATGGTGAATCCGAACTCGCGCGCGACATCGAGCATCTGGGCGATCTCATCGCCCCGGTAGCAGTGATTCTGCACCGAGATCTCGCCGCGCAGCACGCCAGCCAGCGTTTCGAGTCGGAGGTCCCGCGCCGGCGGATCGCCCTTACGGTCCTTGAGCCACTTGTCCCAACGCTGCCGGTACTGCTCCGCCTGGATGAAGGCGGTTCGGTATCCCGCGACATTGCCCATCCGGGTCGAGGGACCGCGGCTGGCGTACACCCGCTTCGGATTCTCACCGCAGGCCATCTTCACGCCGTAGGGAGCGCCGGGATACTTCATTTCCTGCGCGGTCCGCGCCGGTACGAACCGAACGGTAACCGAGCGACCCCCGATCAGGTTGGCCGATCCGGGGAGAATTTGTGCAACGGTCACTCCGCCAGCGACGGCCAGGGGAATCTGCGGATCGTGCGGCCAAAACGAATGCTCCGCCCAGACCTCCGCCGTGTTCGGATTGGTCATCTCGTTGCCGTCGCTCTCCGCCGCGGTGCCGGGGGCGGCGTACACACCGATATGGCTGTGGGTATCGATGATGCCGGGCGTCACGTATTTGCCCTGAGCGTCGATGACCTGTGCTCCGGCCGGCACGGTGCCGACGTCGCCGACGGCGACGATCTTGCCGTCCTGGAAGAGGATCGATGCGTTGGTGAGTTCCCGGCCGGTCGCGGTCATGATGGTCGCGTTCCGGATCACCACGGCCGGGTTGGGCCGCCGCTGGTAGGTCGAGGGATACTGGCTGCGGTCGATGCTCAAGGTATCGCGGAACGTTTCCGCGCTCGGGCTCGACGCGGCCTGGGCGACGGCCTCGTGCGCGCCAAGGGCAAACACGAGCGCTGACGCAACGAGATAAGGTCTCACACCCATCATCCTCCTCTTTCTCTTCAATCCTGGTGTTGGAATGGTCGAACCGACCGCATCCGGCGACGCGGGAGTGGCTCGCGGACGTACGGGCGTTCCTACTCGACCCGAACGATCTCGATGGGGGTGCCCGCAATGGCGATCTTGAGCAGGCGGAAAGGCGCTTGCTGTGACACCCAGAAGTTGGCTGTTTGCGGTCCTCCCGCCAGATCAACCCGGAAGGCCTCGACATTGCGGCCGGATCCAAGGGTTACCGGCTCGGTCCCGGTAACCTGCAGTGTCCTCACGGCAGCCTCGTTCTGCCCACCGCTGAAGACCCGAAAGGTCCAGCGGCTGCTGGCTGTCCAAGGCAGAGCAGGGATCAGGCCCTGAATCGCATTGTCATCGACAACCGGATCGGCCAACGTGGTATCGATGGTGATGCTGACCGGGCCGTTGGGGCCGACGGTGTTGGCGCGCCCTTTGACGCCGGTCGCATGGTAGTCGAGTTCGATGGTGGTAGGCTCGCCCTGGACCGTACCGGCCTGCCGGACCCGAACCACGGTGCCGTGGCGGTCCAGATCCACCGTCGTCTCCTGCTCGACCAAGCCATCGATGCGACTCCGCTCGCGAAGGCGAACCCCGGATGCGGTGGCCTCAACGGCCGTCACCAGCGTGCCGAGCGGAATACCGTTGGCCAGGATCGCAAAGCTGTCTCTGGAGGTAGTCAGCTGGGCAATGCGGACGGGGAGGGCCTGAGCCGCTGCGCTGCCACCAATCGGGGCCGCAAGCGCCAGCGCAATGAGGATACGCATCCTGAGGAGACCTCGATGGGGGCCGAAGGCGGTTCAATCTAGCCACTCGGAATCGAAAGCGCTGATGACCGGCAGTGCCGGTCTGAGGCCAGGGATGTCCGATCGTGCGGCACAGGCGGGGGCACCGGAGGGATAGATCTGTCACATCTCCTGGTCCTACCCGAGGAATCACCTTGTCTGTGGCGCTGTAAGTCGCAGCAAAGCAAAGGAATATGACTCGTTTCGCCTCCGTCTTAACAATCGCCTTGCAGTTCCGTCTTTCCTGGTGCGACCGATGACGGTGCTCACTGACGATGACCTGATCCGCGAGTTCCTGGCGGGAAACGAGGCGGCCGCAACCGAGCTGGTGGCGCGACTGTCCCCGCCGCTGGCCCGATACCTGGCGACCGTCGGGGCTGACCCGGGCGAGGTTGAGGATCTGGTTCAGGAAAGCCTGTTTCGGGCGTTCCGATCGGCGCAAGGCTGGAAGGGGCACGGGTCGTTTCGGGCCTGGGTGTTTCGGATCGGAGTCAATCTGGCGCGGGATCGGGCCCGGGCCAACCGGCGCCTCACGCTGGTCCCGATCGAGGACGAGGAGCTTGCGGCGGCAGCCGATCCCGAGGGCGAGATGAGAGCGCGTGAACTGGCCGGGCGGATCGAGGGTATGCTGGCTGAGCTGCCGCGACTGCAGCGCGAGGTGTTCCTGCTCAGGGCCCAGCAGGCGCTGGGCTACGACGAGATCGCGCTGGCGCTGAGCACGACCCCGGGTGCGGCCCGGGTGCATTACCACCACGCGGTGCGGCGACTGAAGGGAGCCGTGACATGATGCGCTGCGAGGACTTGTCGGAACGGATGCCGGCGTTGGCGGCTGGAGCCGAATGGACCGCGCCGGAGTCCAGCCATCTGGGCACCTGTCCAGCCTGTACCAGTGAATGGCTCGTGGTCGTGGCGGTCGGGCGGCTGGGCGGTCAGGCACCACGATTGGATCCGAAGGTGGTGGCGAGCCGCGTCCTGGAGCGGCTTCGGGCCGAGGGGACACCGGTTTCCGGTTCCGTCACCGAACGGCGCCAGCCCCGGTCGCGGTCGGTTCGCTGGTTGGCGGCGGGGCTGGCGGCTGCCGCGGCCCTGGCCCTGGCCATCGGCGTGGGGAGAGACGACGGCGCCCCGAATCGGGGCCTGTCGCTGCCTCAGGCGGAGATGCTGCTGACCGAGTTGGAAGGACTTACTGGTGCCGAGCTCGAAGAAATCATGGTACAACTGGAGGTTGACGACATCGGGAGCGGGGGAGACCCCGGGTTGGCCGATCTCACTAACGAAGAACTGGATCGCTTGCTGCGCTCCTGGGAGGGATGACTGAATGCGAATGATGCTTTGGTTGGTATTGGCCGGGACCCTGTTTGCCGTTCCGATGGTTGCGCAGGACCGGCCCAATCGTCCGAACCGGCCGGATTCCGGGTGGACCCGACCCGATCCTGAGCGGATCGAGCGCGCGCGCCAGCAAATCGAAGCCCGATTCTTTCGCCGGCTGAGCACGGAGTTGCAGCTCGACTCCGCCCAGGCAGGCAAGGTGCGTGAGATCCTCGCTGCCACGGCGTCCAGGCGGCGGACCCTGCTTCAGGAAGGCCGCCAGACCCGAGTCGAGCTGCAGCGACAGATGCAGCCGGGCGTCGCAGCAGACGACCAGGCGGTCAGCCGTCTGATCGACAATCTGGTCCGAAACCGCTCGGCGCAGGCGCAGTCGTTCGAGGAGGAGCAGCAGGCGCTCGCCGGGGTGCTTTCACCGGTGCAACGGGCCCGCTACCTCCTTCTGCGTGAGCGGCTGGTCCAGGGTGTGCGGGATGTTCGCGGCGCGCGGGGTGGACCAGCGGCTCATCAGCGGATGCGAAATCGTCCCTGAAAGGGCCCCACGGGTGTAGATTTCACCTCTCACCAGAGGAGAGGTGAACCGTGCGAGTCTTTGCCCTTGCGGTCTGTCTGGCCGGCGTCATGCCAGCCGTGGCGTCGGCCCAGAGTCCGGTGATCTATCGAGTTCCCATCACCGGGGTCATCGAAAACGGTCTCGCGCCCTATGTGGCGCGCGCCATCAAGACGGCCGAGGCGGCCAAGGCCTCGGCAGTCGTGCTCGACATCGACACGCCGGGTGGGCGGGTCGACGCGGCCGAGCGGATCGTCGATGCCGTCCAGGGGGCATCGATTCCGGTCTATGCCTTCATCAATCCCCGAGCCTACAGCGCCGGCGCCATGATCGCGCTTGCCGCGAAAGGCATCTACATGCAGCCCACCGGCGTGGTCGGCGCGGCAACGCCGGTCGACGGTGAAGGGACCAAGGCGTCCGAGAAGATGGTCAGCGCCATGCGCGCCGCGTTCCGTGCGCTCGCCGAGTCGCGCGGCGTCGATCCGCGTCTGGCGGAAGGCATGGTCGACGAGTCGATCGAAGTGCCCGGCGTCAAACCGGCTGGCGTGCTGCTCACGCTCACGGCGGGTGAGGCGCTGCAGCATGGCTTCGCCCAGGACACGGCGCGGTCGCTCGACGCCGTCGCCGCAGCCATCGGCGCCGCGAACCCGGTCGTCGAGGAGGTGGGGATTAACTGGGCTGAGCGATTAGTGCGCTTCCTGACCCATCCCGTCGTGTCACCCCTCTTGCTGTCGCTCGGCATGCTCGGTCTGGTCTTCGAGATCAAGTCGGGCGCTTTCGGACTCGGCGGCGTCGTCAGTCTCGGCGCGCTTGGGCTGTTCTTCGGCTCCGGCGCCCTGCTCGGTCTGGCCGGCTGGGAAGAGGTCATCCTGCTCGTGTTGGGTCTGGCCGCCATAGGCGTGGAGGTCTTTCTGCTCCCGGGATTCGGTGTGGCCGGCTTACTTGGCATGGGGCTGGTCGGTACCTCGATCGTCATGGCCATGGTGAGCGGTATTCCCACCGGGGCCGACCTGATTCAGGCAATTGCCATTCTGGTTGCCGCGCTGGTCATCACGATTGCGGTGGCGTTCGCGTGGATTCGGCACCTGCCCAACAGCCGGTGGTTTGGCAAGGCACTCGACGGCGAGCATCTGAGCAGTCAGAGCGGCTACATTGCGGCACCGCCACGTCCGGATTTGATCGGGCGAACCGGGCGAGCTGTAACCGACCTGCGTCCGTCAGGTGTCGTCGCGATCGACGAAGAGCGAATCGATGTTGTGACTGAGGGTGAGTTCGTCGCCGCTGGCACGACCGTGGCCGTGATCAGGGCCGAGTCGTATCGGCACATTGTTCGGGCGGCACAGGATCCGGTCGCGCCGTAGCAGCAGGCCGGGCGGCCGTTGTGTCGCCCAGTGGAATACTCGAATTGATAGGGGGAACGCGTGGATCAGGACGCTGTCGGACTTGGATTGCTGGTCGCAATGATCGTTGGCGGCCTGGTGCTGCTGTCGGTCTTCTTTCGCTTCGTGCCGATCGGACTCTGGTTCCAGGCCCTGGTGTCTGGCGTCAAAGTGTCATTTCTCCAACTCTTCTTCATGCGGTTTCGACGGGTGGATCCGGCCTCGATCGTCAATTCGCTGGTCAACTCGCATAAGGCGGGGTTGTCCCTCACCGCCGATCAGCTCGAGTCCCACTACCTGTCCGGCGGCAACGTTGCGCGCGTGGTTAATGCGCTGATCTCGGCCGGCAAGGCCGGTATCGCCCTGGACTTCAAGCAGGCAACGGCAATCGACCTGGCCGGGCGTGACGTCTTCGAGGCGGTGCAGGTGAGCGTCAATCCGAAGGTCATTACGACCCCGAAAGTCGCTGCCATGGCCAAGGACGGAATCCAGTTGCTGGCGCTGGCGCGGGTTACGGTGCGCGCCAATATCAACCGGCTGGTCGGCGGTTCCGGCGAGGAAACCATTCTGGCTCGCGTGGGCGAGGGCATCGTGAGCACGATCGGTTCGGCAGCCGGGCACAAGGCCGTGCTCGAGAATCCCGATATGATTTCCAAGACGGTGCTGGCCAAGGGGCTCGACGCGGGCACTGCCTACGAGATCCTCTCGATCGACATTGCCGACGTTGACGTCGGCAAGAACATCGGTGCCGAATTGCAGACGGACCAGGCCGAGGCCGACAAGCGGATTGCGCAGGCCAAGGCTGAGGAGCGTCGCGCGCTGGCTGTCGCGATGGAGCAGGAGTACAAAGCCTTGGTGCAGAAGGAACGGGCGAAGCTGGTTGCTGCGGAAGCCGAGATCCCGCTTGCTATGGCGGAGGCGTTTCGGCGGGGTGTGCTGGGCGTGATGGACTATCAGCGGATTCGCAATGTCGAGGCCGATACCCAGATGCGTCAGGCCATCGCGGGTCAGACCGAGACGGGCACCTCGTCGTCCGCAGGACCGCTCGGTAACTGATGGAAGTCCTGCTCCTTCTCGTGCTGTTTGCGGTCGGCAGCCTGATGAAATCGGCCTCCGAGCGCAAACAGCGAGAACAGGCCCAACGCGAACTCGACCTGCAAGACGAGGCGTTCGAGACGGAGAGTCGCGACGATCTCATGGAGGAGATCCGTCGCGCCATGGAGGGGATGCGACAGCAGCGGGAGGGGCGGACGACGGCACCCTCCGGGCACCAGCAGGGCCGTCTGCCGCGGCCCGTCCCTGACGATGACAGCTTCGATGAAGAGGACGAGTCGCTCGAGGTGACTCCTACCATTCGGAGTCTCGAAACTGTTACTGCTCGACCCGAGCGCGTCGTCCTCGACTACGACGCAGAGGCGGAATCGGTCGTGCAGCGTCGGGTCGAGTGGGCCGAGGCGCGGGCGCGAGCCCACCGGCCCGAAGACCACAAGGCCTTTGATCGGCGGATTCGGGCCGAGCCGGTGCCCGCACCTTCGGCCGTGCCGGCGGCTCGACCCAACCTTCGACACCTGCTCATCTGGCACGAGATCCTGAGCAAGCCGCTGGCGCTCAGAAACCGCGACGAGGCCTAGCGAGCGGTTGCTACTCGCGGGTCCAGAGGACGATGACGCCGCAGACCCCCTCGCCGCCCGGCGTTGGGGCAGCATCGGGAGAAATCGGCGGCGTCATCGACTCGGTCGCTGTGACGCTGTAACGGACCGGAGTTTCCGAGGCGCGGCGGTAGATCTCGACTGCCTCGAGTTCCGAGACACGATACCTGGTGAGATCCGGGTCTTCCACCCGGACATCGTTGATCCAGAGCGACATCCGGCACCTCGTGGAGGGATTGGCAAAGGTGGGCGTGCGATTGCCGATGGCGTACGCATTGTTGCCTGACGGACTGGTAAGAACCTCGATGCCGAGCTGGCGAACCAGGTCGAACAGTTGTCGATGCTCATTGTTGCGCAGGTCGTCCGGGGCCAGGAATCGTCCGAATCCTGACCGTTGTTTCGCCTCGATCTCAGCGGCCCTTCGAGACCGGCGGGGTGCTCGGACATAGATCGGCTCCAGTTCCGGCACCCAGGCATTCAGAGCCAGGTCGATGTCGAGACTGTCCGTACTCTTGACCGTGAGCGTAGCGACCGCGCCCTCGAAACCGACCCGCCGCACCCGCAGCTGATGCGAACCAATCGGAATTCCGGTGATCCGGAAATCGCCGGAATCGTTGGTCCATACCCGTTTCTGCAGATTTTCGATCAGGACTTCGACCAGCGCCAGCGGCGTTTCCGACTGCGCGGCTCTGATCCGGCCCTTGAGCACGGCCTGGGCCGAAAGATCGTGAACCCCCATCGCAAGGAGCACGGCAACCGCACCTGCGAGCCAGGTCCTCGTGGTGTGGCCCTTGGTGCGGCAGCAAACCGTTCCGCTACAAACGGACGCTGCCAGGTCGTTCAATGCCGGCATGGAAAGCTCCCAGGTTCGGACCGTGACGGTCGGAGGGGCTGGCCATTTGCACCATGATCAAGTTAGCACGCCGGCCCCGGCGCGCCAGGCCCGAGCCCTCCGCGCGCCAGCTGGGCTATCTGGTACCGTACTGGCCTTCGTAGCGCTGCATGCAGTCGAGGATGATCTGGCGAGCGACTGCCGCGTTGCCGAAGCCGAGGCTCTCCTGGCGGCGGTGTCCGCTCCCTTCGAGCTCCTTGTAGACAAGAAAGAAATGCTCGATCTCGCGAAGGGTGTGTGGGGCCAGATCGTCGAGGTCGTGGATTTCGCGGGTCCAGGGGTCGGCCAGCGGTACGGCCAGAATTTTTTCGTCGTTTTCGCCCTTGTCTACCAGCTTGAACACGCCGACGGGGCGGACCTCGATGAGACAGCCGGGAAAGACCGGTTCCGTCATCGCGACGAGGACGTCCAGCGGGTCGTTGTCCTCGGCCAGGGTGCGGGGCAGGAACCCGTAGTCGCCGGGGTAGTGCATCGCGCTGTGGAGCACCCGATCCAGACGGAAGATGCCCAGCTCCTTGTCCAGTTCGTATTTGTTCTGATCGTTCTTGGGAATCTCGATCAGGGCGTTGACGATTTCCGGCGGGTTTGGGCCAGTCGGAACATCGTGCCAGAGATGGACGGGGCTTCGGGGATTGATCGGCACGTGATGGCTTCGCAGAGAGTGAGCTCCGAATCTAAGCTCATGGCGGGTCGGGCAGGACTCCTGGCCATGGGAATCGCTTGCCCGAAGCTGGGGGCCTTGGCATATTTGCCGGCCTTGCCCGAGTGGCGGAATGGCAGACGCAGTGGACTCAAAATCCACCGGGGGCAACCCCGTGCGAGTTCGACTCTCGCCTCGGGCACTGCAGGTCTCCAACGGTCGTCCTCATCTCAGCCACCGGTGACCCCCCCGCATGTCTTTGACCACTATCCTGACTGATACACTCCCCCACGAGTACCGTGGCCCGTTACTTATCGTCCTGACCGGCGAGGGCGGCCTGCCCGGGTCGCTGAGTGCTCTCGACGACCGGCTGGGTGGGGCGTTGGGACGCGTCTTCGGCAGCGGGGATTTTACCGGCAAGAAGGATGAGACGGCAGCGGTCTACCCCAATGGCGAGCTGAACCGCGTCCTGCTGGTCGGCCTCGGTAAGGCACCGGGGCGGGCGGCCTGGCGCCGCGGGGCGGCCGTCGGTGCCAAACGGGCGCGGATTCTGGGTGCTGGAACCGCAGCAATTGCAGTCGCGGCCGAGCATCAGGGAGCCTTGCCCACCGCGCAGCTCTACCAGGCGCTCGCCGAGGGCGCAGCGCAGGGATCCTGGCACTACCCTGACCTGAAGCGTCCACCCGAACAGCCGAAGGCCCCACTCACGAAAGTTGAGTTGTTGGCCCCCTCGGCCGATCGGGACGCGGCGGCGGCCGGGGTGCGTCTGGGTGAGGCTGTTGGCGCTGGCCACCGACTGGCCCGCGGGGTTCAGATTCTGCCGCCGAATGTTCTGACGCCTGAGCGCATGGCGGAAGAGGCAAGGATCCTGGCCGGTCGTCACGGGTTCGGCGTGACGGTCCTGGATGCCGCTCAAGCGGCCGCCGAGGGCTTGCGTGCCTTGCTGGCGGTCGGCCAGGGCTCGGCCAACGAGCCGCGATTCATCGTGCTCGAGTATCAGGGTGGCACCGGGGCGCCGGCCGTCCTGGTGGGCAAGGGCATTACCTTCGATACCGGTGGCATCTCGATCAAACCCGCACAAAGCATGGAGGACATGAAGTACGACATGTCCGGTGCGGCGGCCGTGCTGGGTACTTTCGAGGTGTTGGGCCGCCTCAAACCTCCGTTCAACGTTATCGGTCTGATTCCCTCCGCCGAGAACATGCCGTCGGCTACTGCGTATCGGCCGGCGGATGTCGTCACCGCGCACTTCGGCAAGACGATCGAGGTCGTGAACACCGACGCCGAGGGACGGCTGCTGCTGGCGGACGCGCTGTCCTACGCCCGGCGGTACCAGCCGGCGTGGGTGGTCGACATCGCCACGCTGACGGGCGCGATTGGGATTGCGCTGGGTCAGACGGCTGCCGGTGTCATGGGCTCCGACGCCGGCCTGGTTCAGGACGTGCTGGCCGCCGGGCGGGATGCGCACGAGCGGGCCTGGGAACTGCCGCTCTGGGATGAGTATCGTGAGCTGATCAAGTCGGACATTGCCGATGTCAAGAATTCCGGCGGCCGCTTGGCTGGCAGCATTACCGCCGGCTGGTTCCTTCGCGAGTTCGTCGAGGGCTATCCCTGGGCGCACCTCGATATTGCGGCCACCGCGTACACCGATCGTGATGATGCCGCTCTGGCCAAGGGCCCCACGGGCTTCGGGGTTCGCCTTTTTACGGAACTGCTCTTCCGTCGGGCAGGTGCCTAACGGTGTATCGTCTGCTGGTCGGTGCGCTGCTGGTCGGCCTTGCCTCAGGGTGCGGTTCGAACCCAACTGGCGCCACAACCGAAGTCGCCTTCGACTTTGCTTTCGAGGATGCCGTGGGCGACACGACCGCCGCAACCTCCAACCCGGACAACGTGCCCGCCATCGATCTGATTGGCGTGTCCGGACGGGTCGAGGCGTCGTCGGTTCGTGTCACCCTCGAGTTTGCCGATCCGATTTCCCGCTGGAGTGACGGCCTGGCCAACGGTCTCGACGGGTTCATCCATTTCGATGTCGATCAGAATCCGGCAACCCCGGTCAACCCGTTCGCGCTGGGTGGGGAGTTCTATCTCGACCTCCGCGACAATGGCTTCGGCAAGGTCGGCCTGGTGGCCGTCACGGCCCGAACGATTACCGTGCTCGATGCCACCTTCGAAGGCAACCGTTTCGAGGTCGTGGTGCCCCGACGGTCCCTCCAGATCCCGACGGATACGGACAACCGGCTCGATCTTCTGGTCCGGGTCGGGGCACGCAACCGGGTGCCGCTGACAGACCGCGGACCGGACGGCGATGCCCGGTACCGGCTGGAGCCGCCGGGCGAGGAGGCGCCATGAGCCGTTACTGCGGCCTGATCCTGGCGCTTGGGGTGTGGCTCGTTGTCGGGCCGCTCTCTGCGCAGGTGCCCGACTCACTTCCGGCCGACAGCCTGGCCGCAGCGGATACCACCGACTACTCGGCGATGTTTCTCCGCGCCCACGAGGAGAGTCGGGTCCGGGTGCCCGTTTATCCCCGGCTGGGCCGAGCCGGGCTCCTTCCGGCGCTGGCGCGGCGTGTGATCGAGCGGGATTCCGTCGAGTGGCACGCGGCGCAGACGGTGTCGGACCTGATCACCAAGATTCCCGGTGTCTACCTCGCCAGGGGCGGTTGGGTCGGCCGGCCGGAGCCGCTGTACTACCAGGGGCGCGGGATGGCCTCGGCGGAGTACCTGATCGACGGCTTTCCTCTGGTGCCGCTTGGCGCGGACAGTATCAGCATCGATCCGTCGCTGCTTCCGCTCAGCTTCTTCGACCGGGTCGAGATCGAACGGTTGCCGGGGCAGTTGCGGATCCATCTGTTCACCCGACAGTACGATCGCTTGCCGCCCCGCACCCGGGTTGGGGTCGGCAGCGGCGACTACGACATTGCTCGCTACCTGGGCTCGCTCGAGCGGCGGAGTCGGGGCGGATTTGGGTTCGTAGTAGCTGCGGACCACCTTGCGATTCCCTTGCGCACCGGTGATCAGGGGGCCTACAGCAGTACCCAGCTCTGGCTGCAGCTGAGCTATGCGCCCGAGCGGCGACCGTGGAAAGCGATGGCGCAGGTGATCCGCGGCGGGTTCACCCGGGACGTCATTCGGGCGGTCAGTCCCGGAGGGCAGACGCTGGGTGACTCGCTGTCGCTTGGCATCGACGGCAGCCGCACCGATGCCCAGGCCAGCCTGGTCTTTCAGCCTCGCAACGACGGACTGGGGCTGCGAGCTGCGTTGCTGGCGGGCTACAGCAGCTGGTCCGAGGATTCGACGGCGTTATCGCTTGGTTCACCCGACGGTCATATCCGGTGGATCGATCAGGCGCTCTGGCAGTTTGGTGCGCAACTGGGGCTGCGAAGCCGAACTGCGAGCTTCGATGCGACCGCCTGGCACCGGACCCGGTGGACGCCGATCGACGTGCGGGCCAGCCTGGGGGTCAATCCAGTCGGGCCCATTACGCTCAGCGCGGAAGGTGTCTACCGCCAGCACGAGCAGGACCGGGTCAGCCAGTGGGTGACTGGTCGTGCCGGCATTGCGTTGCCACTCGGCTTTCGCGCCACCGGCCAGGTGCGCAGCGGGAAGGTTGTGGCCTCGCCGGCCCGGTTGGACGAAGCGGCGCAGGACCTGACCGATCTGGGCGGGCTGGTGGCGCTGGGTGGCTCGCGTCTCTGGGCCGAAGCGGGCTACTGGCGTACCAGCGGGTACGCGCCGTCGGCATTCCCGCTTTACCCTGGCATCCGGTCGATCGGCCCCAGTGCTGAGACCAACTGGCTGACAGTATCGGGGCGGATCGCCCCGTTTCAGTGGTTCAGCATCGACGGCTGGTACAGCAATCCGATCAACGGCCGCCCGGAGGCGCAACCTCCGACCCACTCGATCGTCAATGCCACGCTGCAGAGCCGGTTTCTGCCGACATTCCGGAGCGGCATCTTTGCCCTCAAACTGCAGGGCAGCATGGAGTCGTGGGGCACCGGTACCGCCGGTCGCACGGCCGACGGTGATCTCATCACCCTCAAGGGCGCCACCTTCTTTCGGGCCCACATTCAGCTCAAGATTGGCGACTTCGTTGCCTACTATGACCAGGCCAACTCCCAGGCGAGCCGGCTGGGCTACGTTCCCGATCTCGCGATGCTCCGGATTGCCAGTACCTTTGGGGTTCGCTGGGAGTTCTCAAACTGATCCCCTCCGCCTGTAACCGCTTGCCATAGCGTCGGATAGCTCGATCCCCGGGGCCGGACCGGCGGCCTACCTTCGGCGGTCGTAATCCGGTAGATTTCAGGGCTAGGCCTGGCACGTGATTTCAGGAGGTCCGTTGGCGCAAAGCATGACCGGCTTCGGTGCCGCAGAGGGTTCGGTCGGTGGCGGGGCAATCCGCATCGAACTCAAGTCGGTCAACCACCGGTACCTGAGCATGTCGTTCAAGGCCCCGGGCGACGTCAGCGCGTTCGAGACTGAGGTACGCGAGCGGCTGCGCCGCGACTTTGAGCGCGGGCACGTCACCGTTTCGATTCGCTGGCTCGAGGCTACGGTTTCCGAGCGTGCGCAGGCCGCTGATCCGGCCCGAGTCGCGGCGGCGGTCGCTCGGCTGGCGAGCATTGCCGACGCCGCGGGGCGACCCCGCAGCGAGATCACCCTCGACTTGGTGGCGCGGCAGCCCGATCTGTACGCCGCAGCCGACGAGGCGCCCGCCATCGAGTGGGCGGCCGTGGAGGCCGTGCTTGCGCGGGCCATTGCAGCGCTTCGGGAAACCCGGGTTCGGGAAGGGGCGGCCCTGCTGGCGGAGCTCGAGACGCGGGTCGCTGCTCTTGCTGCGCAAGCGGACGCGGTCCGCCGGCTGGCGCCGGAGCGGCTGGTTCGGGAGCGAGACCGATTGCGGAATGCGGTGCAGACGCTGCTCGATGGCCGCGCCGTCGATGACCAGCGGCTGAGTCAGGAGCTCGCATTTCTGGCGGAACGGCTCGACATCACGGAGGAGTTGGTCCGGCTCGACGCGCATTGCAGCGCCTGTCGAGCGGTGCTTAGCGGCGAGAAACCAGCCGGTAAACAGCTCGGATTTCTGGCCCAGGAAATGGGTCGCGAGGTCAACACCATCGGATCGAAGGCCAACGACGCCGCGATCCAGCACCTCGTGGTGGAGATGAAAGGGGAGTTGGAGCGATTCCGGGAACAGCTCGAGAACTTAGAGTAAGACGCTTTCTCCTGGTGCTCTCGTCTCCCTCGGGAGGCGGCAAGTCGACGATTGCGCGGCACCTGCTGGCCGGTCGGGACGATCTCGTCTACTCGATTTCCGCGACGACGCGACCGGTCCGGGAGGGTGAAACGGAAGGCGAGCACTACTACTTCCTTTCCCCGGACGAATTCGCTCGCCGGGTTGCGGACGACGAGTTTCTCGAGTGGGCCGAGTACGGCGGGTACCGCTACGGGACCCTTCGCGCGGAGATCGAGCGTGGGTTGGCGTCGGACCGGCACGTCGTGCTCGACATCGACGTCCAGGGAGCCGAGCAGCTTCGGGGGCGCTTTCCGAACGCGGTGCATGTCTTCATTCTGCCGCCATCGGCAGGTGCGCTGGTGCAGCGCTTGCGCAGCCGGAATACCGAATCGGAGGCAATGGTGCAGCGGCGCCTTGCGGTGGCCTCTGAAGAGCTGGGGCAGGCGGACAAATATGACTTCGTCGTCGTCAACGACGATCTGGTGGAGGCCGTGGCGCAGGTGGCGGCAATTCTCGATCTCGAGGCCCGCCGTCCCGAACGGCTGCTCAACCTGACGAGTGTGATCGAGCAGTTGCGCCAGGAGCTGGCGCCAGTCTTTCTAGAGGAAAAGAGGAGCTGATGGAGATCGTTACCCCGACCGAAGCGGCCAGGCACGCCGGAACCAAGTACCGGAGCATTCTGGTTGCCGCGCGCTTTGCGCGCATGGTGAACGAGTTGCCGAAGGAGAAGCAGGCACAGCTCGAAACCGTGCATTCCTACAAGAAGCTGACCACGCTGGCACTGCGGAAGCTGGCCTCCGGTGAACTGACCTTCCGTGAGCTTCGCCGCCGTCGGACCGAGGTCTGACGCCATGTGGGCCGACCGTCACGTCGTGGTCGGCGTGACGGGTGGCATTGCATGCTACAAAAGCTGCCACCTCGTTCGCCACCTCGTCGAATCCGGGGCGCAGGTCGATGTGGTGCTCACCCGGGGAGCGGCGGAGTTCGTTCGGCCGCTCACTTTCGAAGCCCTCTCCGGCCGACCGGTGCTCAGTTCGCTCTGGGAGCCGGACCGCGCCCTTGCCCATATCCAACTCGGGCGTGATGCCGACCTGATCATCGTTGCTCCAGCCACCGCGCATGCGCTTGCGCGGCTGGCCCATGGCATGGCCGACGACTTCCTGACGGCCCTCGTGCTGGCGACGACCAAACCGGTGCTGTTGGCGCCGGCCATGAACGACGCCATGTACGCCGCCGCGCCCACCCAGGACAATCTCCGGCGCCTGATCGATCGCGGCATGACGATCGTCGGACCGGACACGGGGCCGCTGGCAGAGGGGCCCGCTGATCGCCCCGGACGGATGACCGAGCCGGACGTGATCGTGCGCCATGCTGCCCGCCTGATGCGCAAGAGCGCTGCCTGGTCGGGTCGCCGCGTCGTGGTCACCGCCGGCCCGACCCGGGAGGCGATCGACCCGGTGCGGGTGGTGACCAATCGATCGAGCGGGAAGATGGGGTACCGCATCGCCGAGGCGGCTTGGTTTCGCGGGGCGGAGGTGACGCTGCTTGCGGGGCCGGGCGCCGAGCCCGATCCCGACGGCGTCACGGTCGAGCGGATCGAGTCGACGGCCGAGCTCGATGCGGCGGTGCGTCGCCATCTGCCTGCGGCGGACGTGCTCGTCATGGCGGCGGCGCCGGCTGACTACCGGCCGGTTGCGCCGACCGATCAGAAGCGTCCGCGTGAACAGGGAACGCTGACCCTCGAGTTCGAGCCGACGGCGGATATCCTCCTGGGCACCAAGGCGGTGCGAAAGCCGGGGGCGCTGATCGTGGGGTTTGCGCTGGAAACCGGCGATGCGGTCGCGAAGGCAGCTGCCAAGCTGGCGCGCAAGGGACTCGATCTGATCGTGGCCAACGATGCCACGGAGCCGGGGGCCGGCTTTGAGGTGGATACGAACCGGGTCACCCTGGTCGACCGCGACGGGGGGCAACAGTCTGTTCCGCTGCAGTCGAAGGGTGCTGTGGCGGAGGCAATCCTGGATGCAATCGAGGTGCGGCTTGGATGAGCTGCGGCGCCGGTATCTCCGGCAACAGGTCGAGCTCGGTGGACCGGATTTGGTTGCCAGCATGCCCCTGTCCGACCTCTTGGCCAGGCCAGCACGAGGGGTGCAGCCGTCGCTGCCGTCCTCGCCGGAAGAGGGGCGAACCCGCCCGGCCGCTCCCGCGCTCCCGGCGGGTACCGGGGCCGAGACGCCGGCGGGCGCCGCAGCGCCTGCCGGAGCAGCGGGGGTTCGCGACTGGCGCGTTGGCGCCCCGCCGATTCCTGGACCGGGGCTCGTCATCGAGCCACCGCTGCTGGGGACGACTCCTGCCGATTGGACCACGCTCGACGCCGTGGCGCGCGTCGTTGCCGGCTGTACCAAGTGCGCCCTGGCGCAGACGCGAACCCAGACGGTTCCAGGAGAGGGGAACTCGAAAGCCCAGCTCATGCTCGTGGGCGAGGGGCCGGGCCAGACGGAAGACGCAACCGGACGGCCATTCGTTGGTCGTGCCGGGGAGTTGCTCAACGGTATTCTGGCGGCGATCGGTTTCGAGCGCGAGGAAGTGTTCATTTGCAACGTGGTCAAGTGTCGACCGCCGCAGAATCGCAAGCCGCTGCCCGACGAAATGTCGGCCTGCTCCTCCTACCTCGACGCCCAGTTACGGCTGGTCCGACCGAAGGTTATTCTTGCTCTCGGGAGCACGGCCGCCGAAGCATTGCTCAAGGTCAAACGCTCACTGACCGATTTGCGCGGCCAGGTGCACTCGTATCAGGGGACACCGCTGGTGGTGACGTACCACCCGGCCGCGCTCCTCAGGAACCCGAATTGGAAGAAACCCACCTGGGATGACGTCCGCATCGCCCGACAACTTGTTGACCGTTGAACAGACCCTCCGGGGCGCGCCCTGGAGTCAGGAAGCTGAGCAAGCGGTGTTGGGCGCCATGATCCTCGATCAGGACGCGGCGCTTCGCGCGGTCGAATCGCTCGACCACTCGATGTTCTATCGTGAGTCGCATCGCCGGCTGTTCCGTGCCCTGGTGGCGCTGACGGAGCAGCGGGTCGTCGTCGACCACATCACGCTGCGGGACGAGCTGGTGCGGCGCGGGGATCTCGAAGCCGTCGGCGGGATGGAGTACCTGGCCGAGGTGGTCGACGCGGTGGCGACGGCTGCGAACCTCGACCACCACGTCCGGATCGTCAAAGACAAGGCAATTCTGCGGCGCCTGATCGAGGCGTCGACGCAGACGATCACCGAAGCGTACGATGCCAAGCTGTCCTCCGGCGAACTGGTCGATCAGGCCGAAGGACGGATCTTCAAGATTTCTCAGGAGCGCAAGCAGGACGGGTTCACCCGGATCAAAGAGATGTTGTGGCCGACGATGGAGCGCATCGAAACGCTCCAGAAGAGCGGCAAAAAGATTACCGGGGTGCCGAGCGGCTTCACAGATTTGGACGAGCTGACCTCGGGGTTTCAACCCTCGGAGCTCATCATCGTGGCTGCGCGTCCGTCGATGGGTAAGACCGCATTCTGTTTGAACGTCGCCACGGAGGCCGGGCATCACGGCAGCGGGGTCGCCATCTTTTCGCTGGAAATGTCGAAGGACTCGCTGGTGCAGCGCATGTTGTGCGCCGAAGCCCGGGTCGACAGCCAGGCTGTGCGGCGCGGCATGCTCAAGGATCGGGACTTCACCAACCTGGCCCGCGCCGCCGGGATTCTGCAGCAGTGCCCGATCTGGATCGATGACACGCCGGCCATCACGCTGCTCGAGATGCGTTCCAAGGCCCGGCGACTGAAGGCCGAGTCGGATCTGGGCATGATCATTGTCGACTATCTCCAGTTGATGCGCAGCCCGGAGTACGCCGAGAACCGGGTTCAGGAAGTTTCGGACATTTCGCGGTCGCTCAAGGCGCTTTCGCGTGAGCTGTCGGTGCCGGTCGTGGCGCTGTCGCAGCTGTCGCGCGCGTCGGAACAGCGGGGCGGCGATCGGCGTCCGCAGCTCTCCGACCTGCGCGACTCGGGCGCCATCGAGCAGGACGCCGACGTCGTGATCTTCATTCATCGACCTGAGTACTACGATCGCGAGGACGAATCGAAGCGCGGCCTGGCTGAGATTATTCTGGCCAAGCATCGTAACGGTCCGACGGGAGACATCAACTTGCGGTTCCATCGGGAGTTTACCCGGTTCGAGGACTTCTCCAACCGGGAACCGGCGTCGTCGGGGTATTAGCGCAATGGCCAAGCCCCGATCGGTGTACCGCTGCGCTGAATGCGGACACGAGCACGCGAAATGGGCCGGGCGATGCGAAGCATGCGGCGCTTGGAACTCGGTAGCGGAAGAGCCGACCGAGGCTCGCCCGGTCCGACGGTCAGTGGCGAAGCGTGCGCTGCCGGACGACCGGCGCCCTCGTCCGCTCGGCGACGTGGCAGGAGAGCGCCTCGAACGATGGTCGCTCGGGATCCCGGAACTCGATTTCGTTTTCGGTGGTGGCGTCGTTCCCGGATCGATGTCGCTGATCGGCGGGGAGCCGGGCGTCGGCAAGTCCACCCTGCTGCTCCAGGCTGCTGCCCGGCTGGTGGAGAGCGGGCGGCGGGTTCTCTACGCCAGCGGCGAGGAATCTGCTGAGCAGATCCGGCTCCGTGCCGATCGGCTCGCGGAAGACGCTCGCGGGGTGCTGGTGCTCGGCGAGACTCATCTGGAAACCATTCTGGCAGCGACCCGTGAGGTTGCCGCCGATCTGCTCATCCTCGATTCGATCCAGACGGTCTTTACCGACGCGCTGGAGAGTGCGCCCGGCAGCGTGGGGCAGGTCCGGGAATCGGCCGCGAGGCTGATGCGCTTTGCCAAGGAGTCCGGCGTCAGCGTGGTGGTCGTCGGTCACGTCACCAAGGGCGGCATGCTCGCCGGCCCCAAGACCCTCGAGCACATCGTTGACACCGTGCTCTACTTCGAAGGTGAGACGTCGCTCAACTATCGCCTGCTGCGCGCGACGAAGAACCGCTTCGGTTCCGTCGATGAGCTGGGCGTCTTTGCCATGTCGGATCGGGGGCTGACCGGCGTGCCGAATCCGTCGGCGCTGTTTCTGGAGGCCCGTTCGACCACGACGAGCGGTAGCGCCGTCACGGCCCTGATGGAGGGTACGCGGCCGGTGCTGGTCGAAGTCCAGGCGCTGGCTGCGCCTTCGGGATACGGGACCCCGCAGCGGGTGGCCACCGGGCTCGACCCGAAACGTCTGGCGGTGCTGCTTGCGGTGCTCGAGCGTCGGGGCGGACACAACTTCGGCGCGCTCGATGTCTTCGTGCAGGTGAGCGCCGGAGTGCGACTCACCGAACCGGGTGCGGACCTGGCGGTTGCCGCAGCGTTGGTCTCGAGCCTCCTGAATCAACCGACGCCTGCCGATGCGCTCTTTCTCGGCGAGATCGGCCTCGCCGGGGAGGTCCGCCCGGTCGGCGGGATCGATCGGCGGCTCGCCGAGGCCGGCCGACTCGGTTTCCGTCGGGCCTACGGGTCAGGTCGTCACGGCGAGTCGCCGGGTATCAAGTGTGTTTCGCTCGATCACATCGATGAGCTGGTGCATGTCCTCGCGGCGTGACGTCGGCGTCATCGTCGTGGCGGGGGGCCGTGGCGTCCGCGCCGGCGCCGGCGACCCGAAGCAGTATCGACTGCTGGGCAAGGTGCCCGTCCTGCTGCGGGCGCTCCGGCCGTTTCTGGCTCATCCGGCGGTCGACCGGATCGTCGCGGTTTTGCCGCACGCGGATGTGTCTGCGCCGCCGGAGTGGCTGGCTCCACTGGTTGGCGACCGCCTGACGCTCGTGGCTGGAGGGGCGGAACGAATGGCGTCGGTCGAGCAGGGGCTTTCGCAGCTGACGGCGACAATGGCGGTTGTCGTCGTTCATGACGGCGCACGACCGTTCGTCGATGCCGCGGTGATCGATGCGGTCATCCTCGAAGCAAGGGCCGGGCGGGGGGCAGTCGCGGCTGTGCCGGTGTCGGATACGATCAAGCGGTCTGGGGTCGGACCGGCCGGGCAGCCGGCCATCGTTGAAACGGTGTCGCGCGAGGGGTTGTGGCGGGCGCAGACCCCTCAGGCGTTTCCCACAGAGGTGCTGCGCCGCGGGCTCGCGGCGGCGCGGGCGGCGGGGGTTACGGTGACCGATGATGCGCAGGCGGTGGAGTCCCAAGGACTCGCCGTCGTGCTCGTTCCCGACCGCCCCACCAATTTCAAGCTGACCACGCCGGATGATTTTGCGCTGGCGGAAGCGTTGCTTCGGGGGGAAAGGTGATCCTGCCGTTTCACGACGACGACGAGGTTGATGCCGCCGCTGCGGTCGTTGGTCCGCACCTGGCTGGGGGTGGCTTGCTCGGCTACCCGACCGAGACGGTCTATGGACTCGGTTCGTTCGCGACCGATGACGGGCTCGATGCCCTCGCGCGACTCAAGGGACGTCCCGAGCGGAAGCCGTTTCTGCTGCTGATCGGGAGCCGCCTCATGGCGGAGCGGGCGGGCCTCGTCTTTACTGCGTCGGCACGGGCCTTGGCGGACCATTTCTGGCCCGGACCGTTGACGCTGGTGCTCAAGGGCGGCGAGGGTCGCTTGCCGGAGCGACTGCGTGGCGCCGAAGGCGGCGTGGCCGTGCGGCATACCTCCCATCAGGGCATGGCACGCCTGATTGCCCGTCTCGACCAGCCGATCACTTCGACGTCCGCGAATCGCTCTGGCGGTCCGCCTGCTCCGGGCGCCGCCAAGCTGGCCGAGTTGTTTGCGCCGGCCGTCCTGGGCGGTCAGCTCATCGTTTTGGACGGTGGCGTCCTCGGCAACGTGCCGCCGTCGACCCTGGTCGACTGTACCACATCGGTGCCGACCCTGATTCGCGAAGGCGCGATTCCCCGGGACGAGCTCCGTCGCGCGGTAGGAAGGCTGGCACCCTGATGCGGGTTCTCATCGTCTGTACGGGCAACACCTGTCGCAGCCCGCTGGCTGCGGCGCTGATCCGACAGGGCCTGTTGCTGACTGGCCACAGCGGCGTCGAGGTCGAATCGGCGGGGACCGGGGCGTGGGATGGCGCGCCGGCCTCCGAAGGTGCCTACCTGGTGGCGCTGGAAAGTGGCCTCGACCTGTCGGCCCATCGGGCCAGGCTCCTGACCAAGGAGCTGGTCGATCAGGCCGATCTCGTGCTCACTATGTCCCGTCCGCATCTCGGTCGGGTCAGGGAACTCGGCGGCGGCAGTCGGGCTCACTTGCTGGGAGAGTATGCCGGCCTTGCAGGGGCTCAGGCAGAAGTTGGCGACCCGTTCGGCGGCGCGGTCGAAGAGTATCGGGCGACCTTGCGGGAGCTCGAGGTCATGATGCCGGCCATCTTGGCCCGGATCGTTGGTTCTGTCGGGTCATGATCTCGGCGCGGACCCGAACCTTTGCGTTGCTTGGCAATCCGGTGCAGCACTCCCTGTCGCCGGCGATGCACAACGCGGCGTTCCGCGCGCTCGGTCTTGATGCGGTCTATGTCGCGCTCTGCTGCGCTGCGGAGGACGTGGCCGGGCTGATGCGGGGCCTGGCCCTGGCCGGGGGCGGTGGCAATGTGACAGTGCCGCACAAGCCAGTCGCTGCGCAGGTAGCACGGGGTGCCGACGGGCGGTCCTTGGAGGCGTGCAATACTTTCTGGGGTGAGCAGGGCCGCGTCGTGGGAGACGAAACCGACTCGGCCGGGATTCGGTATGCCTGGGAGCGGCTTGGTGCTCCGTCGGGCGACTGGCTGGTGCTGGGTACCGGCGGCAGCGCGTCGGGTGCCGCGCAGGCTGCCCGCGAGCTCGGCGTTGGCGTCAGGGTTCGATCGCGGTCACCCGAGCGTGCGGCTCGGTTCGCGCAGGAGCTGGAGGAGCGGGGTACCCGGCGCGCTAATGGACGGATCGGTCTCGTGGTCAACTGCACCCCGCTGGGTCTGGCCGAACCCGATGCGATGCCGCTGGCGCCGGCGGAGGTTCCGCCCGGAGCGGTCGCGCTCGATCTGGTCTATCGCCCGGGGTACACGGTTTGGGTTCGCGCCTTGCAGAGCAGCGGGATCGCTGCGTGCGACGGGCGTGACGTGTTGCTTGGGCAAGGGGTTCGGGCGTTCGAACGCTGGTATCCTGAAGTTCCGGCCCCAGTCGAGGTCATGCGTGCCGCCCTGGACCGCCACCTGGTCTGAGGGGCTGATTGCCCTCGAACGCTGGGTGCTTCCCGGCGCGTGCCTGCTGTGTCAGGACCCGGTCGGCAGCCCGATTGCCGACCCGCTCGTCTGCGCGGTATGCCGGTTGCGGTGGCGCCGACTGCCGGAGCCGCGGTGCGTTCGGTGCGGACAGCCGATCGACCTCGATGCGGATTGCCGGATCTGCCGGGACTGGCCCGACGGGTTCCGAGGGGTGCAGAGCGCTGTCTGGTTGGAAGCCAGCGCGCGTCGGGCGGTGCATTTGCTCAAGTACGAGGGGTGGCGCCGGATCGCGGTGTCGCTCGCCGAGGCCATGCTGTCGCTCGAGCCCCTCGCCGACCGACCGACGCTGGTGCCGATTCCCCTGTCGGCCACACGGCTTCGGGCGCGCGGTTATAATCAGAGCGCCGAGCTGGCCGCCGCGCTGCTCGGGCGCCGAGGAGGGCGGGTCAGTTCCTGCCTGGTGCGGACTCGGCATACGCGGACCCAGACCACGCTGACGCCGGAAGAGCGCGCTGCCAACCTGGCGGGCGCCTTCGCCACGACCGGCGCGGTGCCGTCGCGTGTCGTGCTGGTGGATGACGTATTCACGACGGGTGCGACGCTGGTTGAAGCTGCGCATGCTTTGTTGGAGGGTGGGGCGGTGGAGGTGTCGGCCGTGACCTTCGGGCGCGCGGAACTGCCACTGGCCGCCGTGAGCAGGATGGTGTGAGACCGAGCAGGTATCTGACGATCATTTAGCGGAAGTTCGAGGAGACGACATGGCGATTCGAGTGGCAATCAACGGGTTCGGCCGGATTGGCCGCAATGTGGTGCGGGCGGCGACGGTAGAGGGAACCCCTGAACTCGAGATCGTGGCGGTCAATGACTTGACCGATACCAAGACGCTGGCCCACCTGCTCAAGTACGACTCGGTGCACCGCAAGTTCCCGGGCACCGTCGAGACCGCCGAGAACGGCATCGTCGTCAATGGCAAGCTGATGCGGGTGCTGTCCGAACGGGATCCCGCAAAGCTGCCGTGGAAAGAGCTCGGGATCGACGTCGTGCTGGAGTCGACCGGTCACTTTACCGATCGGGACGGCGCGGCCAAGCATCTCGCGGCCGGTGCACGTCGCGTCGTGATCTCGGCTCCGGGCAAGAACGAAGACATCACGGTCGTGTACGGAGTCAACCACACCGCGTTCGATCCGGCCAAACATTTTGTCATCTCGAATGCGAGTTGCACCACCAACTGCCTGGTGCCGGTCGTCAAGACGATCCGTGATACCTTCGGATTTCAGCGCGGCTACATGACGACGGTGCACGCCTACACCAACGACCAGCAGATTCTCGACCTGCCGCACAAGGATCTGCGGCGGGCCCGGGCGGCCGCGCTGTCGATCATTCCGACGACCACGGGTGCCGCGAAGGCAACCGCGCTGGTGATTCCCGAGGTCAAGGGCAAGATCGACGGGATTGCACTCCGGGTTCCGACGGCCGATGTATCGCTGGTCGATCTGACCTGCATCGTCGAGAAGCCGACCTCAGTGGCCGAGGTGAATGCCGCGTTCCAGGCTGCCGCGGAGTCGGGCCCGCTCAAGGGCGTGCTGGCCGTCAGCGATGAGCCGCTCGTGTCGGTCGACTACACCGGCAACCTGGCCTCGAGCACCATCGACATGCTTTCGACGCAGGTGCTCGACGGCACCATGGTCCATGTCTCCTCGTGGTACGACAACGAGATGGGGTATTCGGCCCGCTGCGTCGACCTGTTGCAGTACATCGGAACGCACGGCGCATGAAGCGGACTCTCGCATCGCTCGATCCGGCGTGGCTGGACGGGCAGCGGGCGCTGGTCCGGGTCGATTTCAATTGCCCGGTCAAGGATGGCGCCGTCACGGACGAGACCCGGATTCGTGCCGCCCTGCCGACCATCCGGTACTTGCGGGAGAAGGGTGCTCGGGTGGTGCTGCTGACCCATTTCGGGCGGCCCAAGGGCAAGGTGGACCCCGCCTTCTCGATCAGGCCGATTATCCGGCCGCTCGAGCGGCTGCTGGGCGTGCCGGTCAGTCTGCTCGAGGATCCGACCTCCGAGGCAGCAGCGCAGGCCTCGCGCCGGTTGCCGCGGGGCGGTGTGGCACTGGCCGAGAACACGCGGTTCTATGCCGGCGAGGAAAAGAACGATCCGGAGCTGGCAAAGCGTTTTGCTGCGCTGGGTGATTTCTATGTCAACGATGCGTTCGGTGCGGCCCACCGGGCGCATGCGTCGACCGAGGCTGTCGCGCATTTGCTCAAGCCCGCGGTGTCCGGTTTTCTGATGGAAACCGAGCTCAAATATCTCGGTGACGCCCTCGATCAACCGAAACGTCCGTTCGTCGCCGTGCTCGGCGGTGCCAAGATCTCCGGGAAGATCGATCTGATCGATGCACTGCTGCCCAAGGTCGATGAGATCCTGATCGGTGGCGCCATGGCCTGCACCTTTTTCCGCGCCATGGGCCTGGAAACCGGCAATTCGCTGGTTGAGGCCGATCGGGTCGAACTGGCCCGTGCGCTGATCGACCGCGCCGGCGACAAGCTGGTGCTGCCGAAGGGCGGGGTGATCGCGCCTGATCTGAGGGAAGGCATTACCACGCTCACGGTGCCGCGCGAATCGGTACCGCCTGGCTTCGCAGTTTTCGACATCGACCCCGCGACGGCGCGAAGCTTTGCGGAGCGGATCGTCGGCGCCGGTACCGTGGTGTGGAACGGTCCGATGGGAGTTTTCGAGACGAAGCCCTTCGATCAGGGAACCCTGGCCATTGCCCACGCCGTCGCCGCCGCGACGAGCCGCGGCGCGGTCACGGTCATCGGCGGGGGTGACTCGGCGGCTGCCGTTGCTCAGGCGGGGCTGACCGACCAGGTCACCCACGTTTCGACTGGCGGGGGAGCCTCACTCGAGTTTCTCGAGGGTAAGGTGCTGCCGGGCGTGGCCGCGCTGGACGAGGTCGCATGAGTCGCCCACTCGTCTTTGCGGCCAACTGGAAGATGCACCTGACGCCCGATGAGGCCCGCGGGTTTGCCAGAACGTTCTTGGAGGGTTTTGCGCCGGTGCAGGGCCGGTCATACTGGTTTTTCCCCAGTGCGGTGAGTCTCGAAGCCACCGCCAAGGCGTTCGAGGGTCGGCCGGAAATTGTGGTAGGCGCGCAGGATATCTATTGGGAGCCGAAAGGCGCCTACACCGGGGCGACCTCGGTCCGGCTGGCCCAGGGAGCGGGCGCACGGCTGACGCTGATCGGCCACTCGGAGCGGCGGCATGTCTTCGGGGAGTCCGAGGACGACACGGCCCGGAAAGTGGGAGCGGCACTGACAGGCGGACTGGTACCGCTGCTGTGTGTCGGCGAGACGCTGGCGGAACGTGAAGCCGGCCAGACCGATGCCGTCGTGCTGCGCCAGCTACGCTCCGCGCTTCGCGGCTTGGCACCTGCTCACGTCAGTCAGGTCGTGCTGGCGTACGAGCCGGTCTGGGCCATTGGCACCGGACGGAATGCGACGCCTGAGGATGCGGCCCGGGTTCACGCTGTGTTGCGAGCCGAGTTGGTTTCGGCTGGCCACGCAGCACCCAGGATTCTCTACGGAGGAAGCGTCAACGCTTCCAATGCCGTGGCCCTGCTTGCCGAGGCCGAGCTGGACGGCGTCCTGGTTGGCGGGGCGAGCCTCGATGCCGCGGGGTGGCGGGTCATCGTCGGGGTTGGCCTCTGAGGTGCCGAAGGGGAGGTCGCTGACCGCTCGAGTCGCGCCCGATTCTCGCCCTTGTCGAGCCGGGTCGGCGAGACGTATACTCGCTCGTTCGAACGTCACTGCACCCCGATCCGCACGACTGGAGCCCTCCCGATGCGTCGTGTTCTTCTCACCAGTCTGGTGGCCGTCACGCCATTCGCGCTTGTCGCGCAAGTGGCGACGGTCGAGATCACTCCGGGCCGTGTCACGGCGCGCGCCGGTGATTCGCTTCAACTTGCCCTGACAGTCACCGACTCGGCCGGTCGGGTGGTTCCCGGCGCCTCGGCGCTCTGGATGGTCGGCCCTTTTGAAGTCGCTGCGGTCGATCAGAACGGCACGGTGCGCACCTTCCGACAGGGAACGGCACGGGTGCTGGCCCGGGTCGGGAACAAGGTCGGTTCGGCCGAGCTCGTGATCCTGCCCAAGCGGCCTGCCAACGTGGTGATGAGTAGCGGGTCGAGCGACGTCCTGGCCGGGGGCGTCACGCTCGTTCGGGGTGTTGCCGCGACCGAGGATGGGGAGCCCCGGCATGACGTGTCGGTCTCCTTTCGGTCGTCCGACCCGCGAATCGCAACGGTCGATGCGGGTGGTGTCGTCCGTGGTGTGGCGCCCGGCACGGCGGTCATCACGGGTCAGGCAGATGGCGCGCGGGGCGAGATCAGCATCCGGGTCCTGCCCAATCCGGTCGCGGCGGTCGCGGTGACCGGACCACGCATGGCCCGAACCGGAGACGTCGTGCGCTTCCGGGCCGAGGCGACTGCTCGCGACGGACGCAGTGCGGGCGAGGTCCCGGTTCTCTGGAGTGTGAGCGGCGGCGGAGGAGCCCGCGTCGATCCGGACGGAGGGTTCGTTGCCGAGGAGTCAGGCACCTATGTCGTCACGGCGGTGGCGGGCACCGTCGCGTCGGCGGCGTCGATCGTGGTGCGGCAGCGTGAGCATGATGTCACATTCGAGACGGTCGGTTCGGTCGTCTTCAGCGAGTTGCAAGCCGCGGAACACTGGGCGATCAACGACGTGCTGTATGTCAGCACCATTGCCGACCGGGTCTACAGCTTCGACATCCGTGATCCGGCTTCGCCCAGACTGGTCGACTCGGTCATGGTCGATGCGCGCATCGTCAACGATGTGTCCACCAACGCCGATGGCACCATCGGCGTGATTACCAGGCAGGGAGCCTCGTCGCGCAAGAACGGAATCGTCTTTCTCGACCTGGCCGATCCGCTTCGCCCCAAGGTACTCTCCGAGTACACCGCGACGGTCACGTCAGGTGTGCACAGTGCCTATGTCGATGGTCACTACGTTTATCTCACCGATGATGGTTCGCGCGGAATGATCGTGGTCGATTTCCGCGATCCGAAGCATCCACGGGAGGTCAGCCGCTGGTCCGTCGAGAACAGCCACCTCGCGGTCGATCAGTCGACCGGCACGACGGTCGGCCGCTACCTGCACGACCTCCAGGTCAAGGACGGCCTTGCGTACCTGGCCTACTTCAAGGACGGAGCCATCATCCTCGACGTCGGTAACGGGATCCGAGGAGGGAGCCCGGACAAGCCGCAGTTCGTCAGTCGCTACACCTACAGTACCACCGATTACTACCCGCCCGACATGCTGGCGGGAACGCATACCGTCTTCCGATTCCGCGACTATCTCGTCGTGGGAGACGAGGTCTTCCCGCAGTTCTTCGACAGCGATGCCCGAGATCGGATCCGGACGCTGGGGCGGCTCCACATCCTCGATGTCAGTGACATTCTGAATCCACGGAAAGTGGCGGAGTATCACGTTCCCGAGAACGGCAGCCACAATGTCTGGGTCGAGAACGACGTGATGTATGTCGGCAACTTCGAGGCTGGCGTCCGGGTCGTCGACATGAGTGGGGAACTGCGCGGCAACTTACGGCGGCAGGGCCGTGAGATCGGCTCGATCTGGGCCGCGTCGCCTGATGGTTTCCGGCCCAACATCCCCATGACGTGGGGTGCAACGCCGCACCGAGGCGTGGTCTACGCGACGGACATGAACAGCGGGCTCTGGGTCGGTCGGCTCACTCCGCAGCGGCCGGTGCCCTGACGGTCGTGTCTCAGCGGGGAGTTGGTGTTTCAGTGTTGTCCGAAACGCCCTGGACACCGGCTTGTCGGGCGCAGTGCGAGCAGCAGTAGATCACGCCATCCGCTTCCTGCCCGTGTCCGATGATCCGGCACTCGCAATGGGCACAAACGGGTGCCAAACGGTGGATGGCGCATTCGAACGAGTCGAAGACGTGGCGGTCTCCGCTTTCATCCGTTACTTCGAATGATCGGGCATAGTCGTTGCCGCATACTTCACAGACAGCCATGGTGACCTCCGCTGCTCGAGTGGTTGTACCCGAGTTGACGACCGACTGGCGGTTGGCCGCACGCCTGTGGGCCGGGTCGATGGCGGGCCCGCCAGGGTTCCGGACAGACCCGGTGTCGGGCGGCATCGGGTCCGGTTGACGGAACTCTATTCCGGGCATTATGTTAGAGGGCTTTTTCCAAGACGAACGATGCTCTACGGACTGATTCTCACACTCCTCGTCATCGACGGCATTCTGCTCGGCGTCGTCGTGCTCCTCCAGGCTGGCCAGGGCGGCGGTCTCGCCTCACTTGGCGGTGGAGGGACCGATCTCGTGATGGGCGGCCGCCAAGCGGTCACGTTGCTGCATACGCTGTCCTGGTGGACCGGGGGCATCTTCATGTTCCTCGCGCTGGTTCTGTCCTTCATGGCAGGCGGCAACACCGTTGGGACCTCCGCGGTGCAGCAGCAGCTCAGGAATGCGCCGGCACCGATCACGGCCCCGCCCATTGGCGAAGCGCCGGCGACGACGCCCGCTCCTATCACTCCTCCGGCCACGAACTAGGCGAGATGGTGAACTTGTTTGTTATGACCGGGGCGCTCGGATGACCGAGCGCCCCGCGTTTGTGTTGCTCGAGGATGGCGCCTGGTTCGCCGGCACCACCCGATATGACCTTGGCCCGGCCTACGGGGAGGTGGTCTTTACCACCAACCACACCGGGTATCAGGAGACGTTTACCGACCCGAGTTTCATCGGTCAGATCGTCGTGATGACGGCGCCCATGATCGGGAACTACGGTGTCAACGAGATCGACTTGGAGTCGGCCCGGCCCCAGATTGCCGGTGTCGTGGTCCGCGAACTGTCGCAGACCCACTCGAATTGGCGTGCGACCAAAGGCCTCTCGGACTGGCTGGCTGAGTCCGACATTCCGGTTCTGGAAGGCGTGGACACCCGGCGGCTGACCCGGCACCTGCGGGAGCGCGGAGCGATGCGGGGTGTCATTGCGGCCGGACTCGAACCAACCGACGATCTGCGCGCGGCACTCCTGGGCTCGCCGGGCATGGCCGGACTTGACCTTGCGTCCACGGCGGGCACTCGCGAGGTCTACCAGGAGGGGAGCGACAAGCGCCCCCATGTCGTGGCGCTCGATTTCGGCATGAAGCGCAACATCGTCCGGATGCTCGTGGAAGCCGGCTGCAGGGTAACGGTCATGCCCGGAAATACGCCCCCGGAAGATGTGCTGGCTCAGAAGCCGGACGGGCTGTTTCTCTCCAACGGCCCCGGCGATCCGGGAGCCCTGAACCAGGCAATCGAGAACATCCGTGCGCTGACGGGCACCGGTGTTCCGACGTTTGGCATCTGCCTGGGGCACCAGCTCCTGGGCTGGGCGTTCGGAGGTCGTACCGTCAAGCTTCCCTATGGTCACCGGGGCGGCAATCACCCGGTGCAGGATCTCGCAACCGGGCGGGTGCTGATCACCTCCCAGAACCACGGGTTCGCGGTCGAGGGGGGCGCTGACGGGGTTCCGGGGGCGCCAGATGTTGCCGTGACGCACATCAACCTGAACGACGGCACCGTCGAGGGACTGCGCCATCGCAAGCTCCCAATCTTTGCCGTTCAGTACCATCCGGAGGCTGCTCCGGGCCCGCATGACGCGTTCCCGCACTTCCAGGAATTTCTGACCCTGATGGCTTCACAAACCGTTAACCCCTTGACACACAAGGGTTAAGGCCATAGTATCGGTCGCCAAGCAGCGTCGATTCTGTCGGGGGTCGACGCTCGTTGTGACCCTGAAGGGGGGAGCATGACGAAGGCCGATCTAGTGGAGCAGGTCACTGCGGCGATGGCTCGCACGGCAGGACCGCTCATTTCCAAGAAGGACTGCGCTCGCGTCGTCGATGCGTTTCTCGACTCGATCAAGCTGGCGCTCAAAGAACAGCACAACATCGAAGTCCGCGGCTTTGGGACCTTCAAGATCCGTCGTCGGAAGACGCGTATGGCGCGCAATCCGCGCACCGGCGATCCGGTTGAAGTGGCTGCGCGGCCCGTGCCTGTGTTCAAGCCCAGCAAGGAGTTACGGGCCTTGGTCGCGGAGGAAAGCGACGAAAGTCCGAACCTTCGCAGCGAGGACCTCGGCTGACGCTCGAGTGTCGCCCTTCGATCGATTGCGGGGTCGGCGTCATGGCACGCCGACCCCATTTTCATGCCCTGCGGCCTGACGCCTTGCCGTCCGACCCCATGACGCACATTATCTGACTATGAACTCTTCACTCACCGTACTCATGTTTGCGCGGTATGCAGACGTCCTCGGAGCCGATCGACTCGAGGTGCCGATGTCGGCTGCCGCAACTATCGGTGATCTCGTCACTTACGTTCGGGGCCTTCCGGGAGGCGCTACCCTTCCATTCCGTCCTTTCGTCGCAGTCAACCTGGCGCAGGTCGAGATGGACTACGCGCCGAAGCCAGGTGACGAGATCGCGTTCCTTCCACCTATGGCCGGAGGGTAAACCATGGACCCCTTAACCCGTGAGCCGATCGACCTGAACGCGCTCATCAGCAACGTCGAGGGCCCCGATCGCGGCGCGGTTGCCACCTTCCTCGGTATCGTTCGGAACCATCATGACGGACGCACCGTCACGGAACTCGAGTACACCGCGTACGAGCCAATGGCTGCGGAACGTTTGCGGTCGATCGTGGCGGAGGCAGAGGGACTCTGGTCCGTTCGCGTCGCCGCAACTCACCGTCTTGGCTTGCTCTCGGTCGGCGATGCGGCCGTGGCCATTGCCGTGGCCAGCGGGCATCGCAATGACGCCTTTGTCGCGTGCCGATTCGTGATCGAGGAAATCAAGTCCCGGCTTCCGATCTGGAAACGTGAACGGTACGACGATGGCGCCGAGGTATGGGTCGATCCGACATCATCGAGTGGTGCGTACCCGGTATTGACCCAATTGCCGCACGAATGAGCCTGCTTGACGCGCTGGGGCGGCCGCTTGGCAGTCTCAGGTTGTCGGTAACCGACCGCTGCAACATGCGGTGCGGTTACTGCATGCCTAACGATCACTATGTCTGGTTGCCCCGCGCCTCGATCCTGACGTTCGAGGAACTCGATCGTCTCGCTGGCGTCTTTGCCGGTCTGGGCGCGCGCAAGGTCCGGCTGACGGGCGGCGAACCCTTGCTCAGGCAGCATCTGGACCGGCTGGTCGCGCTGCTGTCGGCGCGCCCTGAGATCCAGGACATCGCGCTCACCACCAATGGGATTCTGCTGGCGGAACAGGTTGGGGCACTGGCGGCAGCCGGTCTCGGCCGCATTACCGTGAGCCTCGACACGCTGGATCCGGCCCGTCTCAAGCTCTTTGCCCGATCCGACCGTCATAGCGCCATTCTCGAGGGCATCGCCGCAGCTGTCGAAGCCGGATTCAGCGTCAAACTCAATACGGTGGTGATTCGCGGCTACAATGATGATGAGGTGGTGCCGCTGCTCAGCTACGCGCGCGAACGGGGCCTGGAATTGCGGTTCATCGAATACATGGATGTGGGCGGCGCGACCGGCTGGCGCGAAGGGGCGGTCGTGCCCCGCGAGGAGATTCTTCGGGTCGTTGCCGAGGCGTTCGGTCCGGTGGTGGCGCTCGACGGCCGCGGCGGTGCGCCGGCCGAGCAGTTCCGGCTGGAGGATGGGAGCGTCTTCGGAATCATTGCGTCGACCACGGCCCCCTTCTGCGGCAAGTGTGACCGGAGCCGAATCACGGCGGACGGCACCTGGTTCCGGTGCCTCTACGCCGACGACGGACTCGACCTGAGGACACCGCTTCGCGATGGGGCAACCGACGGCGACCTCCGGCTGCTGATCACCGGAGTCTGGCAGGCTCGGATGGATCGCGGCGCGGAGAACCGGCTGGCCGAGCCGCGTCGGGGCGCGCTCTACGCGCTGGATGGCCTGCGCGCCGATCCGCGACGCGAAATGCACACGCGCGGAGGCTAGCGGCCGCCCGTGACCCTGCACGTCGCGTTGATCGAGCCGGAGATCCCGCCCAACACCGGGAACATCGCACGTCTGTGCGCCGCCACCGATGTCGCGCTCCATTTGATCGGGCCGCTCGGGTTTTCCGTCGACGACGCGCAGGTTCGCCGGGCCGGGCTCGACTACTGGCCCCATGTGGACCTCTGGGTTCACGCGAACTGGTTCGGGTTCCGCGACGCGATCAGTCGGGAGCGCTGCCTCTATTTCTCGGCCCGGGCGGAACGGCCCTTCTGGGAGGCGCCGTACCGGACCAACAGCTGTCTCGTGTTCGGGAACGAGACTGGCGGCATGCCTGATCGGATTTTGGCCAAGCACCCGGATCGCTGCTATACCATCCCAATGCCGGGCCGGGGCGTTCGGAGCCTCAATCTGGCAACCGCGGTGGGTATCGTGCTCTACGAAGGGATTCGTCAGCTGGGGGTGGAAGGGGTCGCTCCGGCCGGTCCTTCTCGATCTTCGCGGCGAGCGAAGTAAGCGCCTCGGTCCCTTGGACCAACCTATTCGTATTACTATGTTTCCGCCGTGTCGGACCGATCGGCCTGCCGAGGCCGATTGCTGACTTGCCGACCGACCTCACAGAAAATTACAGGCCTATGTTCAACAAGATTACTGTCGTCGGCGCTGGCAACGTAGGTGCCACTGCCGCTCAACGTTTGGCAGAGAAGAACCTCGCTCGGACCATCGTGATGGTTGACGTGGTCGAGGGCGTGCCGCAGGGCAAGGCGCTGGATCAGTGGCAGTCGGGCCCGATCGAAGGCTACGACGCGCGGATCTATGGGGCCAACGATTACGAGGCCGCGCGCGACTCCGAGCTCTTTGTCGTCACCGCGGGCATAGCTCGGAAGCCCGGGATGAGCCGGGACGATTTGGTCAAGACCAACGCGGGAATCGTCAAGTCCGTCTCGGCCGAGATTGCGCGGGTGGCACCCAACTCGATCATCATCGTGGTGTCGAATCCGCTCGACGTAATGTGTTACGTCGCCATGAAGGCCAGCGGCTTCCCGCGCGAGCGGGTGCTCGGCATGGCGGGTGTGCTGGACACGGCTCGGTACCGCATGTTCCTGGCCGAAGCGGCCAATGTGTCCGTCGAGGACATCCAGGCGATGGTGCTGGGCGGTCACGGCGATACCATGGTCCCCCTGATTTCCTACACCACCGTGTCGGGCATTCCGATCACCCAGTTGCTCGATGCCGATACCCTGGGGAAGATCGTCGACCGGACCCGGAATGGGGGCGCCGAGATCGTCAAGCACCTGAAGACGGGTTCGGCCTACTACGCACCGAGTGCGGCCGCGGTTCAGATGGTCGAGGCCATCGTGCTCGACAAGAAGCGGATTCTGCCGAGTGCGGCCTGGTTGCAGGGCGAGTACGGGCTCACCGACGTCTACTGCGGCGTGCCGTGCAAGCTGGGGAGGGGTGGCTTGGAGCAGATCATCGATGTGACGCTGACCGAGCAGGAGCGAAAGGACCTGCACGCCTCGGCTGAGCAGGTTCGATCGCTCCAGACCGTCGTCGGCCTTTGACGGTCGCGGGCGCGAGACCTGCGCCAGCGGGGAACTGGCTGCTTCGATTCTACGCTTCGACGATCGGCCGCAAGATCGTCATGGCGGTAACCGGGATCATCCTGGTCGGGTACATCGTCGTTCACATGGTCGGTAACCTGCTGGTCTTCCGGGGCCAGCAGGCCATGAACGACTACGCCCACATGCTCCAGAGCAACCTGCCGTTGGTCTGGACCGTGCGGGTCATCCTGCTGGTAGCCGCAATCTTCCACATTCACGCAGCCTACACGCTCTCGCGGCTGGCTCGAGCGGCGCGTCCGGAGCGGTATGCCGGGCTCAAAGCCCAGGCCTCGACCTGGTCGGCACGCGGGATGCGCATCGGTGGCGTGCTGCTCGTCGTCTTCATCGTCTTTCATATTCTTCACCTCACCACTGGAGATGTTCTTGCTGCGCAATTCGTGCGCGGCGACGTGTACCAGAACGTGGTACGCAGCTTCTCCATTGTCTGGGTTGCGGTGTTTTATGTGGTCGCCATGCTTGCGCTGGCCTTTCACCTCCATCACGGCATCTGGAGCCTCTTCCAGACCGTGGGAGCCAACCACCCCAATCTGAATCCGACTCGGCGGAAGCTCGCCTGGCTGCTGTCGGTTGTGGTTCCCGTTGGGTTTGCGGCGGTGCCGCTGGCGATCGTCTTCGGGATGGTTCGGTAACTGACATGGAATTGAACGCACGGATCCCGAGCGGGCCGATCGAGCAGAAATGGGATCGGCACAAGTTCGACCTCAAGCTGGTCAACCCGGCCAACAAACGGAAATACTCGATCATCGTCGTCGGCTCCGGCCTCGCGGGCGGGGCGGCCGCCGCCTCGCTTGGCGAGCTGGGCTATCGGGTTCGCTGCTTCTGCATTCAGGACTCGCCGCGGCGGGCTCACAGCATCGCGGCGCAGGGCGGGATCAACGCAGCCAAGAACTACCAGAACGACGGTGACAGCATCTACCGGCTGTTCTACGACACGGTCAAGGGCGGCGACTTCCGGGCCCGCGAGGCCAATGTCTACCGTCTGGCCCAGGTCAGTGTCGACATCATCGATCAGTGTGTGGCGCAAGGCGTGCCATTTGCCCGCGAGTACGGTGGCTTGCTTGCCAATCGGTCGTTTGGTGGTGCGCAGGTTTCCCGGACCTTCTACGCCCGCGGGCAGACCGGCCAGCAGCTCCTGCTCGGTGCGTACAGTGCGCTCGAGCGTCAGGTTGCGGCCGGTACGGTCACCATGCACGACCGGACCGAAATGCTCGACCTGATCGTCGAGGACGGCCGGGCCGTCGGAATCGTGACCCGCAATCTGGTGACGGGCAACGTCGAGTCGGTCTTTGCCGACGCCGTGGTGCTCGCCACCGGCGGGTATGGCAACGTGTTCTATCTCTCGACCAACGCGAAGGGCTCCAACGTCACGGCCAGTTTCCGGGCCTACAAGCGTGGCGCAGCGTTCGGCAATCCGTGCTATACCCAGATCCACCCGACCTGCATTCCGATGAGCGGCGACTATCAGTCGAAGCTCACCCTGATGAGTGAGTCGCTTCGTAACGACGGTCGGGTCTGGGTTCCCAAGGCCCACGGCGACAAGCGGGCGGCCAGCGACATCCCGGAGTCCGAGCGCGACTACTACCTCGAGCGCAAGTATCCGAGCTACGGGAACCTCTGCCCCCGGGACATCGCGTCGCGCGCGGCCAAGGAAGTCTGTGACGAGGGCCGCGGTGTCGGAGAGACCGGACTCGGTGTCTACCTCGACTTTGCCGATGCGATTCGTCGACTCGGTGAAGACAAGATTCGCGAGCGCTACGGCAACCTGTTCGACATGTATGAACGGATCACCGGTGAGAATCCGTATCGGGTCCCGATGCGAATCTACCCGGCTGTTCACTACACCATGGGCGGGTTGTGGGTCGACTACAACCTGATGAGCAGCGTGCCCGGACTCTTCGTTCTGGGCGAGGCCAACTTCTCGGATCACGGGGCGAATCGCCTCGGTGCCAGCGCGCTGATGCAGGGACTCGCCGATGGCTACTTCATCATCCCGTACACCATCGGCAACTACCTCGCGGGGGTCAAACCCGGATCCTGGCGCGCGGATGGCGCCGAGGCGCGGGCTGCGGAGCGGGATGCTGCGGCGCGAATCAGTCGGTTGCTCGACGTCAACGGCAACCGCACGGTCGACTCATTTCACCGCGAACTCGGCCGGATCATGTGGGAGGACTGCGGGATGGCACGCTCCGCCGGAAGCCTGCAGCATGCGCTGGCGGAGATTCCCCGGCTCCGCGAGGAGTTCTGGCGTTCGGTTCGGGTCACCGGGCGGGGCGAGGAGTTCAATCAGGCGCTCGAAAAGGCCGGCCGGGTGGCTGATTTCCTGGAGTTTGCGGAGCTGATGTGCCGCGATGCTCACCACCGGGAGGAGTCGTGCGGCGGCCATTTCCGAACCGAACATCAGACCCCCGACGGCGAGGCCGAGCGGGACGATGAGAACTTCTGCTACGTTGCCGCCTGGGAGTATCGGGGCGACAACCAGGCTCCAGCGCTGCATCGGGAGCCGCTCGAGTTCGAAAACGTCAAGCTTGCAACCCGCAGCTACAAGTAGCCGATGCGAATTACTCTGAAAGTCTGGCGCCAGGAAGGCCCGAACAGCGGGGGCCGATTCGAGACCCATATCGCCAACGATGTCAGTCCCGACATGTCGTTTCTCGAGATGATGGACGTCGTCAACGAAGGGCTGATCGAGGAGGGGCGTGATCCGATTGCGTTCGATCACGATTGCCGCGAAGGTATCTGCGGTATGTGCAGCATGGTGATCGACGGGGTGCCGCATGGTCCGCACAAAGCGACCACCACCTGCCAGCTCCATATGCGGTCCTTCTCCGACGGTGACACGGTCACGGTCGAGCCGTTCCGTGCGCGCGGCTTCCCGATCGTGCGGGACCTCGCGGTCGACCGCTCGGCGCTCGATCGGATCATTCAGGCGGGCGGCTATGTCAGCGTCGCGACCGGCAACGCACCGGACGCCAACTCGGTGCCGATCTCGAAAGAGGCGGCCGATCGAGCGATGGACGTGGCTCAGTGCATCGGCTGCGGAGCGTGCGTGGCGGCCTGTCCCAACGCCAGTGCGATGCTGTTCGTCGGCGCCAAGGTCAGCCATCTCGGGCTGCTGCCGCAGGGGCAGCCGGAGCGGTATCGGCGGACCCTTGCAATGGTCACGCAGATGGATATCGAAGAGTTCGGTGGCTGCAGCAACTATGGTGAATGCGAAGCCGCCTGCCCGAAGGAGATCGGGGTATGGGCGATTGCCCGGATGAACGCGGACTTCGTCAAAGGGTCGGCGTTGGCCCGCAACGACGCGCGGAACGGCAGCGACGGCGCATAGGCGCCGTGCCGAGCCGCCCGCTGGCGATCGTCACCCTCCTGGCGATCGCAGCGGCCCCCGTGGGATGCGCTCGTTCGCCTACCGATCCGGATCCTGATCCTGGTATTTCCCGCAATCCGGAACTGGTCGCGACGGTTCCGATTCCTCCCGAGTACGGCATTCACGACACTTTCGTGCGCGACGGTCTGGCCTTCGTCTCGGCGTGGAACACCGGCCTCATCATCTTCGACGTCGGCGATGGTCGGCGTGGCGGATCGCCATCCAGCCCGGTCGAGATCAGCCGAATCGTGCCCAGCGGCAACGGTGTTCCCGGCGGTCCGGCGGTTCACAATGCCTGGTGGTTCCACAACCCCGTGTCCGGGGAGAAGCGCTATGTCTTCGTCGGACAGGAAGGGCCCGGAACGCTCTTCTCTTCTGCTTCGGGCGATCTCTACGTCATTGACGTTGCCGACCTTGCCCAGCCGCGAGAGGTGGCTTCGCTGCGCATTCCGGGTGCCGGGGTGCACAACTTCTGGATGGACGAAGCTCGTCAGGTGCTCTACGCCGCCTGGTACAACGCGGGTGTCGTTGCCATCGATGTCTCAGGAACGCTGGCAGGCGATCTCACCAGCCGAATCATTGCCCGAACGCCGAGTGGTGCTGCCTTCGGCAGCTACGTATGGGGGGTGATGCTCGCTAACGGGTCGCTCTGGGTCAACGACATGGTTGATGGCTTCTGGCGACTCGATCCGGTGACGCTCCAGCCGCAGGGCGGTGGGCGAAACCTGCCCAATCGTTGGGGGTCGGATCTCTGGGTTCGAGGCCAGTACGCCTATACCGGGACCTGGGGCGGAACGGCCCGGAATGGTACCGGCTTCGGCGACGTCATCAATGTCTGGCGCGTTGCCGGAGCAGGCGCGCCCGTGCTGGTCGACTCGGTTCGCGTTGCGGATGTCCGGACGGTCAGTGATCTCGAAGTGAGTGACGATGGACGGACACTAGTCGTGACAACCGAGCGATTGCCAGGCGCGGGCTTTCAGGTCTACGATCTCGCCGATCCGTCCAAGCCGGCCCTCCAAGCCAGCGTGTCTGTCGCGGCGGGTCTCCATACCGGTTCGCTCGCCCGGATCGGCGGCCAGCTCTACCTTTTTGCGGCGAAGAACCCGCCTGACCCCGCGCTGCTGATCTACCGCCTTACCCCCTGACTCGAGCTATTCCAAGACCTCGAAGCCGGCGCGTGCGACGACCTTTTGGCCGTAGAGGCACTCCGCCCGGTATGATCCCGGTTTCCAGGCGCCAGCCGGGTCGCGACCCCAGCCGTAGCTGTTGTACCAGCTCGAGGCGTCACCAGCGATCCGGTTTCCGAGCGTAAAGGTGGCTTCGATGTTGTCGGCCGTCGGTCCGTAAATGGTGCAGGCGAGGGGGACATAGATCGGTCGACCGGGCGGATCGAGCTCGAGCGTCACCTCGGTATAGATGTAGCGAGTCTGGGCAGCGGTGAAGCGCAGTCCGTACCGTCGCTGATTGAACACGGGCGTTTGCTGCGGACCTTCGAAGAAGCGAAGCCGGGTCGGACGAATCGTGGTGCGGAATTCCGACCCCGCCGTGCTCGCGCGGAAATCGAACGGTGTGAAGACCGGACCGGCCCGCGCCGCGGCCAGGCGCCAGAACCCGAACCCGGCCATCGCAAGCAACGCAACACCAAGTGCCGCCAGCAAGGGAAGCCGACTCCGCCGTACCGATCGCGGGGGGGGCTGGGGAGGAGGGGGCAGCGGTCCAATTCTGGTCAGCTCGTCGACCCGACGGCTCCCGTCGCCCAGAACGGTCGAGATGGCCTGCTTGAGGTTGGCCAACCCCTGCGGGCGATTCGGTTCCAGGACGTCGAGCCAGTGGCGGCTTTGGAGATGATACTCCATGGCGCGATCGGGCATCACGTTCTCGATCCGAACCGGGATGACGGTGGCACCACGGCGGACGGCGGCGTCGAGTTCATTGAGCACATGCCCCGACCGGTTGGCGTGGGCTGAGAATACCAGAACGAAGACGCGCGCAGCGGCAATCGCGTCGACGATGGCGTGAGCCCAGACGTCGCCCGCCTTGATGTCGCGCGGGGCAATCCAGCATCGGATCCCAGCCGCCTCGAGCTCGGCGACGACTTGAGCAGCCGTTGCCTGATCGTGGCTGGAATACGAAACGAAGACCGCGTGTGACATAGTGAGGTCTCCTACAATACCGCCGCCGCATTCGAGCGTCGAGAGGGGTGGGTCTTGACGGCTCGGTCCGGGAGCCTCCAATTCTCTGGGCACTCTCGGGAGGCGTACTCGATATGCCATCAGCCCCTCCAGGCCGTCCGGTTCTGGCTTTCCGGATCGGCGTCATCGGGCATCGGTGGGACCGGCTGCAGCCGGCCGGGCCGGCCGCCGGGGTGGCCGGTCTGGCTGCCGCAGGATCGCTCGAAGCTGGGCTCGTCAATGCCGTGCAGCCCGTCCTGGCATCGCTTGCTTCGTACCTTCGGGCTCTTGCCGAGGACCCGCGCAACGGCTACCAGGTTGGCGCCGCGGCACGCCTGTCTGTCGTGTCCGGGCTGGCCGAAGGAGCCGATCGGATCGTGGCGAGAAGCGGGCTGCGGCAAGGGTACCAGCTGACAGCCGTTCTACCGTATGCCCGCGAGGAGTACCGCAAGGACTTTGACGGCAGCTGGACGGCGCCTTCCTGGTCTCGACCTGGGGCGGATACTGAGTTTGACGAGTTGCTCGGTCTGGCGACGGCAGTGATCGAAACGGACGGTGCGCCGGGTCGGTACGACGCCTACGAGCCGCTCGGTCACGCCGTGCTCTCTCAGAGCGACATCCTCATCGTGATCTGGAACGGGCAAGGCGGGCGCGGACCGGGGGGGACGGCCAATCTGCTCGCCGAGGCACGCCGCGAGGAAATCCCCATCGTTCGGATCGATCCGAGCCGGCCGGAGCGGGTCTGGCTCGAGGAGGGCAGTCAGCCGGACGAGGGGGTTTCCCTCGGGCTTCAAGGCCTCTGGGCTCGGATCGATCGTCTCATCAAGGCACCCGACCAGTCGGGACTGAGCGGCCAGGCAGACGCCGAGGCACGCGAGGCGTTTTGGGCGGAGCGGCCGGTCCGCGGATATCTCGGAAAAGCGTTTCAACTGTTCGTCGAGCATTTCGAGCAGTTGCAGAGCCGGGCGGCGGCCGCATTCAAGCCGACGATGCCCCTATGGTTCCGGGTGATTCGTTTCTGGGGGCGCCCGCAGTTGCCAGCCGATTATACCGCAGCGGCACGGAGTGCCTGGTACGCACGTTTCGGCGGCCAGCTGGCCCCATCCGAGCTGGTGTCCCGCGTGGTGGAGCGACTCGCGCCCCTGCACGGCCGCCTCGATTTGCTCGGCCAGTACTACGCCGATCGGTACCGCTCGGCCTATACTGTGATATTCAGCTTGGCGTGGGTTGCCGCCGTTGCCGCAGTGGCTGGGCTGATTGCTCATGGCGCACACTCGCCGCTGGCCCTCGTCTTTGCCTGGCTCGAGTTGGGCGTCATTCTGGGCATCCTTGGCCTTACCTTCTGGGGCAAGCGGCGCCGGTTTCACGAGAAATGGATCGACTATCGCCTGCTTGCTGAGCAAGTTCGTCACCTCGCTTTCCTGTGGCCGATCGGGGCAACCTCATCGGCGGCGCGTCTGCCGGTCGAGCTCGCGCCCGGCGACCCGCGTGCCTGCTGGACCGGGTGGCTCTACCGGGCGCTGGTTCGGGACCTCGGCTTAGGCTTCGGGCAGTACTCCGCGGCGCACGCGGAGGCATGCAGGCGTTTCCTCCGCAGCGAAGAAATCCCGGCACAACGGGCCTATCACGCACGGCTCGCTGCTCGGTATCGCCGCGTCTCGCACGCGGTACATGTTCGGACGGACTGGCTGTTCGGAGCGGCAGCCGTCGTTGCACTGCTTCACGTCGTCGGGGCTCCGCACTGGCTGGCAGGCGGGCTCGGAGGGAGTGCGGAAGCCCTGGCTTCGCGCGAGCTGGCCCTCGCCGCCGTCCTGGCGGTTCTCTCGGTGTTCTTTCCGGCCCGGGCGGCGGCCTTACACGGCTGGGTCGGTCAATCGGACTTGTCCGCCGCGGCGCTTCGGTCAGCCGACATCGCGATTCGATTAGGCGAAGTCGAGCGGGCGATGGATGCTGCCGTCGCAACGGACAGCCGATCGCTGCGTATCGCGGCTCTTCGCGCCAGCCGGATCATGGAGAGTGAACTCGGAAACTGGCGGACGGCGTCCGTGAGCCGACCGTTGCAGCGGGTTTGAGGACTCTCAGCTCAGGTAGTGGGGCAGCATCTTGCGCCACCAGGGCCAGTCGTGATCGACGTCATGGCCCCAGAGGTCGAGGGTGTGCGGAATCCCCTTCTGATGCAGCAGGGCGGAAAATCGGCGGGAGCAGTCCGGCGCCTCGTAGGCACCTTGACCGGTAACGAGCACGATACGGCAATCCGTTTGCAGCCGGCCCAAGCTCTCACCACCGAGGTCGGTCAGAAACCAGGACGGATTGTTGAAGTAGCAGTTGTCGTCTGAATAGCCGCGCAGGTAGTCGGGTGCCAGGTCGTAGAATCCGCTCATCGCAATCAGGCCGGAAAACAGATCGGGCCGACGAAAGACCGCGTTTGCCGCGTGGAACGCGCCGAAGCTCGCTCCCGAGGCAATCAGTCGAACCCCGGGATCGCCGGCCGCGTGCCGAATCCAGGGAACCACTTCGTCCTCGACATACCGGGAGTAGAGCGCCTGCCGTCGAGCCTGTTCCTTGACCGGCAGGGCGCGATCCATCCAGGCATACCGATTGATGCTCTCGATCGAGATCACCCGGATTCGTCCAGCCATGATGGCCGGCTCGACGGACTTGATGAGAAAGAACCGCTCGCACTCGAGGTAATCGGCGGCCGCGGTCGGAAAGAGCAGCACGGGCTGGCCACGGTTGCCGTACGAAACCAGTGGCATCTCGATGCCCAGCGCGGGGCTGTGCCACGAGACGAGGGCTCGTGGCATTGCAGGATCGACGTACTGGTAGCTCATGGCCGGGTACTCGCTCAGAGTCGGGGTAGGGTGACGCCCTTCTGTCCCTGGTATTTCCCGGCTTTGTCTCGATAGCTGGTTTCGCAGATATCGTCCTCGTCCGCCTCGAAGAAGAGCACCTGGCAGATGCCTTCGTTGGCATAGACCCGGGCGGGCAAGGGGGTAGTGTTGGAGATTTCGAGGGTCACGTGCCCTTCCCATTCCGGCTCGAACGGGGTCACGTTCGTAATGATTCCGCAGCGGGCATAGGTCGACTTGCCGACACAAATGGTCAGTACGTTTCGGGGAATCCGGAAGTACTCTACCGACCGGGCCAGCGCAAAGCTGTTGGGCGGGACGATGCAGACGTCACCCTCGAACTCGACGAAGCTTCGCGAGTCGAACTCTTTGGGGTCGACGATGGCCGACAACACGTTGGTGAAGATCTTGAACTCCGGGGCGACCCGCATGTCGTAGCCGTAGGACGAGACGCCGTAGGAGATGACCTTCCGACCCTGCGCGTCGACCTGGCGGACCTGGTTCTCGACGAAAGGCTCGATCATGTGGTACTCGGCGGCCATCCGGCGAATCCACCGGTCTGACTTGATGGACATCCGTAGCGATTCCGTGTTAAAAGGGGGATTGGGCGCCCTGCAGGTTTCGCTGATCGCAGTCGCCGAGGGGGGGAATATAGCGATGAGCGATGGTCTCGCGACCCGTCCTGATCGTGCGCGCTTCGGGGGCCCGGGATCCGCGCCGGGAACCGGGTGAAGGGCTTCCTCGGGAAAGACTAGAAGTTCAGTCGGAATTGATCGTGTAAATCCGCTCTGTATCATGAGTTATAAGCCCCGAGTTCGGGTTGAAGTCGTCCGGCCGCCCGGTTAGATTCCCAGGCTACATCGTGAATCTTTTCACGATGTTTTCCGGCCGCGTGATCGCATCGAGAAGACCATCTAGCTCGGACGCCTATGCTTCGGTCGTATTCTCCCCTCCTCATTTTGATCGCCTTCGTGGCAGCAAACGCGATCATGATGCTCGGAGTGTCGCACATCTTCTCGACGTACCGTCGAACCGCCGTGAAGGTGGCGCCGTATGAGTCCGGCATTCCGGCCTTGGGCGACACGCGCGAGCGGTTCTCGGTCAAGTTCTATCTGGTCGCGATGCTGTTCATCATCTTCGACATCGAGGCCGTGTTCCTGATTCCCTGGGCTGTGGCGTTCAGCCAGTTCAAGGACATCACAGGGCTGCTGCTGATCGAGATTCTCATCTTCGTCGGGATTCTCGGTGTCGGCTATGTGTACGTGTGGAAGCGAGGTGCCTTGCAATGGGATTGACACTTCCCGCTGGTCACGACAGCACGGAGCTGCCGGGCGAATCCCCGAATTACGTCGCGACCCGGCTTGATTTTCTGGTCAACTGGGCCCGGTCGAATTCGTTGTGGCCGATGCCGTTCGGCACGGCCTGTTGTGCCATCGAGTTCATGGCGACGGCGGCCGGGCGGTTCGATCTGGCGCGCTTCGGTATGGAGCGGCAGAGTTTCTCGCCGCGCCAGGCCGACGTGCTGATCTGTGCGGGGCGCTTGCCGTTCAAGCTCGCCCCGATCATTCGGCGGGTTTGGGATCAGATGCCTCAGCCCAAGTGGTCGATTTCGATGGGTGCCTGCGCGTCGAGCGGCGGTATCTTCGATACCTATTCGATGGTGCAGGGGATCGATACGATCATTCCGGTCGACGTCTATGTTCCGGGTTGCCCGCCCCGTCCTGAAGGGCTGCTTTACGGAATCATGCTGCTCCAGAAAAAGATCATGGGCGAGGCGATGAAAGATCCCTCGCTGCGGCAGGAGTTCCTGGTCAACGACAAGGGCTTCTATATCCCGCCGGCCAAGATCGACGAGGTCTCGGAGCCGTTCGGCAACTCGGTCCACCAAACCCGCTCCGCATGACGGCTGCCCAAACCCTCGCGTCCACGATCGACGCGCTGCGTGCCGAGTTCGGCTCGGCCATTCTGTACGATACCGTGAGCTGCGGTGATACCATCGTAGGCGTCGATGCGTCTCGATTGCACGCGGTGCTGGCCTGGCTCAAAGAGACGCCGGGGCAGGATTTCAACTATCTGACCGACATCACCGCGGTCGATTACCGCGATCCCGAGCATCCGCTCGAACTGGTGTATCAGCTCCGCTCGCTGGGTCGCAAGCTGGATCTCCGGGTCAAGGTTCCGCTCGACAAGGACGGCGCGCTGACGGTGCCGTCGGTCTGGGACCTCTGGAAGGGCTGCAACTGGCTCGAGCGCGAAGTGTACGACATGTTCGGCATCCGCTTCGAGGGTCATCCCGACCTTCGTCGGATCCTGATGTGGGATACCTACGCCGAGGGGCACCCGCTGCGCAAAGACTTTCCGCTCCGCGGGAACTTCACCAGGGCGGAGCAGACTCGGCAGGCGCTGGCGGCCAACCCGGAAGCGCACTATTCGCTGGAAGAACTTTCGATCGTCGACGCCTTCGACGAACTGCCGGATGATATGAAGCGCCGGCTCGCGGCCGGGAAGCGGGGGGAAGTCCGATGACGACGCGTACGCTCGAAGTCGCCCTTTCGACTCCCAGCATCGACCCGCAGGGCCGCCCGACCCAGCTGCCGCTCGGTGTCTCACGACAGCCTTCCGGCGATGACCTCGGCGCCGAGCACATGCTGGTCAACATCGGGCCGCAGCATCCGGCCACGCACGGCGTCTTGCGCCTGGTGCTCGAGCTCGACGGCGAAACGGTGATCCGGTGTATTCCGCATGTCGGCTATCTCCATTCCGGCTTCGAGAAGCTCGGTGAGTACCGCCATTACAACCAGATCATCCCACTGACCGATCGGACCGACTACTTGTCGCCGATGGCGAACAATGTCTGCCTCGCGCTGGCGGCCGAGAAACTGATGGGGATTCAGATCACGGAGCGGTGTCAGGTGCTCCGTGTGATCGCGTGCGAGATGAGCCGAATCATCTCCCATATCGTCTGGCTGGGAACCACCGGCATCGACCTGGGCGCTTTCACGCCCTTCCTGTGGCTCTTCTACCAGCGCGAGCGGATTTACAACCTGCAGGAGGCCTGGACCGGTGCACGGCTGACGACCAGTCTGACCCGTGTCGGTGGCATGATGGCCGATGTGCCCGAGGGCTGGGAAGCCGGGCTCCGGCAGTTCTGCGACACCTTCCCGAAGACGCTCGACGAGGTCGATGCGGTGTTCAGCCGCAACTCGATCTGGTGCGGTCGGACCCAGGGCGTCGGCGTGATCGGGGCCGAAGAGGCGATCAACTACTCCCTCTCCGGCCCGATGCTCCGGGCCAGCGGCGTTGCGTACGATGTCCGCAAAGATCGCCCGTACCTCGGGTATGAGGACTACGATTTCGACGTACCGGTCGGTGAGCACGGTGATATCTACGATCGGTACATGCTTCGGCTCGAAGAGATGTATCAGTCGACCCGGATTCTCTCGCAGGCGCTCGACAAGCTCGCTCGCCTCAAGGGGGCGCCCCTCAACGCGGAGGACCATCGGGTCATTCTGCCGCCCAAGTCGGCCGCCATGAGCGACATGGAAGCCATGATCCATCACTTCAAGCAGGTGATGGAAGGGGTTGCCGCGCCTCCGGGCGAGTGCTACATGGGCATCGAGAACCCGAAGGGCGAGCTGGGGTACTACTTCGTCTCGGACGGAACCGCCAAGCCGGTGCGCTGGCGAATCCGGCCGCCGTCGTTCATCAACCTGGCCTGTCTGCCGCGGCTCTGCGAAGGGTCGCTCCTGGCGGACGTCATTGCCATCAACGCGAGTGTCGATATCGTGATGGGAGAGATCGACCGATGAGCGCTCCCGGTTCTCGGCCGGTGCTGCACCAGTTGGGTGGTGTGGCGTCGGGGCATGGACACGGACATGCTCATGCGGAGCAACCGTATGAGCCGGTTTTCGTTGGAGAGGCGCTGGCTGAACTCCAGGCCCTCTTCCCGAAGTATCCCACCAAGCGGGCTTGCCTGCTGCCGGCGCTCTGGATCGTGCAGGAGCGGCGAGGGTGGATTTCGCCGGACGCCATCGACGAGATTGGCGCCGTACTCGAGCTGTCGCCCGCGTACATTCGCGGTGTGGCGACCTTCTACACGATGTATCACCTGCATCCGGTCGGTCGACACTTCATCCAGGTCTGCGGTACCTCGCCGTGCCATCTCTGCGGGTCCGACCAGGTGCTCGAGGCCATCGTTCGCGAAACGGGCTGCGGTGAAGTCGGAGCGACCAGTCCCGACGGCCGCTTCACGGTCGTCGAGGTCGAATGCCTGGGCGCCTGCGGTTTTGCGACGCCGGTTCTGATCGACGACGACTTCCACGACAGCGTCACGCCGGAGCAGGTCCCCGGCCTGCTGGCGAGGTATTCCTAATGGGTTTTCCGCATCGTCCGCACCCCAAGGAAACGGTCGTGCTGTCCGAGTACTTCGGCGACGCCGAGGCACGGACCTACGACGGCTGGATCAAGCGGGGCGGTTATCAGGCGCTCAAGAAAGCGCTCGGCATGACGCCCGACGCGATCATCGAGGAGGTCAAAGCCTCGGGGCTGCGCGGTCGAGGCGGGGCCGGGTTTCCGACCGGACTCAAGTGGAGCTTCATGCCGAAGGGCGACGGCAAGCCCCACTACCTGGTGTGCAACGCCGACGAGTCCGAACCCGGCACCTTCAAAGACCGGGAGATCATGCGGTGGACTCCGCACCAGCTGATCGAAGGGTGCGCCATCGGGGCGTACGCGATTGGTGCGGAGCGCTGCTACATCTACATCCGGGGCGAGTTCACCGAGCCGTGGCACATCATGAGGGCCGCCGTTGCCGAAGCCTATGCGAAAGGCGCGCTCGGTGAAAACGTCTTCGGCTCCGGTAAGCGGATCGACATCGTGCTGCATCGCGGAGCGGGCGCGTATATCTGCGGTGAAGAGACCGCGATGATGAACTCGATCGAGGGGCGACGCGGCAATCCGCGGATCAAGCCACCGTTTCCCGCCCAATCGGGCCTCTTCGGAATGCCGACGACGATCAATAACGTCGAGACCCTGACGGCGGTGAGCCATATTCTGAATCGCGGCGCTGCCTGGTACAAGGGGCTGTGCCTCAGCAATCCGAAGAGCACCGGCACCAAGCTGTTCTCGGTTTGCGGGCACGTCATGAAGCCTGGCAATTTCGAGATCACCATGGGCTTCCCGATGAAGGATCTGATTCACGATCTGGCCGGGGGCATGCGGCCGGGACGCCGGCTCAAGGCTGTCATTCCCGGCGGTTCGTCGGTCCCGATCATGACGGCCACCGAAGCCGAAGCCGCCCTCTGCGATTATGAGGGAATCATCGAGCAGGGGTCGATGCTCGGTTCGGCCGGTTTCATCGTGATGGACGATTCGGCCGATCTCGTCTATGAGATCTACCGACTTGCCAAGTTCTATGCGCACGAGTCGTGTGCGCAGTGCACCCAGTGCCGTGAGGGCACGGCCTGGACGACCAAGATTCTGGAGCGAATCCTCAAGGGCGAGGGCAAACCAGCCGATCTCGACCTGCTGCTCGACCTGTCGGACCAGATGACGGGCAAGACGATCTGCGTGCTGAGCGACTCGTGCGCGGCGCCGATCGTCAGTGGCATCAAGAAGTTCCCTGAAGAATTTGAAGCGTACCTGAGTCGGGCCAAGGCGCCGGCCCTGGCGGGCGTATGAGCGAACTCGTCAACGTCACGATCGACGGTGTGTCGGTGTCCGTGCCGAAAGGCACCTCGATCATCGAAGCTGCCAAGCAGGCGGGCGTGCTGGTCCCGCACTACTGCTACCATCCGTCGCTGCCCTCGCCGGCGGTGTGCCGCATGTGCCTGGTCGAGGTCGAGAAGGCCCCCAAGCTGCTGCCGGCATGTGTTACCACGGTGGCCGACGGCAACGTAATTCACGTCAACAGCGCCGCGGCCAAAAAGGCGCGCGAGGCGGTGCTCGAGTTTCTGCTGATCAATCATCCGCTCGATTGCCCGATCTGCGATCAGGCCGGCGAATGCGAGCTCCAGAACTACGTCTTCCAGGAAGGACGGCCGGGTACCCGCTACGCCGATTACGCCAAGCGGTTCAATCCGGTCGAGGATTTCGGCCCCGATGTGCTGTATGTGCCGAACCGCTGCATCCTCTGCACCCGTTGCGTCCGTTTCATGGAGAATGTCGCCGATGATCCGGTGCTCAACGTCTCGGAGCGGGGCGATCGCGCCTTCATCGGGATCGACCCCGACCATGTCTTGAGTCATCCCTGGTCGGGTAACGTGGTCGACCTCTGTCCGGTCGGCTCGCTGATTTCGAAGGACTTCCTGCACAAAGCCCGGGCCTGGGATCTCGACAAGACGGCGAGCATTTGCCCGGGGTGTACTCAGGGTTGCAACATCATGGTCGACACCCGGGACGAAGTGGTGGTGCGCTTGCGGCCACGGCCCAACCTCGAGGTCAATCGCCATTTCATGTGCGATACGGGACGCCTCGACTACCGCTGGATGAACCGCGGCGATCGGATCGAGGTTCCCTTGGTGCGCGACGGGGCCCGGTTGGCCCCAATCGATTGGGACGGGGCGATCGCGCGGCTGGCCGGGCTGGTTCGGGATGCCAAATCGATTACCGTGCTCGCGTCGGGACGGGCCTCCACCGAGGCGCTCGGCACCGTGGCGCGGCTGGTCCGCCGGGCCGATGTGACGGCAGTGGTCAAAGTGCCGACGGGCCCGGAAGCGCCGCTCGCCGGCGTGCCCGACCTGTCGCTCCGCGCCGAACGGGTTCCCAATCTCAACGGCGCCCAGTTGCTGGGGTACACGACAGCGTGGGCCGCCGGAGTGGCATCTGCGCAGCGAGCCGATCTGGTGCTCGTGCTCGATGCGGAACTCGATGAGCAGGAACTGGCCGTCGTGGCCGGTGCTCGGGCCGTCGTGCTGATCGGCACGGTCGACGACGACCGTCTCGAGCGGGCCAGTCTCGTCTTGCCGACGACCACCATGGTTGAAGAGAACGGCACTTACGTCAATCGGGATCAGCGGGTGCAGCGGTATTTCCAGGCCAAGGGTGCTCCGGGCATGGCGCGGCCGACCTGGTGGATCGGCGCGAGCGCCGCGGCCGAGCTGGACGGCGGTTCGCTGCCCGCCACGGCCGCCGATGCCTTTGCCGAGCTGACGCAGGCCGTGACTACCTTCGATGACCTCACCTATCAGGATCTCGGCTTTGTCGGCCGAGTCGTCGGCCGGACGGCGGAGGCTGCACGATGATGCCCGAAACCAAGGGGCTGCTGATCCTGTCGTCCCTCAAGATGCTCGTGGTCTTCACGGTCACAATGGTCGGCGTGGCGATGATGACCTGGATGGAGCGCAAGGTCTGCTCGTGGATGCAGAATCGGCGCGGGCCCAACCGGGTCGGCTGGGCCGGTTTGCTGCAGCCTGCGGCCGATGGCCTGAAAAACATCGTCAAGGAAGAGACCTATCCGGAGGAGGCCAATCGCTTTCTCTTTATCCTCGCGCCGGCCATGGCCTTCATTCCCGCGCTGCTGCTCGGGTCGGTCATTCCGTGGGGTGCGCCGATTCAGGTCGACTTCGATTGGCAGCTCCCGTTGATCGGTGCTGTTTCGTACCACGGCTTGATGCCGCTGTCGGTGATCGATCTCCCGATCGGCTTCCTGTTCGTCTTTGCGATCGGGTCGCTGGGTGTCTACGGCATCGTGTTGGCGGGGTGGGCATCGAACAGCAAGTACAGCATGCTGGGCGGCCTCCGGGCCACGGCCCAAATGATTTCCTACGAGGTGGCACTCGGGTTGAGCCTGGTGCCGGTGCTGCTCGTGGCCGGCAACCCGACCTTCTCCCAGGTCATCAGTTCCCAGCAGTCCGGGCCGTTTTCCTGGTTTGCGCTCCAGCTCACCGTCGCCTTCTTCGTCTTCATGGTCGCGGCGTTTGCCGAGACGAACCGGCTGCCGTTCGACATGCCCGAAGCGGAGTCCGAGCTGATTGCCGGGTATCACACCGAGTATTCTGCGATGAAGTTCTCGATGTTCTTCATCGCCGAGTATGCCAACATCCTGACGATGTCGGCGATGATGGCAACGCTGTTCTTCGGCGGCTGGGATATCCCGTTTACAAGCTGGGATCAGGGCGGATCGGTGGCCGCAACGGTGGCGACGGCCGCAATGATGTTCCTCAAGACGACCTTCTTTGTGTTCTTCTTCATGTGGATCCGGTGGACGCTGCCGCGATTCCGCTATGATCAGCTGATGTCGCTCGGCTGGAAGTTCATGATCCCGCTCGCGCTGGTATACATCATTGCCGTCGCTTTGCTGATCTGGGGCGTCGAAAGTGTGGCCGGGATTACCAGCCCGCTGGTCAAGTCGCTCGTCTTCCTGGGTGTCAACGTGGTCGCGTGTTACGTGATCTTCTTCATTCTCGACCGTGGTACGCTGGTGTCGGGATCGTTCCGCCGTTCCATCGGCACGGCGAGGGGCTGAGCATATGGCGATTGGCGTCAAGGTCATGAAGCGCCCGGAGCGTGAGACGAGCTACGTCCGCGCGACGCTCAAGGGGCTGGCATTGACCTTCAAGAGCATGTTCCGCACGAAAGTCACCATGCAGTACCCGGAAGAGCGGAGTACGGCAGATGAGCGCGGCAGCTACACGCTCTCTCCGCGGTGGCGGGGTACGCACCGGATGCTGGCGGACGAGCAAGGGCGGTCCAAATGCGTGGCTTGCGGCCTCTGTCCGCAGATCTGCCCGGCCAACTGCATCAAGCTGGTGCCCGGCGAGGACGAAGAGGGCAACCGCTACCCGCTGATCTACGAGATCGACGAGTTCCGCTGCGTTTTCTGCGGCTACTGCCAGGAAGTCTGTCCCGAAGAGGCGATTCACGTCGGGGTTCATTACGAGAATGCCGAGTACAGCCGGGACCGGTTCGTCTATGATCTCGAGCGGCTGACATCGCAGACGCATCCGGTGTCGTCGCTTTGGGATCCCGCTGATCCGCGGGGGCAGTAATGGTCCAATTCGTCTTCTACACGCTGGCCGTTCTCGCCGTCTCCTCGGCGCTCCTGTGTATTACCAGGAAGAGTCCGGTGCCGGCGGCGCTATGGCTCGTCTCCACGATGTTTGCGCTGGCCGGGATCTACGTCCTGCTCAACGCGCAGTTCATCGCGGCAATGCAAGTCCTGGTGTATGCCGGCGCCATCATGGTGCTCTTTCTGTTCGTGATCATGCTGCTCAACCTCGGGCGTGGCGAGGAGTCGGATCTCAAGAAGGGGCCGATCGTCGGCGTGGCCGCGCTGCTCGGGGTTGTGTTGATTGCTGCGCTCGTTGCGGTGCGGGGCACCTCCGCTGCCAGCCTCGCTGCCGCTCTCGGCACCGTTCCCGGCGCGTCAGGGCCGGCCGCCGCACTGCCGGGCGCGGCTGAGGTCCATGCGGTTGAGTCGTTCACCAATGCGGTTGCGGCGGTGGCTTCGCCGATGTTCCGAACCTATCTCGTGCCGTTCGAGCTCACGTCCGTGCTGTTGCTGGCCGCGGCGGTGGGAGCGGTCGTGCTCGCGAAACGGAAGCTCTGATGCTCCTGGAACACTCACTCATCCTCTCGGCGATCCTCTTCACGATTGGTGTCGTGGGAGTCATGATCCGCCGCAATGCGATCGTGCTGTTCATGTGCGTCGAGCTGATGCTCAACGCGGTGAATCTCTCGTTTGTGGCGCTGTCGAACGCGCACGGCTTTACCGGTCAGGTCATGGTCTTCTTCGTCATGACGGTCGCGGCTGCCGAGGCGGCTGTTGGACTGGCCATTATTCTCGCGATCTTCCGGCATACCCGGTCGGTTGACCTCAAGACCATGAACCTGCTGCAAGGCTGATGAATCCCTCCTGGATTTGGCTGACCATCGCGCTTCCGTTCGCCGGGTTCCTGGTGAATGGCACGCTCGCCCTGGTCAAGCCTGACGCGAAGCGGCTGGTCACGCTCGTCGGCCCCGGTGTGCTGCTGGCGGCGTTTGCCGTCGCGGCATCAGTGTTCGTCGGCTACGCCGGACAGCCGGCTCAAGGCCCGGTGATCGTGACGCTGTGGACCTGGATCGCAACCGGCGCCCTCGATCTTGGCCTCTCTCTGCAGGTCGACCAGCTCTCACTCGTGATGCTGCTGGTCATCACGGGCGTCGGCAGTCTGATCCACATCTTCAGCGTCGGCTACATGTCGTCGGATCCCGGGTACGCCAAGTTCTTCGCGTACCTCAATCTGTTCGTCGTGTTCATGCTGGTGCTGGTGCTGGGGTCGAGTCTGCCGGTGCTGTTTATCGGCTGGGAGGGCGTCGGCCTCTGTTCCTACCTGCTGATCGGCTTCTGGTACCAGGACAAGGCCAACGCAGACGCGGGCAAGAAGGCGTTCATCGTCAACCGGATTGGCGACCTGGGCGTTCTGATTGCGATGTTCCTGATTTTCTGGTCGCTGGGTACCCTGGAGTTCCGCGAAATCGCCGAGCGGGCGCCGGGTGGCCTGCTGGTCGGCGGCGGCGTGGTCACTGCGATTACGCTCTTTCTGTTCCTGGGCTGCACCGGCAAGTCGGCGCAGATTCCGCTCTTTACCTGGCTGCCGGACGCCATGGCGGGTCCGACCCCGGTCTCCGCGCTGATCCATGCGGCCACGATGGTCACGGCCGGTGTGTACCTGATTGCCCGGACCAGTGTTCTGTTCGCGATGGCTCCGTTGTCGAGCACCGTGGTGGCTGGTGTCGGTGCGCTGACCGCCCTCTTTGCGGCGTCGATTGCGTTGCGGCAGTACGACATCAAGAAAGTCCTGGCCTATTCGACGGTCTCCCAGCTGGGCTACATGTTCATGGGAGTCGGGTCGGCCGCGTATACGGCCGGCGTGTTCCATCTGGTGACCCACGCATTCTTCAAGGCGCTTCTCTTCCTCGGATCGGGCAGCGTGATCTACGCCATGCACCATGCGTATCATGCGACCCACAGTCACGATGATGCGCAGGACATGCGGAACATGGGCGGTCTCAAGAAGTACATGCCGGCCACCTTCATCCTGATGCTGCTGGCAACGCTGGCGATTGCCGGCGTTCCGCCCTTCTCAGGCTTCTTCTCCAAGGACGAGATCCTCGCGACTGCCTTCGGTCGCGCGGCCGAGAATCCGATCTACTATGTGTTCTGGGCCATGGGTGCGCTGGCGGCACTGCTCACAGCGTTCTACATGATGCGGCTTGTCGCGATGACGTTCCTGGGCGACAACCGCACTGGCGCGAAGGAGCGTGAGCATCTGCACGAGGCGCCGGGGGTCATGACCGGTCCCCTGGTCGTGCTGGCGATCCTGGCGGTCATCGGCGGTGTGCTCAACCTGCCGGCCTTCTGGCCGACGGGTCCGCACCACGTGCTCGAGAGCTGGCTCGAGCCGGTCCTGGCGCCCGCCACCGTGTTCATGCAGGCGCAGCATCCGCATGGCGCGGTCGAGTACATCCTGATCGGTTTGGCCATCGTGATCGCGGCGGCCGGACTCTACGCGGGCTATCGGACGACGCTTGCGAAGCCGATTCCGGTGGCGAAAGAGGCCCCGGAAGAAGTCGGCTTTGCCAAGGTCCTCTTCAACAAGTATTACGTCGACGAGATCTACCAGGCGCTCATCGTTCGGCCTCTCGTGGGCGGCTCACGGTATCTGCTCTGGAAGTTCTTCGATCAGGGCGTCATCGACGGCCTGGGTGTCAATGGTTCCGGCGGGTTGGCCCGCGGGATCGGCTGGCTGGGCAGTCGGCTGCAGACCGGCCAGCTCGGCTTCTACGTCCTTGTATTTGTGGTCGGCGCCGTCTGGCTCCTCCACGCCGTGAACCGGTAAGGCCGCGCCATGGAAAACTTTCTCGACTCGATCGGGTACAACACCTGGATCCTGCACGCGCTGCTGCTGGTTCCGGCGCTGGCCGCGATTCCCGTCTTCCTGAGCACTCCGGCACTGGCCAAGCGGCTCGCGTTGCTGGTCACGGTCGTGGAACTGGTGCTGTCGCTCGGCCTCTGGTGGTCCGTCGACACCAGCACCGGAACCATGGAACTCGTGTCCACCGTGTCGTGGATTCCACAGTGGGGGATTTCCTACGCCGTCGGGATCGACGGCATCTCCCTCATGATGGTGCTGTTGAGCACCCTCCTGATGCCGCTCTGTGTGCTGGGCAGCTACAACTACATCACCCAGCGCGAGCCCGCGTATTACGCGCTGCTGCTGATCCTCACCACGGGAATGATCGGTGTGTTCGTCGCCACCGACATGTTCCTGTTCTATGTGTTCTGGGAAGTCATGCTGATCCCGATGTACTTCCTGATCGGGATCTGGGGCGGCAAGAACCGGCTCTACGCCACCCTCAAGTTTTTCATCTACACCATGGCGGGCTCGCTGCTCATGCTGGTGGCGATCATCGTGATGGTCCGGATCGCGGCCGTCTCGAGTGGCACCGTCTCGTTCTCATACTTCCATCTCCTGCAGTACTCGACCGGGGCGGCCATGACCCGGGCGGCGCCGCTGTTGTTCCTGGCGTTCTTCCTGGCGTTTGCCATCAAGGTGCCGATCTTCCCGTTTCACACCTGGCTGCCTGATGCGCACGTCGAGGCGCCAACCGCCGGGTCGGTCATTCTGGCCAGCGTCCTGCTCAAGATGGGAACCTACGGATTCCTGCGCTTTGCGATTCCGTTCTTCCCGAGCGTGGCCTTCAGTGACTTCGTGACTTCGACGGTCGTCACGCTTGCGGTCATAGGGATCATCTACGGCGCGCTCGTCGCCATGGTCCAACCCGACATCAAGAAACTGGTGGCCTACTCCTCAGTCAGTCATCTCGGCTTCGTCATGCTCGGGATCTGGGCTGCGTCGGTGCAGGGCGTCCAGGGCGCCTTGATGGTCATGATCGGTCATGGTTTCTCGACAGGCGCGCTCTTCTTCCTGATCGGCATGCTGTACGAGCGCAGGCACACGCGGGAAATCAGCGACTACGGCGGCATTGCCAAGGTGGTGCCAGTCTTCAGTATCCTGCTGACCCTGGTTGCGCTGGCGTCGATCGGACTGCCTGGACTCAACGGCTTCGTTGGCGAGTTCCTCGTTCTGGTCGGCTCGTTCAAGGCGTTTCCGATCGCCACAGGTCTGGCCACGACGGGCGTCATTTTCGCTGCGGCGTATCTGTTGTGGGCGCTGCAGCGGATGATCTTCAATCCGCTCGACAAGCCGGCCAATCAATCGATTCGGGATCTCGATCGGCGCGAACTGCTGGTTCTCGCACCCCTCATCCTCGGCATTATCTGGATGGGCCTCTATCCGAAGCCCGTGCTCGACCGGATGGAACCCGCGGCGAAGCAGTACATTATGCGCGCCAAGGGCGGTGCCCCGATCGACGGCGCGCAGCCGATTACCGTTGGGAGCGTAAACCGATGAACGGCCTCGACCTCGCGACGCCCGCCGGTGTGATGCTGGCGCTGTTGCCGGAACTCGTCGTCATTGCTGCAAGCCTGGTCGTGCTGCTCGTCAACGCCTGGCGGCATCAGACGGCTGCCGACTCGCGATTGGCAGGCTGGATCTCCCTGACCGGGATCGTGGCGGCCCTAGCGGCCCTGGCGGCGCTCTGGCAGTCGGGAGCGACCCCGATCGGTCCGCCCCATATGATTGCGCTGGATGGGTATCGCTTTGCCGCTCTGGCCATCATTCTCGTGGCCAGCGCCGGGACCATTCTGCTCTCGCTCGACTACAACGAGCGCGAGTCGCTGATCGCGCCGGAGTACTATGCCCTCCTGCTGATGGCAACGGCAGGGATGATGTTCCTGGCCGGCGCCGAGGACCTGATCGTCTTCTTCCTCGGGCTCGAGGTGATGTCGATTCCGGTGTATGTCCTGGCGGCATTCAATCGGCGCAGCGTGGTCTCCGCAGAGTCCGGCCTCAAGTACTTCCTCGTCGGAGCCATCGCATCGGCCTTCCTTTTGTACGGCATCGCCCTGATCTACGGGGCGACCGGATCGACGGCCTTGACCGCCATCGGGGCCAGTATCGCCACACACGGTGTAACGCCGCTTGCTGCGATTGGCATCGCGCTGGCCCTGGTCGGGATGGGCTTCAAAGTCGCCTCGGTTCCCTTCCACATGTGGGCCCCGGACGTCTATGACGGGGCGCCCACGCCGGTCACCGCCTATATGGCCACTGCGGTCAAGGCCGCGGCCTTCATTGCGTTGGTTCGCCTCCTGATGGTCGGCTTCGGCACCGAAATCGACAGCTGGCAGCCGCTGGTTGGCGGGCTGGCGGCCGCGTCGATGATCCTGGGCAACCTGGTGGCGCTGGCGCAGCGGTCACTCAAGCGCATGCTCGCCTACAGCTCCATTGCACATGCGGGCTACATCCTTGCCGCGATCTGGACCGGCAGCCAGGCTGGTGCAAGCGCCACGTTGCTCTATCTTGCGGCGTATGTCATCACCAGCCTCGTCACCTTCGGGATCCTGAGCGTGCTGGGCCGCGGGGGCGAGCGCGAAGTCACGCTTGACTCGATTGCCGGTCTGGCGGCGCAGCGGCCGGGGGTCGCTTTTGCGCTCAGCGTGGCGATGTTCTCTCTGCTCGGTTTTCCCGGTACCTTCGGCTTTATCGGGAAGTGGGCAATTCTGTCAGCCGTGGTGGCGGAACATCAGTATTTCCTGGCCGTCATTCTGGTGCTCACCAGTATCGTGTCGGTCGGCTATTACCTTCCGGTGGTGCGGGCGATCTACATGAAGTCGCCGGTCACGACCGATCAGCACGATCATGTCAGGCTGCCGGCCCCGGTTCGCTGGACGGTCGCCGTTGGCGTGGTCCTGGTCTTGCTCTTCGGTGTGCTGCCTGGCTCGGTGATTCAGAGCTCGGATACCAGCGCCAAGTCGTTTGCCGGTACGGCCTTGGATCGCGTCAGCAAATAGCGGAGGGCCGGATGGGGCGGGCATCAGGCCCGCCCCACGCCCCGACCTCCCGCACGACCTGTTACTTGCGGGGGTGAGCACCGTTCCATGCAGATACCGAAGAACATCTTTCGCCAGTATGACGTCCGCGGTCTGGTCGATCGCGAGCTGACTCCGGATTTTGCGCGCGCCCTCGGGCGCGCCTTTGCGTCAGCGGGCTGGTCCAAGCTCGGTCGCGCTCCGGTCGTCGCGGTTGGTCGGGACAACCGCCCGTCCGGCGATGCGCTCGCGCGCGGCGTTCGAGCAGGTATTGCCGCAGCTGGCGGAACGGCGATCGATGTCGGGATGCTGCCCACCCCCGCGCTGTACTACGCGGTCCATCACCTCAAAGCGGATGGTGGGCTCCAAGTGACCGGTTCGCACAATCCGCCGGAATTCAACGGGTTCAAGATGGTGCTCGCCGGTGAGGCGATCCACGGTGAGGCCATCCTCGACCTGCACGACGTCATTGTCGCCGAGACATGGAGGACAGGGGAGGGCGGTGAGCGGGTCGACGGCTCGATCCTCGATGCCTATGCTCATGCCATTGTCAGTCGACATACTCTGGCACGGCCGGTCAACGTCGTGGTCGACTGCGGTAACGGCGTTGCCAGCCTGATTGCCGAGAAAGTGTTGACGGCGCTCGGCTGCGAGGTCACGCCGCTGTTCTGCGAGTCCGATGGGACCTTTCCGAACCACCATCCCGACCCGACCGTACCGGAGAACCTCGAGGATCTCGTGCTGGCGGTCCGCCGGACCGGGGCAGAACTGGGCGTGGCCTTCGATGGCGACGGCGATCGGATCGGCGCGGTCGATGAGCACGGCACCATTATCTACGGCGACCAGCTGCTGGTTGTGCTGGGTCGGGATGCAGTCCGTCGCTTTGGCCGAGACGTCCCGGTCATCTTCGACGTCAAATGTTCCGAGGTGCTGCCCCAGGCGCTCCGGGACGCGGGGGCGCGTCCGGAGATGTGGAAGACCGGTCACTCGCTCATCAAAGCGCGGATGAAAGAGCTTGCCGCGCCACTCGCAGGCGAGATGAGCGGCCACATCTTTTTCGGCGGCGACTATCTCGGCTTCGACGATGCGTTGTTTGCCGCGGCCCGCCTGCTCGAGATCGTGGCCGCCGGCGCCCCCGGGCTGCATCGTCACCTTGCGGACCTGCCCACGACGTATGCGACTCCGGAGATTCGGGTCGATTGCCCCGACGATGTCAAGTTCGGCCTCGTCGAGGAGGCTGCGGCATATTTCGGGTCGCGGTACGATGTCAACACCATTGATGGCGTTCGGATTGCCTACCCGGACGGGTGGGCGCTCTTGCGGGCGTCCAATACTCAGCCGGTGCTGGTGATGCGCTTCGAAGCGACCAGCGAAGCCGCTCGCGATCGCTACCAGGACGAGATGCGCAGCTGGCTCAGGCAACGAGGGATTGAGGGGTAGTCTTGATGCCGTCCGGTCGGCGCCGCCTGGTGTGGGCCGGTGCGGTTGCTGTGGTCGTACTCGTCCTCGGACGCTGGATGGCGGTGTTTGCCACGGAGCGCCTTTGGGAAGCCAGCGTCTCGGAGGCCGCCGCCCTGGTCGGTACCCGGTTCGCGCTGTACCGAGCCGGGCTGGAGTTGATCGGCCTTGCGGTCGCGGTCGGCTGGTTTGCGGGGCATTTCGCCTGGATCGCTCGATCCATCGTCAAGCAGGGTGGCGCGGTTCCGCGCCCGTTTGCTCACCTGTCTGAACGGCTTCTCTATCAACTCGTCATCGCGCTCGGGGCCGTCGTCGGCGTCGGTGTCGGCGGCGGAACGGGGCAGTGGCTCCATATCGTACTCCTCAGCGGGCAGGACCTGACACTTGGTGTCGCGGATCCGCTGCTCGGCGTCGATCTCGGCGTGTTTGCGGCTGGGCTGCCGCTCTGGGAGTTGCTCTATACCAGGGCCGTTGGGTTGGTGGTTCCTGCGTTGATTGGTGTTGTGCTGCTGGCTACGGCTGGCGGATTGCTGCGCCTGGAGGCGCGCCGGATCAGGCTGCTGTCCGGGGCGCGCCGCCAGATCGCCTCACTGCTCGTTCTGGCCGCCCTGCTGATCGCGTGGGGCTATGCCCTCGAGCCCTTCAGGCTCGCCGCCGTCGACAGCGCCCGGATGGGACCGGCGGAGTACCTGCTGCGCACTACGGTCAGCCAGGTCATCGCCGGTCTCGCGATGCTCGCCGCGCTGCTGACGCTGCTTTGGGCGATTCGCCTCCGTCCGATCGTGGCGGTTGGCGGGTGGGTCGGTCTGACCCTCGCCACGCTAGGGGGGAGCATTCTGGTCCGCTCCCGAACGACCGACACACCGCTCGCCGCAGCTGAATTGCAGGTGCTTCGACGGGTCGATTCGGTAGCAGTCGGGGTCCGCCTTGCCCGGTTTCGGCCGGCCACGATCCCTGCGGTCGCTCCGTCCCTCTGGGATCGCGCGTCGCTGGCAAGCCTGGCTCGTGCCGACACCGGCGGCACCGTTGACGCCTGGCCGGGCGCCATCGTCCGGTCCGATTCGGTCTGGCCAGCCTGGGTGGTGATCCGGACGCGGAGCACTGCGGTCGAGCCTGAGTTGCTGGCCGTACCCGATGACGGAATCGGCCCCTCAGGCGGCATTGTCTCGCTGCGCCCGGGCAGCGATGAAGTCACCCCAGGTGCGTACCCACTGGAGACGATTGCGCGACACGATGTTCGCCCCGGGGCACCCGAGTATGTGGTGTCTCCCAATGCCTCCGGAGTGGCTCTGTCGAGCGCGCCGCGACGTCTGGCACTGGCCTGGTCATTACAGGCCGGCGAACTGCTTGGCGCGCAAACGTCGGATCGGGTCGCCTGGAAACTGGATCCTCTGATTCGGTTGGCAGGGGTGGCGCCGTTTGCCGAATGGGAGAGCCCCCGGGCCGTTCTCGTCGACGGCGGACTGATTTGGATCGTCGACGGATATCTCGCCGTGCCGCGCTTTCCCGTCAGCCGGCTGGTCCGCTGGCGCTCAGGGCAAGTCGGCTACCTCAAAGCGGCCTTTGTCGGTGTGGTTCGGGCCGACGGCGGGCAGGCTCGCGTGCACCTTCGTCGCGATGCCGATCCGCTAGCCCTGGCCTGGGCTCGCGTGGCGGCGCCGCTGGTCGAGCCGGCCGAGCAGGTGCCTCACGCGCTGGCCTCGCTGATCGGGGTTCCGCCACTTGCCGCCGCTGCGCAGGCGCAGGTGCTCTCGGGACCGGCCTGGCTCGACCTTGCAGTCGCGTCCGGGAATCGGGAATCATATCCTCTGGTTGCTCCGCAGATGCAGGGAACGATCGATCATCCCTTTCTCGTTCCGCTGGTTCGCAGCAACGGGCAGCGCCTGGCGGGCCTCCTCCAGATTCCGGATTCGACTGGAGCAGCAGCGTTTCTGAACGTCGACAGCGCGCTGGCGGTTGGTGCGCCACGTGACCTTCAGGCCCGCTGGGAGCGCTTCCCGTTCTTTCAGCAGCTTCGCGATTCGGTCCGGGCTGCGGGTTCCGAGCTGACCTTCTCTGCCATCCGCTTCGGCGCCATCGGCGATACCCTGATCGCCTATCAGCCGGGGTATGCCTTGGGTCCCGATGCGCGGGGCGGTATCGTCCTTGTCAACGTGGCAATGGGACAACGGCTCGGTGGGCAGCGGACGTACGAGGAAGCCTGGCGCAACTTACGAGGCGAGCTCGGCCCTGATGCGTTGGTCAGCGATCCGATCGCCCGGCTCGACCGGGCCCGCTACTGGCTCGAGCGGGCCGACGCCGCGCTGGCCCGGGGCGACCTCCAGGAATTCGGTCGTGCCTTCGCCGCACTTCGGGAGTTGATCCGGGCCGCTCGGAGCCTGCAGACTACGCCGTAAGTGTTGGTATTGTTTAGGCTTACCCGATGAGCTACTTTTGGGCCGCATGTCGGGCCCAGGGGGCTCGACCTCCGACGGTCCATTGTCACATGAGATGAGCGGAACGTGAACCTTCACGAATATCAGGGTCGCGACTTATTCAGAGCGGCTGGCATTCCGATGCCCGACGGCGGCGTCGCGACCACGCCGGACGAAGTTGCGGCCATTGCGGCACGCTTGGGAGGAACGGTCGTCGTCAAGGCCCAGGTCCATGCCGGCGGCCGGGGCAAAGCGGGGGGTGTCAAGCTCGCCAAGGGTGCCGATGAAGCGCGGGCCCACGCCGAGAAGATTCTGGGAATGACGATCAAGGGGCTGGTGGTCGAGCGTGTGCTCGTCGTGCCGGCGGCCGAAATCGCATCCGAGAGCTACGTTGGTCTGCTGCTCGATCGCGAATCCCAGCGCCCGCTGTTCATGGTCAGCTCGGCGGGCGGCATCGACATCGAGGAAGTCGCGGCACAAACGCCGGAAAAGATCCACCGTCTGGCCATCGATCCGCGCTACGGTGTCCTTCCGCACCAGTCGCTCGCGCTCGCCCTCTCGCTCTACTCTGATTTCAAGCAGGTCCGCGCGGCCGCTCGCATCATCGAACAGCTGTATCAGGTGTTCATGCAGTCGGGCGCCTCGCTTGCCGAAATCAATCCGCTGGTGACGACACCGGACGGTCAGGTGCTGGCCCTCGATGCCAAGGTGTCGATCGACGACAACGAGCTCGATCGGCGTCCCGACTTGGCGGCGTTGCGCGATGAGAGCGCCGAGGAGCCGAGCGAGGTAGCTGCACGGCAAGCCAGTCTGACCTTCATCAAGCTCGACGGCAACGTCGGATGTGTCGTCAACGGTGCTGGTCTGGCCATGGCCACGATGGATCTGGTCAAGTACTACGGCGGCGATCCGGCCAACTTCCTCGACATTGGCGGAAGTTCGAATCCGGAAAAGGTCGTCAACGCGCTGCGCATCATCACCAGCGATCCGGCCGTCAAAGTCATCCTCTTCAACATCTTCGGCGGCATTACCCGGACCGACGACGTTGCCAACGGCATCGTGACGGCAACCAAGCAGTTTGCCGTCAACGTGCCGATCGTGATTCGATTGACCGGGACCAACGAGAGAGAGGCCGTGCAGATTCTGACCGGCGCCGGCATGACGGCACTCAACGATATGGACGAAGCCGTCAAGCAGGCCGTCGCGCTGGCGCAGGAGGCACGATGAGCATCTTTGTCAATCAGGCGACTCGCCTCGTGGTGCAGGGCATTACGGGGCGCGACGGCTCGTTTCACAGCAAGCAGATGCTGGCGTATGGAACCAACCTCGTCGCCGGTGTCACTCCGGGCAAGGGCGGCCAGACGTTCGAGGGCTCGGTGCCGGTGTTCAATACCGTCGCGGAAGCGGTCCGCGATGCGGGGGCCAACACCTCCGTGATTTACGTGCCGCCGATGATGGCCGCAGGCGCCATTGCCGAGGCGGCGGACGCCGGGATCAAGCTTATCGTCTGTATCACTGAAGGCGTGCCGGTCCTCGATATGACCCGGATCATGCCCTTCGTTCGCGAGCGGGGTGCCCGGCTGATCGGGCCGAACTGTCCTGGCCTGATCACGCCGGGCGTGGCCAAGGTCGGCATCATTCCTGGGCAGATTTGCGCCCCTGGCAGGGTGGGGCTCGTGTCGCGTAGCGGTACGCTGACGTATGAGGTCGTCAACCAGCTCACCAAGAACGGCATCGGCCAGAGCACCTGCGTTGGCATCGGCGGCGATCCGATCATCGGCACCAACTTCATCGATGTGCTGGGCGCCTTCCAGGACGATCCGGATACCGATCTGATCGTCATGATGGGCGAAATCGGGGGAACCGACGAGCAGAATGCGGCCGCCTTCGTCAAAGCCAATCTGACCAAGCCGGTCATCGGCTTCATTGCCGGGCAGACCGCGCCGCCGGGTCGGCGGATGGGTCATGCCGGTGCCATCGTCTCGGGGTCGTCAGGCACGGCGGCGGAAAAGATCGAAGCGTTCAAGGCTGCCGGGATCGGGGTGATGGAACGCCCGGTCGACGTGGTTCGTCTCGTCAACGAAAAGCTGGGAGCCAAGGCCGGGCGCTAAGCCCGGTCGGCATCCGATCGACAGTATCGTCAGGGAGAAGACATGGCAGGTCGTCAGACGTTGGGAATCGTGAAGCCGGACGCCGTTGCGGCTGGCAACCTGGGCAACATCGTGGCCAATCTCGAGCAGCGTGGCTTCACGATTCGCGCCGGTCGCCTGGTGCGCCTCTCCCGGGCTCAGGCCGAGGCGTTCTATGAGGTACACCGAGGACGGCCGTTCTACGGTGAGCTGGTCGACTTCATGTCCAGCGGGCCGTGCTTCCCCATGGCGCTCGAACGCGATGATGCGGTTGCCGCGTTCCGAGCCGCGATCGGCGCCACGGACCCAGCCGAAGCGGCGGCCGGAACGATCCGCAAGCTCTACGCGGAGTCCAAGGGTAAGAACGCCGTGCACGGTTCGGATAGCGATGAGAACGCCGCGCGCGAGATTGCCTTTTTCTTCTCCGAATCCGAGCGCGCGGGGCTCTGGGGGTAGGGGGAGGTTGGTACCTCGGTTCGGCTTGCCGTAACCCCGCACCTGGAATAGCTTTAAGGGCTATGCTCCGAATCGATATTCGGGAGCTCCATCGGGGGCCGGTCGAGACCGTCGGGTCGCTCGCGCCGACGGCGCCGCTCTGGGAAGGGCTGGGGCTCGAGTTTGCCGGGCCCGTGGCGGTTTCCGGTCGGCTCGAGGCCAGCGGTCGGGATGATTACCGATGGCGGGGCCGGATCCGTGGCGAGGTGAAGGCAACCTGTCGCCGGTGTTTGACGGAGTTCATCCAGGCGGTCGATACGCCCATCGAGGCGCTGTTTTCGGCCAATCCGGACCTGGAAGACGATCCGACAGTCTACCTGCTCGAGGAGCCGGTAACGCACGTCGACGTCTCCAAGGCGGTCCGCGAGGAGCTGGGTCTCGCGCTCACGGCGTACCCGCTGTGCCGCGAGAATTGTGCGGGGTTGTGTCCGCACTGTGGAGCAGACTTGAACCAGGGCCCCTGCCGGTGCGGGCCCGTGTCACCCTAGGGGAATCCCATGGCAGTACCGAAGAGAAAGACCTCGAAGTCGCGCAAGCGGATGCGCCGCAGTCACCATTCCGCCGCCTCCACGGCGCTGCAGGCATGCTCCCGGTGTGGTTCGCCGCGCCTCCCGCATCGGGTCTGCGGATCGTGCGGGTACTACGCCGGTAAGAAGCGTCTCCCGGTCGAGGATTGACGAACGTGGTTCGCGTCGTCGTCGACGCGATGGGCAGCGATCACGCCCCTTTGACGGAAGTCGAAGGCGCGGTTCGCGCGTTGGCGGAATTGCCCCCCACATTCGTCGTTCAGCTGGTTGGCCCCGCCGACCAGCTGGAGGCAGCCCTTGCCAGTCATCCCGACGTCGATCGGAGCCGGCTTCTCGTCGTCGATGCGCCTGAGGTCATCGGGATGGGTGAGAAGCCCCTCGAGGCGGTGCGCAAGAAGCGGAAAAGCAGCATCGTGGTCGGACTGGGTGTTCAAGCGGCTGGCCAGAGCGATGCCTTCGTTTCCGCCGGGAATACCGGTGCGGTCCTGGCCGCGTCCACGATCGTGCTTGGCCTCCATCCGGGGGTCGAGCGGGCCACCGTCGGAACCCTGCTGCCCAGCGTCGACGGCCCCGTTCTGATGCTGGATGCGGGCGCCAATCTCGATTGCTCGGCTCGTGAGCTACTTGGCTTTGCCAGCCTCGGCTCGATCTACATGCGCGACGTTCTGAACCGGCGCTCCCCGACCGTCGGCCTGCTCAACGTGGGCGAAGAGGAAGGCAAGGGAACGGCCATCGTCAAAGAGGCGCATGAGCTGCTCAAACATGCCAGCGGTTTCACCTACCTTGGCAACATCGAAGGCCGGGACATTCTGGCCGGACACTCGAAACGGGGCCGAGTCGATGTCGTCGTCTGCGACGGCTTCGTCGGCAACGTGGTACTCAAGTTTTATGAATCGGTGCTCGGCTTGATTCGTCATCTGGCAGACGGAGAGGGCCTCTGGGAACTGCCTGCTGCGCAGCGGGCCTTCCGGTCGCTCGACTATTCTCAATATGGGGGCGCCCCGCTCCTGGGCGTCAAAGGGCTCTCGGTGATCTGTCACGGGAGTTCCAACTCCAACGCCATCATGAATGCGATTCGAGTTGCGGTCCATGCGGTCGAACGCGGCCTGAATCAGCATATCGGTCTCGAGTTCGCGGGTCACGAGGCGTTGGGCCAAGCCTAGATGCGCCAGCCGATCGCCCGGATTGCCGGGGTCGGCGCCGCGGCGCCGATCGAGGTGGTCACCAACGCCGATCTCGAGCGGACCCTGGATACCAGCGATGCGTGGATCGTCGAGCGCACCGGCATTCGTGAGCGGCGACGCCTTCCTGCGGACCGAGCGTTGTCGGACCTCTTCGTCGAGGCTTCGCTGACGGCTCTCGGCCGCGCCGGTTTGCCGTTTTCGGCAATCGACACCATCGCCTGCGGCACGGTGACGCCGGATCGCCGGCTCCCCTCGACCGCGTGCGAGGTGCAGGCCAAGCTGGGCGGCGGGACCGCCGCGGCCTTCGACATCGTCGCGGCATGTCCCGGCTGGCTCTATACGCTGACGGTCGCCGAGGGGCTGATCGCAAGCGGAGCAAGCAGGAACGTTCTGGCACTCGGCGGCGATCGGCTCAGTTCGATTACCAACTTTGCCGACCGCAACACGGCCGTTCTCTTCGGCGATGGCGCTGGCGCTGCCGTGCTGGTGCCGGCCACCGACGAGCGCGGGATTCTCGCGACCTCGATTGGTGCGGATGGCTCGCTGGCGAATCTGCTATACATTCCAGAGGGCGGTTCGTCGCAGCCGCCGACCGAAGCCGGCGTCCGCGAAGGGTTGTACACGATCCGGATGGCCGGACGCGAGGTGTTCAAAGTGGCGGTCCGCCGGATGGCGCAGGCATGCCATCAGGCGCTGGGCAAAGCGGGGGTGCGACCGGAAGACATCGACCTGCTGGTCCCGCACCAGGCGAACATCCGGATCATTCACGCCACCGCCGCCGAAGCAGGCGTTCCGCTCGACAAAGTGATGATCAATATCGATCGCTACGGGAACACCTCGTCGGGGTCGATTCCGCTGGCGCTGGCGCAAGCTGAGCAGGAAGGGCGGCTCAAGCCCGGCATGATTGTCCTGCTGGTGACGTTCGGAGCCGGCTTTACCTGGGGAGCCGTGGTGATCCGATGGTAGCTGACGTTCTGATCTTCCCGGGCCAAGGGGCCCAGAAAATCGGCATGGCGCGCGACCTGGCCGAACGGTTTCCTGCCGCTCGGTCCGTGCTGCTGGAAATCGAAGAGGCGCTCGGGATTCCCCTGACGCGGATCATGTGGGACGGCCCCGAGGCGGAGTTGCTCGAGACCCGGAATACGCAGCCGGCCATTCTGGCCCACTCCGCGGCCGTCCTTGCCGTGGTAGCCGGGCGGTTGGGGCCCGTCGTCGGCGCCGCCGGTCACAGCCTGGGCGAGTACAGTGCCTATCACGCCGCTGGAGCCCTGAGCGCGGTCGATGCGGCCCGCCTGGTTCGCCGGCGGGGTGAGTTGATGCACCAGGCCGGACAAGCCCGTCCCGGGGCGATGGCGGCCGTGCTCGGCCTCGACGGTGCCCAGGTCCAGGCCCTGTGTGCCGAGGCTTCTGCGGCGGGCGGTGGCGTCGTGGTTGCCGCGAACCTGAACGCCCCGGAGCAGACCGTGATCTCCGGCGATCCGGAGGCGGTCGCTCGTGCCGGCGACGCCGCCAAGGCCTCGGGCGCCAAGCGAGTGCTGCCCCTCAACGTGAGCGGCGCCTTCCATTCGCCGTTGATGGCGCCTGCGGCGGAAGGCTTGGCCCGAGCCTTGGCGGACGTCGCCATGGCGGATCCGGCGTATCCGGTGGTGGCGAACGCCGTTGCCGGTCCTGTCACGACCGCCGCCGAAGCGCGCCGGCTGCTGGTCGAGCAACTCACCGCGCCGGTTCGCTGGGTCGAGTCCGCTCAGGTGCTCGCGGGCCTCGCCCCGGCGGTTCGTTTCGTCGAACTCGGGCCCGGTACGGTCCTCAGCGGACTGGTCAAGCGGATCGTGCCCGGAGCCCAGTGTGTGACCCTGGGAACCGCGGCAGAAGTGGAGAAGTTCCTCGCATGAGTATCGCAATCGATCTGACCGGCCAGGTGGCGTTCGTCACGGGCAGTACTCGTGGCATTGGTCTCGAGCTGGCTCGGACGCTGCGCAGCGCCGGTGCCAGGGTCGCGGTGGTCGGCCGTAATGCCGAGCAGGCTCGCGCGGTTGCGGCAACGCTTGGGGACGGCGCGGTTGGTGTCGGCTGCGATGTCAGTGATGCGGCACAGGTCGAGGCGGCCATTGCCCAGGCCGAACAGGCGCTCGGGCCGATTTCCATCCTGATCAATAACGCGGGGCTCACCCGCGACAATCTGCTCCTCCGCCTCAGCGGCGAGGAGTGGGATCAAGTGCTCGACGCCAACCTCAAGGGTGCCTTTCACACCACCAAGGCGGTCATCAAGGGCATGATGAAGCGCCGGGCGGGCCGGATTATCAACATCACCAGCGTGGTCGGGCTGACCGGAAACAAGGGCCAGGCCAATTACGCCGCCAGCAAGGCCGGATTGATCGGCTTCAGCAAGTCGGTGGCCAAGGAGTATGCCAGTCGGGGTGTGCTGGTCAACTGTATCGCACCCGGATTCATCGAGACAGACATGACGGCTGCCTTGCCAGCCGAGGCGCAAGCCGCGTTATTATCCCAAATCGCGTTGGGTCGGTTAGGGCAGCCCGCCGATATTGCCGGTGCGGTGCTCTTCCTCGCTTCCGATCTTGCCCGCTATGTGACCGGACAGGTCCTGGTGGTCGACGGGGGCATGGTCATTTAACTCTGAGGATGACATGAGCGACATGGAAGAAAAGGTCAAAGACATCATCGCCGAAGAGTTGGGCGTCGAACGCGAAAAGCTTACCGAAACGGCGAGCTTCATGGAGGACCTCGGCGCCGACTCCCTCGACACGGTCGAGTTGGTCATGGCGTTCGAGAAAGAGTTCGACATCGACATTCCGGACGAGGAAGCCGAGAAGCTCAAGACGGTCGGCGATGCCCTGCGGTATCTCCGGGAGAAGCTGGGGAACAAATAGGTGGCGGCGCCGACCCGTGTGGTGGTCACCGGCTTGGGCATGCTCACGCCGGTGGGCCTCTCGACCGAGGAGAGCTGGAGCAACCTGCTGGCCGGGAAGTCCGGCGCTGCGCCGATCACCAAGTTCGACCCGAGTCCGCTGCAGGTACGATTTGCCTGCGAAGTCAAAGGCTTCGACCCGCTGCAGTACATGGACAGGAAAGAGGCCCGAAGGTACGACCTCTTTTTGCAGCTGGCGCTCGCTGCAGCGCACCAGGCGGTGACGCAGGCTGGGCTCGAGGGCAAGTTCCCCGATCCGCTGCGGAGCGGCGTCATCATCGGCAGTGGCATCGGCGGAATGATGACGTTCGAGGAGCAGTGCCTGACCTACCTCCAGAAGGGGCCGGATCGGGTCTCGCCCTTCTTCGTTCCGATGTTCATTCCGGACATCGCGGCGGGAATCGTGTCGATCCGGTATGGCCTCAAGGGGCCGAATTTCGCGACCGTGTCGGCCTGTGCTTCGTCGGCGCACGCCATCGGTGAGGCGTACGACCAGATCCGGCTCGGTCGAGCCGACTGCATTGTGGCCGGTGGCTCGGAAGCAGCCATCACCGGGTTAGCCATTGCGGGCTTCCAGAACATGAAGGCACTGTCCACCCGGAACGACGCGCCGGAGCTGGCGAGCCGACCCTTCGATCGCGGTCGCGACGGTTTCGTTCTGGGCGACGGCAGCGCCATGGTGGTGCTGGAGAGTCTGGATCACGCGGTCAAGCGGGGGGCCACCATCATCGGTGAAGTGCTCGGCTACGGGCTGAGCGGCGATGCCCACCACATGACCGCCCCGTCGCCCGATGGGGAAGGGGCCCGCCGCGCCATGCAACTCTGCCTGGCCGACAACGCCGTCGATCCCGCCCGCGTGGGCTACGTCAATGCGCACGGAACGTCCACACCGCTCGGCGACGTCGCCGAAACATCTGCCGTCAAACAGGTGTTCGGTGACCATGCCAGAAATCTGATCTTCGGATCGTCGAAATCGATGACCGGCCACCTGCTGGGGGCGGCTGGGGCGGTGGAGTTCGGGGTTGCCTTGCTGGCGGCAACCACCGGGCAGATTCCGCCCACCATCAACCAGACGGACGCCGACCCGGACTGCGACCTGTTCTCGGCGCCGAACCAAATGGTCGAGCGCCCGATCGACGTGGCGCTATCCAACTCCTTCGGGTTCGGGGGCCACAACGTGACCCTGGCCGTCAGCGCTTATCGGGAGTAGCGGAAGGGCTCAACTCGCCCCGGCCTGGCGGCGTAGCTAGATTACTGGCTGCGCCGCCTAAGTGTTTTTGGTGACAGGAGATAGCATGGCCGATGCCCCCAACCCAGCCCGATTTCGCGATCCGGCACTCCGGCCCATCGCGGAGAAGGTCTTTGCCGGCCAGCGACTCTCGCCCGCTGATGGCGTTGCGCTCTATGAGACGAGCGACATCCTGAGTCTCGGCGCCCTGGCCGATTGGGCCAATCGTCGCAAGAATGGCGACCGGGTCTTCTTCTCGGCCAATCAGCACATCAATCCGACCAACGTCTGCGTGCTGCGCAAGACCTGCGTCTTCTGCTCCTTTGCGCGGCTACCGAAAGAGGACGGGGCCTACACCAGGACGCTCGACGAGGTTTATCACGAAGCTGCGCAGCCGACGGTGCCGCCCACTCGTGAGTTCCACATCGTCGGCGGCCTCCATCCCAAACTCAAGCTCGAGTACTACGCCGAGATGTTTCGGGGGCTCAAGGAGCGGCACCCGCAGGTACATATCAAGGGGCTGACGGCGGTCGAGATTGCGCACCTTGCCCGGATCGAGAAGACATCGATCGACGACGTGCTCGTCCGTCTCAAAGAGGCCGGTCTCGACACCATGCCAGGTGGCGGGGCGGAGGTCTTCAGTTCGGCGGTCCGGGCCACCATTGCCGAACGCAAGCTGACCGGTCGCGAGTGGGTCGAGGTGCACCGGGCGGCTCACCGGCTGGGGATCCGGTCGAACTGCACCATGTTGTACGGGCACGTCGAAACTGCGGCCGATCGGGTCGAGCACCTCGAAATGCTGCGCACACTGCAGGACGAGACCGGTGGTTTCCTGACTTTCATCCCGCTCGCGTACCACCCCGATCACAACGATCTCGGCGAAGAACTCGACCGGACCGGATCGGCGACGACCGGGTATGAAGACCTCAAGAATATCGCCGTGGGGCGGCTCTTCTTCGACAACATCGACCATATCAAGACGCACTGGCCGATGGTGACGCCGTTCATGTCGCAGGTGGTGCTTGATTTCGGGTGCGACGATGTCGAAGGTACCGTCGTGTATGAGCGGGTCTATCACGAGGCGGGGGCCCGGACCCAAATGCATCTGCCGTATCACGGGCTGGTCGAGTTGATTCGCGGGGCGGGCAAGCGCCCGGTCGAGCGTGACAGCTTCTACCAGCCGGTTCGGGAGACGTTCGACGATCTTCCGGTGCCCGGTGCAGCGCCGGCAACCCACGCAGCCTGACGGCCGATGACGGATCTTCCTCTGACGTCGGCGCGGTCGAGCATCCGCCTCGGACGGATTCCCTGGATCAACTGTTATCCGATCTACACCGGCATCGATCGCGGCGTCGTGCCGATCGACGCCGAACTCGTCACCGCGACCGCGGCCGAGTTGAACGACCTGCTCGCGGCCGCCGAGTTGCAGGTCAGCGTCATTTCGGCGGTCGAGTACGCCCGGGACGCGGCGGCGTATCATCTGCTGCCGGATCTGGCGATCAGCTGCGATGGCCCGGTGCGCAGCGTCGCCCTGTTCAGTCGTCGGCCGGTGCATGAACTCGATGGCGCGACGGTGCTGCGCACCGCCTCGTCCCGGACCTCCTCGCTGCTGCTCGAGATCCTCTGCCGTCACCGTTGGCGAGTTCGGCCCAAGTTCGCGACCGTGCGCGCCGAGCCCAATGATCTCGATGTGCTGGCGGGGTTCCCCCATGAAGCCGTTCTGGTTATCGGTGACGCCTGTCTGATGCTGGCCAACCAGGGTCGCTATCCTTACATGACCGACTTGGGACAGGCCTGGAAAGACTGGACCGGGTTACCCTTTGTCTTTGCGGTCTGGGCCGCGCGCCGCGAAGCGGATCGTGGCGCAGTGCAGCGGGTCCACGAGAGCCTGCTGGCATCTCGGGCCTGGGGGCTGGCCCGACTCGATGAGTTGGCCGACTTGGCCGCGGATGCAACCGGGATCGATCGCCGCGTGACTCGGGACTACCTGGGGGACTTGGACTACGCGCTCTCGTACCGTCATTTGGCCGGCCTGACCGACTTCTTTCGTCGGCTGGCACAGGACGGGCTGGTTCCGGATGGCTCGCTCTCGTTCATCAGTGCGGCCTAGCCCGACCCGGGCGGCCGGTGCGAAAGGATGCTCGCGGTAATGGTCGATCGCAATTCAGCCGAGTTCAAGAGTTACCTCGATCTCTATGAGCGGGCTCCGCTGCTCGAGCTCGGTCGCCTGGCCGATGCCGAGCGCTATCGGCACCATCCCGATGAGGTGGTGACCTACATCGTCGATCGCAACATCAACTACACCAACGTCTGCGTCGCCGACTGCAAGTTCTGCGCGTTTTACCGCCGGCCCAAGGACAACGAGGGGTACGTTCTCCCGTTCGAAAAGATCGGGGAGAAGATCGAGGAGTGCAAAGCAATCGGCGGCGTGCAGATCCTGCTGCAGGGCGGCCACAATCCGTACATCCCGTTCGAGTGGTACCTCGAGCTGATGCGCTATATCAAGCGCCATCACCCGATTCACATTCACGGCTTCTCGCCGTCGGAAGTCGTCTTCTTCAGCGAGCGGTTCCGGATGCCGGTTGCCGATGTCGTCCGGGAACTCAAAGCTGCCGGACTCGACAGTATTCCCGGCGGAGGCGGTGAGATCCTCGTCGACGAGATTCGCCAGCAGGTTGCCAAGAAGAAGGCCCAGACGGACGAATGGCTCGGTGTGCAGGAAGAGGCGCACCGACAGGGCATGAAGACGTCGGTCACCATGATGTATGGGCTGGGGGAAACCGCCGCCGATCGAATCGAGCATCTCTTTCGGGTTCGCGAGGTGCAGCGGCGAACCGGAGGGTTTACGGCGTTCATCTGCTGGCCGCTGCAGCCAGATGGAACGGAGCTTGCGCATCTGGTCAAGACCGACGCGGTGTCGTACCTCCGCACCCTTGCCATGGGGCGAATCATTCTCGACAACGTTCCCAACCTGCAGTCGTCGTGGGTGACCATGGGGCTCAAGGTGGGGCAGGTAGCGCTGCGGTTCGGCGCCAACGACTTTGGCAGTCTGATGATGGAAGAGAACGTGGTTTCCTCTGCCGGTACGACCTACCGCGCGACCTTGCGGGAAATGGAGCGCGCCATCACGGATGCTGGCTACCGGGCGCATCGACGGCGACAGGATTACTCGATCATTCCGCCCGCCGAGCTGGTTGGAACCGCGGCCTGAGCCGAACGGAGTCACAGCAGGACACCATGGTGCGTGTCGGGTTCGGGTACGACTCCCATCGCTTCGTCGAAGGACGACCGCTGCTGCTTGCCGGGCAACGGATTCCGTTCCGGTACGGTCTGGCCGGTCATTCCGATGCCGATGCCGTTGCGCACGCCGTCATCGATGCGTTGCTTGGGGCCGCAGGCCTCGGGGACATTGGAACGCTCTTCCCCGATACTGATCCCGCATGGCGTGACGCCGATTCGATGGCGCTGCTCGACCAGGTCGTCGGACGGCTGCACGCGGCCGGGTGGGTCCCCGGCAACCTCGACGTTACGGTGGTGCTCGAGACTCCCAAACTCGGTCCGTTCAAGGCCGCAATAGCGGAGGCACTTGCCCGGCGGCTTGGGATTCCGGTTGAACGGGTCGGGGTCAAGGCCAAGACCAACGAGGGGATGGGGTTCATCGGACGTGGAGAAGGCGTGGCCGTCATGGCCGTCGCAACGGTGGCCCGAGGCCGATGATCGAGTCAATCCTGCAGTCGATTGCCGGCTGGCCGCCGCTTGTCGTGTATGGGCTCGTGGCGCTGTCCTGTTTCGTCGAGAACTTCTTTCCCCCCGCGCCGTCCGATCTTTTGGTCGCCCTGGCGGGGTTTCTCTCTTTCGATGGCAACTACGACCCGATCACGATATTTCTGACCGCCTGGGCTGGAGGCATGGCCGGGACGACGGCCGTGTACTACCTGGTTCGCAAGTTTGGCGACCGGTTCGTCGAATCGCGGATCGGGAGGATCCTGCTGCCGCCGGACGCAATGGCCTTCCTCCTCAAGGAGTACGGTCGCTACGGCATGGTCGGCCTCTTCATTACGCGTCTGCTGCCGGGCTTCCGCTCGGTGGTGGCGCCGTTTGGAGGACTCAACCGCCTCCCCGTTCGGGTCGTTCTGGTTCCAGTTGCGCTGGCCCACGCCGTCTGGTACGCACTGATCACCTGGATCGGCACCCGGATCGGCAACGAATGGGAAACGGTTGTCCGGGTCATCAATCGCCTGATCCAGACGCTTGGCGTTGTCGCCATACTGATTGCGGCGATACTCGCCGTCGGTTTCGTTCTCTGGCGCCGTCGGCGAAAAGCGGCATGAACGACACCCTCGAGCGGAGCTTCGGGCTCGAGGGTTTTCGCGACTACCTGGCGCTGGAGGCCGGGGCCAGCCCGCATACGATCGACAACTATCTGCGCGACCTCCGGCATATGGTCCGGTTTCTGGCTGGGCAGGATGTTGTTACCCTGGCAGCGGTGACTCGGGTCCATCTCCGCGATTTCGTCTTTGCCCTCAAGGACACCGGCGCGAGTCCCGCCACGATCCGTCGTCACGTTTCGGCGATTCACACCTACTACGGCTTCCTGCTCGGCGAGGGAACCGTCACCGAGGATCCCAGCGATCGTCTCGAGACGCCGCGGCGTGGGCGCAAGCTCCCGACCGTCCTGTCCGTCAGCCAGATCGAGGCGTTGCTGGCCGCGCCCGGTCTCGATGATCCGATGGGATGGCGCGATCGGGCCCTGCTGGAACTGGGATACGGAGCGGGCGCACGGGTCTCTGAACTCGTCGGGCTCGGCCTCGAGGACTTGCTGCTTTCCGATCAGCTGATTCGGGTGGTTGGCAAGGGCAACAAACAGCGCCTGATCCCGATCGGCCGGAAGACGGTTGCCGCGGTGTCCGTCTACCTCAACGCACTCCGGCCCAGTCTCGATCGGGGCCGGACCGAGGGGCGGGTCCTGCTCAATGCGCGAGGGCAGCCGCTCAGCCGGGTGGGGGCCTGGGGGGTTGTCAAGCAGGCGGCGACCCGGGCCGGCATCACCGAGCGGGTCACCCCTCACATCCTCCGCCACAGCTTTGCCACCCACCTGCTCGAAGGAGGAGCTGATCTTCGGGCAGTCCAGGAGATGCTCGGACACGCCGATCTGACGACGACGCAGATCTACACCCATGTGGACAGGGAGTACCTTCGGACCGTGCACCGACAGTTTCATCCCCGGGGATGATGGATCGGGCGGGGTCCGAGGCTGTGAAACTTCCCGGTGTGGTACTACGTTACATATAGCAACAGCAACCCCTCGCCATCCGGTCCATGAGGACAGGGAGGTTCGGCCGTATGAACATGCAAGGATACTGGCTCAAGATTGCCGGCAAGGCGCTGGTCATTTTCGTGATCGGCTTCGCGGCCATCAGCATCGTGCGAGCCGGGAAACGGGAGGTCGTCCGGGTGGTCGAATCGGCATCCGACGTGACCGTTCCGCTGCCGTTCGTGCCATTTACGTTCGATGGCGCTCGTGCTGGTACGTTCCGGAATGCCGTCTTCCATCGAAGTGCGCCCAATCGACTCGAAGGTGTCGATGTCACGGTCCGGCTTTCGGACCTCGCGGTCTTGAGCCGGCTGGACGGGTGCCACGCCACCGTTGACGATCCGACTCGACTGAACGAGCGCAGCAGTTTCCGCTGCGTTTCTCTCGACAGCACGATGCAGGAGTTTGGCAAGATCATTGTCCAGACGCGCGGGGACGACGGCAAGTGGGTCGAGTCGCGGGCTGTTCCCCTGGTACTGCCTCGCCAGGTTGCCGAGGACATTCGGAACCAGCAGATCAACACCAGATCTGCCGCCCGCTACGACGCGCGCCGGATGCGTCAGCTCGGCGACAGCATGCGGATTCTCGGTCGTGAGCTGGGTCGCACCGAGGACGCGGCCGATCGGGCGGCTCTCTCGGCGCGGATCGAGGCACTCCAGACGGAAATGGCAGAGTTGACCACGGCCATTACCGAGGCGGCCATGGAGGAAGCCACGGCCCGGGCAGGTGAGGCGGCGGCCAAGGTCCGCGTTCAGGTCCAGACCAAGGTCAGCGGCCCGACCCCGTAGCGGCCGGATCGGGAGGTTTTTCGACCCGGCATCTTGCTTCTAACCTGTTGATTCGCTATATTTTAGCGAATTTTCACCAGTAGAATTCTGGCGCGGCACGACTTTTGACAACGGTCGGCCGCGCTCTTACTTTGTGAGCCATGCCCGTGCTTGGCGTCATCCCGGCTCGGTTGGGCTCTTCCCGCTTGCCGCGGAAGCCGCTCCAGCCCCTGGGAGGCAAGCCCCTCGTCGTTCGGGTGTGGGAGCGGGTCTGCGGTCTGGCTCTGCTCGACGAGGTGGTTGTGGCCACCGACGCCCCGGAGGTTCATGCAGTGGTGGAGCGGGCCGGGGGGCGTGCCGCGCTGACCTCCCCACTTCACGAATCGGGCACCGAGCGGGTGGCCGAGATCGCCCGCCGCCCGGATTTTGCCCGATTCGATTTGATCCTCAACCTCCAGGGTGACGAACCGTTCCTGTCGCCGCTCGCGGTGCGTGGCGCGCTGGCTCGGCTCGCGCAGGGCGACGACGTCGGTACGGCAGCCTCACCGCTCGCTGCGGACGATGCAGACGATCCGAGCCGCGTCAAAGTCGTCATGGACGACCGGGGGCGGGCGCTGTACTTCTCCCGGGCACGGATTCCTGCCGTTCGGGATCCCGTCGATGCGGAGCTTGCGCGCTACTGGCAGCACGTTGGGATCTACGGGTATACCCGCGATGCCCTGGTTCGTTGGGTCACATCGCCGCCGGTCATGCTCGAGCAGGTCGAACGGCTGGAGCAGCTTCGCGCCCTGGCAGCCGGGCTCCGGGTCGGTGTTGCACAGCTTGCGGACGCATGCCAGCCCGGGGTCGATACGCCGGAAGACCTGGCCAGGGCCGAACAACATTGGATCAACGCACTTGCAACCGAGGGTACCACGCGATGACCGGAACGCCACGCAATACGAAGTACATCTTTGTCACGGGCGGCGTGGTCTCCTCGCTCGGCAAGGGAATCGCTGCTGCTTCGCTCGGTCGCCTGCTGGTCCAACGGGGACTATCGGTGACCCTCCAGAAGTTCGATCCGTACATCAACGTTGACCCGGGCACGATGTCACCGTTCCAGCACGGCGAGGTCTACGTGACCGACGACGGCGCGGAGACGGATCTCGACCTGGGCCACTACGAGCGGTTCATCGACCGCTCGCTTTCGCAGCAGAACAACATTACGACCGGGCGGATTTACCAGACTGTCATCACCAAAGAACGGCGCGGCGAATACCTCGGGTCGACGGTCCAGGTCATTCCGCACATCACGGATCAGATCAAGGCGGCGGTTCGGCGGAGCGCGCCAGGACACGACGTCGTCATCACCGAGATTGGCGGCACCGTCGGTGACATCGAGTCGCTTCCGTTCCTCGAGGCCATTCGGCAGTTCCGGCAGGAAGTCGGCCGTGAAAACGCTCTCTTTATCCATCTGACGCTGGTGCCGTGGATTGCCGCGGCCGGCGAACTCAAGACCAAACCGACCCAACACTCGGTTCGTGACTTGATGCAGATCGGAATTCAGCCCGACATCTTGATCTGCCGCAGCGACCACGCGCTCGGTGCGGATATCAAACGCAAGATTGCGTTGTTCTGCAACGTCGATTTCGGCTGTGTCATCGAGAGCCCGGATGTGGCCTCGATTTATCAGATTCCGATCACCTTCTTCGATCAGGGCCTCGATCGTGAGGTCTGCGATCGTCTGCATCTCGAAACCCACGAGCCCGACCTGACCGAGTGGCGGGCCATGGTTGACGCGATCATCCATCCGCCGGCGCGGGTCAAAATCGGTGTGGTCGGCAAGTATACCGACTTGCACGATGCCTACAAGTCGGTTCAGGAGGCGTTGCTCCACGGCGGCATTCCCAACGGCGTCGGCGTCGACATTCACTGGCTCTCGAGCGATCGCTTCACCGATCAGCAGTCCGCCGCTCGTGCCCTGGCGGGCCTCGATGGACTGCTGGTGCCGGGCGGGTTCGGCGTCCGGGGCGTCGAAGGCATGGTAGAGGCCGTTCGATGGGCGCGGGAAAACCAGTTGCCGTTCTTCGGTATCTGCCTGGGCCTGCAGGTTGCCATCATCGAGTTTGCCCGCAACGTCTGTCACCTGAACGCCAACAGTACCGAGTTCGAGCCCGAGTGCGAGGCGCCGGTGATTTCGCTGATGGCCTCGCAGCGTGATGTGAGCGACCTCGGTGGGACCATGCGGCTCGGTGCGTACCCGGCCCGCCTGCGGCCCGAGAGCCTTGCGGCGCAGGCGTACGGTGCCACCGAGATCAGCGAGCGTCACCGGCATCGGTGGGAGGTGAGCAACTCCTACCGCGACGTGCTGGCGGAGTATGGGATGCGGCTGTCCGGGGTTTCGCCCGATGGTGGTCTTGTCGAGATCATCGAGTTGCGAGACCACCCGTGGTTCGTTGGCTGCCAGTTTCATCCGGAGCTCAAGTCGCGTCCGACGCGACCGCACCCGCTCTTTGCTGCGTTCATCGGGGCGGCCAAGCTGCGGGCGTTCGGCGTTCCCGAGCGGACGCCGGAAACGCGGGTCGCCCACGGCGCCACGTGAGCAGCTGGCGCTTCGGCGGCCACGGGCAACCTTTCGTGATTGCCGGGCCATGCGCGGTCGAGTCGGACGCCGTGATGCTCGCCGTGGCGGATCGTCTGGTGCGGATAGGCCAATCGCTCGGTCTCGCGGTCTGCTTCAAGGCCAGTTTCGACAAGGCCAACCGCTCGGGTGTCGATGCGGCACGCGGTCCCGGGATGGCAGAAGGGCTGGAGTCCCTCGTCCGAGTGAAGCGCGCCACGGGGCTGCCGGTCCTGACCGACGTGCATGAGACTGCGCAGGTTGCCACGGTCGCCGAGGGAGTCGATCTGCTCCAGGTTCCGGCCTTCTTGAGTCGGCAGACTGATCTGCTCGTTGCCTGCGGGCAATCGGGCAAGCCGGTCAACGTCAAGAAGGGGCAGTGGATGGATCCGGCGGGCATGGCCGGAGCGGTCGCCAAGGTGCAGCGGGGCGCAGGGGGCGCGGCCGAGGTTGCAGTCACCGAACGGGGCAGCTTCTTCGGTTACGGTGATCTGGTGGTCGACATGCGCAGCTTTGAGCGGATGCGGGAGGCCGCCGGCGTACCAGTCGTGTTTGATGCGACCCACGCGGTACAGCGCCCCGGCCAGGGACCGCAGGGTACCAGCGGTGGGGCCCGCGAGTCGATTCCCGCGCTTCTTCTGGGAGCTGCGGCGGCTGGTGCGGACGGTTTCTTCATTGAAACGCATCCGGACCCCGAAAGGGCCTTGAGCGATGCGGCGACGCAGTGGCCGCTCGACCAGCTCGAGCCGTTACTTCGACGCGCAGTGGCCGTCTGGCATGCGGCGCGGGGCGCCTAGGGTGATCGATTCTTCGCTGGCTCGGCAGATTCGCCTCCTCGTGCTCGATGTCGATGGCGTGCTGACCGACAACGCGATCTACCTCGGCCCGGTCGATGGCCGGCGGGCCGAGCTCAAGCAGTTCGACGTGCAGGACGGGCTCGGGCTCGTGTTGTTGCGGGAAACGGACATTGCGGTGGCGTGGTTGAGTGGTCGCCAATCGGAGGCGACGACATTGCGTGCCCAGGAACTCAAGATTCCGATCCTGGTGCAGGATTCCGGGGCCCGCAAAGTGCCGGCCCTCAAGACCATGCTGGCGGAGCTCGGGCTCGACTGGTCGCACACCGCCTTCGTCGGTGACGACCTGGCGGACCTGGGCGTGATGGAGCGGGTCGGGCTGCCGATCGCGGTGGCCAACGCCGTCGACGAGATCAAGCAGACCGCGCTTTGGGTAACGAGCCGTCCGGGCGGACGTGGTGCGGTGCGCGAAGTGGTGGAGGCCCTGTTGCGGGCCCGTGGGGAGTGGGACGCGGTGCTGGCCCGATATCGCGCAGCGCGGGAGGCGGAGTGACGGTGACGGACCGCACGGCGCAGAGCGTTGCCGGCGGCAAACGTGTGCTGCTGCTGGAAGCGGATGCGGTCCGCCGGGTCGCTGAGCGGCTGGATCAGCGTTTTGCTGCTGCGGTCGCGTTGCTGCTCGCCACCGAGGGACGGGTCATTGTGTCGGGTGTCGGCAAGTCGGGGTTGGTCGGCCGGAAGATCGCGGCGACTCTGACCTCGACCGGAACACCGGCGCACTATCTGCACCCGACCGACAGCCTGCACGGCGACCTGGGGATCGTCGGCCCCAAGGATGCGGCTATCCTGCTCAGCAAGAGCGGGGAAACGGAGGAGCTGTTCGGACTCCTCGAGGTGCTGGAGCGGCGGGCGGTTCCGATCGTGGCGATTACCGGCGGAGCCGAGTCGACCCTGGCCCGTGCCTCAAGCGTCGTGCTCGATGGCGGCGTGTCCGAGGAGGCCTGCCCCCATGATCTGGCGCCGACCGCCAGTACGACGGTGGCACTGGCGCTGGGCGATGCTCTGGCGGTCGCGCTGCTCGAGGCCAAGGGATTTTCGCGCGATGCCTTCGCATCGCTCCATCCCGGTGGGCGGCTCGGGCGAAAGCTCCTCCTGCGGGTTGGCGACGTGATGCTGCCACCGGGGGCCTCACTTCGGCCGACGGATCGGATGGGGCGGGCCGCGGAGCTGCTGGCGCACCAGCGCGGTATTGCGGCCGTGCTCGACGAGGGGCGGCTCGTAGGTGTGCTCACAGCCGGTGATCTGTCCCGCCTGGCGGGAAGCGATGATCACTATTGGGAGCGGACCGTTGGCGGCGTCATGACCGCGGACCCAAAGACGACGACGGCGGTCGAGTTGGGTGCGGCGGCCGTGGGTGTCATGGAGCGGTACGGCATCATGGCGCTGCCGGTGGTTGATGAGGCCGGTGGACTGAGGGGCATGGTTCATCTGCACGATCTGATGAGGGCAGGCGCCGTATGATGCCAGGTCGCAACAACAAACCTCAGGTGCGCATCGGGATTCCTGGATGGGCTACGGCGGCATTGGTCGCGTTTGGAGCCGCGGCCTGCCAGTCGACGGGCATCCGGGCAACCCAGACGGTGCAGGTTGTCGACAGCTCGGATCAGTTCATGACCAAGATGACGACCAACATGGTCGAGAACGGGGTCCGGACCGGGTACGTCTACGCCGAGTCGGCGTATGTGTACCAGATGGCGCAGCGAATGGATCTGCGCCAGATGCGGGTGCTCTTCTTCGAGGATGGCAAGCAGACCTCGGTTCTCACCGCCGAGCAGGGAGACTACAGCCTTGCCAACGGGTCGCTGGACGCCCGGGGCAATGTCCGGATCGTCTCGACGGACGGACGGCGGCTGACCACCCCGCGCCTGATCTATGATCGAACGCTGCTTCAGCTCCGCAGCGACACGACCTTCGTTTACGACTCTCGCGGTGAACGGCTCACCGGGAAGAGCTTCACCTCGGACCTCGAGTTCAAGAACGTGCGAATCGTCGAACCCAAAGGGGTTCAGTTGCGCGGCGGGTTTGATCTCCCCGGGCAGCGTCCGGACAGCGGAGCCGCGCCGTGAAGTCGGCGATGTGGTTCGCGCTCCTTGCGGGGGTTGCCGGGGTCGCATCGCTCTCTGCGCAGACGCCGAGGGCGCAGGCACCTCGGGCTCAGCCCAGCGACCGGTGCCGGCTTCAGATCGTCAATGTCGACCGCGAGGGGGTCCGAACCACGCCGATGGCCGGAACCGAGAACTACTTTGCCGGCGGCAACGTCCACGCGCGCTGCGCCGGGCGGAATATCCACATGTACGCCGACAGCGTGGCGTCCTATGGTGGGTCCGTGGTCCAGTTCATCTCGCTGGGCAACAAGGTCAGGTATCGTGATTCGACGACTGCGCTCGATGCTGATTTCGGTACCTATTTCCAGAACGGCGAGCGCTTCGAGGCGCAGAACAACGTGCTGCATCGCGACCTCGAGTCGGGTTCGACCATTACGGGCCAACGAATCGATTATCTTCGCCCAGTCCGCGGCTTGCGGGCCGAGATGGAAGTCGTTGCCTACAACCGACCGACGGTTCGGTATGTGGTGAAGGACTCTGCCGGTCAGGCGCAGTCGCCGTACACGATCGTCGGCAACCTGGTGCGCACTCGTGCCAACGAAGTGATTTACGCGAACGGCAATGTCACGATCGAACGCGAGGACCTCAGGGGGTCGGCGGATTCGCTCTGGCTCGACACCGGCAGACGCCAGAGCGGGCAACTCGTCGGCCGGGCCGCTTTGCGGACCGAGCGTCGGGATGGCTTCACGCTGACGGGTCGCGTCATCGACATTGGCCTGACGGATCGGGAACTCCGGCTCCTCAAGGCTCGGGATTCGGCCAAGCTCGTCAGCAAGGACATCACTCTTGCTGGGGATTCGGTCGGTGTGGAGCTGATCAATCGCCAGCCCGAGCGGGTGGTTGCCTGGGGCAAGACGGTTCGCCCGTCGCTCGTGTCCACCGATTACCTCGTTCGGGGTGACTCACTCCGGGTCGAGATGCCCAATCAGCGGTTGACGTCTCTCCGCGCCTTTGGCGGGGGATGGGTTGGATTTTCCGGTGACAGCGCGGAGAGCTCGCGTCGCGACTGGATCTCGGGCGACACGGTGGCGGTGGAGTTTCTTTCGCTCGGCGCAGCCGGCGCGGAGCAGACCAGGATCCGTGAGGTCGAGGCGACTCAGAACGCGCGGTCATTTTATCAGCTGGCGCCGGAACAAGGGCAGACCAAGGGGTCGATCAATTACACCCGCGCCAGGCGGATTCTGGTGACGATGCGGATTACCACGGATTCGAACACGGTTCAACAGGTCGACGCATTCGGCGACGTGGACGGAATCCACCTGCAGCCGGCATTGACGCGGGCTCGGGACACAGCTGCGGTGCGGGACTCGACGATTGTACCGCCCGTCCGGCCCGACAGCGTTGCCATGCCGGCAAGGCGCGACACCGCCGGCGTAGCGCCGCGGAGAGGATCTCAATGACCAGCGTTCTCTCCGGAGAGCATCTCGATAAGGCGTTCCGCCGCCGGCGCGTCGTCAAGGACGTCAGCGTCTCGGTGTCGCAAGGAGAAATTGTCGGATTGCTTGGCCCGAACGGTGCCGGCAAAACGACGACGTTCTACCTGATTACGGGGCTGATTCGACCCGATGCCGGCAAGATCGTGCTCGACTCGACCGACATCACGAGCCAGCCGATGTATCGGCGTGCCCGCAGCGGGATCGGCTATCTGGCGCAGGAACCGTCAGTGTTCCGGCGAATGACTGTCGAGGACAACGTTAAAGCCATCCTCGAGACAGTCGACCTGTCACGCGCGGAGCGCCGTGAACGGCTGGAACGGTTGCTGGACGAGTTGGGGCTCAAACATCTCCGGAAGAACAAGGCCTACAGTTTGAGCGGCGGTGAGCGGCGGCGTCTCGAGATTACCCGTGCCTTGGTTACGGAACCGAAGTTCATGCTGCTGGACGAACCGTTTGCCGGCGTCGATCCGATTGCGGTGCACGACATTCAGACCATTATCGCCAATCTGAAATACCGCGGTATCGGCGTCTTGATCACAGATCACAGTGTCGAGCAGATGTTCGAGATCGTCGACCGCGCTTACATCATGTTCGAGGGTGAGGTTCGCGCTGCCGGAACGGTGCGAGAGCTTGTGTTCAACGACCAGGTCGCCGAGTTGTACCTCGGTCCGACCATGACGGCGCGCCTGCGAGAGCGGCTCGAACGCGCGGAGACGACGCTGTGAAGACCGGCCTGTCGCAACACGCCGGCCTCCGGCAGGAGCTGCGCATCAACCCGCGGCTGTATCAGGCCATGGACATGCTCTACATGCCCATGATGGACCTGCAACAGCATCTCAAGCAGGAGCTGCTGACGAACCCGTTCCTCGAGCTGCTCGAACCGGAAGAGGACGAGCGGGATCAGCAGGAGCCGACTGCAGAGCAGGAAAAGGAGAAGCAGGAGAAGGAAGACGAGATCGACTGGGAGGAGATCCTCCTCAACGGTTTCGATGTCGGTGGGACCAAGTCGCAGTACGAAGATCAGGAGTATCTCGAGCCCGTGATGGTCGAGCGGGTCGACCTGATCGATCATTTGCGTGACCAGCTGCAACTGATGCACCTGACGCCGCGGCAGCGACTCTTGAGCGAAGAGTTTCTCGGCAACATCAATGATGACGGCTATCTCAGTGCATCGCTGGAGGAAATTCTCGGCTCGGTCAATGCCCTGATGGAGTCGTATCTCGCCGCCGCTGAAGATGATGGCGACGACGAGGACGTTGACGATCGGCCGAAGCCGCGTCTGGCACAGGTGGCACCCTTCCAGCTTGCAGAAGTCGAGGAGATGCTGCGGATCATCCAGCGGCTTGACCCGCCTGGGGTCGGTGCACGCGACCTTCGCGAGTGTCTGGTGCTGCAGCTGCAGGACGCCAAGGATACGGACTCGCTGGTGTATCACCTGGTCAGCGAGGCGTTCACGGACCTGATTGCGCACCGCTGGAACGACCTTGCCAAGCGCTTTGGTGTGGAGCCCCGCACAGTGCAGACGGCAGCAGATTCGTTGGCGCGTTTCGACCCGAAGCCAGGCCTCAAGCACTCCGACCGGGGGGACGGCTACATCATTCCTGACCTGATCGTGGATAAGGTCGGCACCCAGTATCACGTTACGCTCAACGACACTGGGGTGCCGCGTCTTCGCCTCAGTCGTTCCTATCAGGACGTGGCACGGGACAAGAAGTCGCTGACCCAGGAGAATAAAGAGTTCATCGCGCAGAAGATGAACAGCGCCAACTGGATGATCCAGGCCATCGAGCAGCGTCGGCAAACGATGCTCAAGGTGATGAACTTCATCGTCGACCGGCAGCGGGCTTTCTTCGAGAAGGGTGTCGAGTATCTCAAGCCGCTCACGCTGCGTGAAGTTGCCGAAGTCATCAGCATGCACGAGTCGACGGTCAGCCGCGTGACCAACGAGAAGTATGTTCAGACGCCTCGCGGCGTCCTGCCGCTCAAGTTCTTCTTTTCGAGCGCGCTCACCACGGTGTCGGGTGAGGATGCGAGCGCTCGCTCGATCCGGGCCAAACTCGAGAAGATGGTGTCCGAGGAGGAGACCTCGAAGCCGCTGACCGACCAGCAGATCGTTCACCGGTTCAAGGAGCAGGGTATTCAGATTGCCCGCCGCACGGTTGCCAAGTATCGTGATCAGCTCGGTATTCTGCCCGCCCGGATGCGCAAGCGAGTATGATTTCCGTCGCGCCGCGTCACCTCGACGTCAGCGTGCTGGTTCCGGCCAAGGACGAAGCCGAGAACCTTCCGGAGTTTCTACGCCAGTGCAACGAAGCTCTTGGCGGTGCAGGCTTCAGCTTCGAGGTGGTGGTTGTCGACGACGGATCCCGCGATCGCACCGCCGCGGTGCTGGCTGAGCAGACGGCGCGGTACCAATGGCTTCGCGTAGTGACCCACCGACGGCAGCGTGGCATCGCGGACGCGTTGCGGAGTGGCTCGGAGGCGGCGCGCGGCGACATCCTCGTGTTCTATCCCGCGGATCTTCAGTACCGTCCGGAGGATCTTCCGGCGCTGGTGCGCCCGATCCTGGACGACGAAGCCGACATGGTGACCGGCTCCAAGCAGGGCAAGTACGAAAAGGCCTTTGTCAGCGGCATTTACAACCGGCTCTGTCGCTGGCTGTTCGGGGTTAAGGTCGAGGACCTCAATTCGGTCAAAGCCTATCGCGCCGAGATCATGCGGATCGTTCCGATGCGGCCCGACTGGCATCGCTACATGGTCGTGATCGCGGCGGTCGAGGGCTATCGGCTGACCTCACGTCCGGTGCCGCTCTACCCGCGCACGGCCGGTGCATCAAAGTTTACCTGGACCCGCATTCCGGTCGGCGTGATCGATCTGCTTTCGGTCTGGTTCCAGCTGCGTTTCGGCCGCAAGCCCATGCTGTTCTTCGGCGTGGGTGGCGCTCTGCTGTTCCTGGTCGGGTTTCTTGGGGGCGTGGCTGCGCTGATACTCCGGTTCGGCTATGGCATCGGATTCCGCCCCCTGCTCAATCTGATCGAGACGATGGTCATCAGCGGTATCGTGCTCTTCGGCTTCGGTTTCGTGGCGGAGATGGTGGCGAGTTTCCGAGAGGAAACCCGTCAGTTGCTGGCCGCGCGCTCCGACGAGACATCCGATGGTCCGGGACGGTAGATCCAGCGTGTCCCGACCGGACCGGCGTCGGAGTCGATTCCGGTAACCGGAGTCGCCCACCCGTGAAGGTTCTCGTCGTCAGTCACAACTTTCCTCGCTTTGCCGGCGATCCGGCAGGCGCGTTTGTTGCGCGGCTTGCGGGAGCCCTCGGCCAGCGCGGTGTCGACGTTCGCGCCGTGGTGCCGCATGCGGCTGGGTTGGCCGAGGCTGATACGATCGAGGGCGTTCCGGTGCGCCGAGTCCGGTACGGTCCGGATCGGTGGGAGCGGGTGGCCTACACCGGTCAGTTGCATCGCAGCGCGTTTTCCAAGCCGGCGACGGCGCTCATGCTGGTGCCGTTCTTACTGGCTCTGCGTCGGGCGGTCCGGCAGGAAGCGGCGCAGTTTCAGCCCGATCTCATCCATGCCCACTGGTGGTTCCCGGGAGGGTGGGCTGCTCTGGCGGCCGGTCGACCGGTCGTCGTTACCTGCCACGGAAGCGATGTCCGGCTTCTCGAGCATTCGCGATTGGCGCGCCTCCTCGGTCGAGGGGTGCTGAGGAAGGCCGCTGCGGTAACGGCCGTTTCGCAGTTCCTGCTCGACGGGGTGGCGGCGCAGTCCGGGCCGCTGCGTGAGACGCTCGTGACACGGATGCCGATCGACCTGCCGGTATTCGAAGCTGGCAGGGCGGTGGCGAAGGCGGATCCGCCGATCGTTCTCTACGCCGGGAACCTGGTGCCGACCAAGGGGGTCGACACGCTGCTCGACGCCATCGGGATCCTGGTCGGTCGAGGCATCAGGGTACGGCTTCGGATTCTGGGGCAGGGCGGCGAGGAAGGGCGCCTCCGCGCGAGGGCTGAACAGTTGGGGCTCGGCTCGGTGGTCGAGTGGTCGCCATTTTTACCGCAGCAGGCGATGCCGGCCGAATATGGCCGGGCCTCCGTGACGGTGCTGCCGTCTCGAGGCGGAACCGAGGGGCTCGGCTTGACGCTGGTCGAGGCGCTCGCCGCCGGGTCGGCGGTGGTCGGCACGCGCTCGGGAGGGATTCCTGAAGTGGTGGAGGACGAGCTGACCGGGCGCCTGGTGCCTCCGGACCATCCTGGCGCCCTGGCCGATGCACTCGTGTCGTTGCTCAGCAATCCTGGGGAGCTGGCGCGGCTTACCGAGCAGGGCCAGCGGCGCGTGAGCCGCGAGTACGGTGTCGACGCTGCGGTGACCACGTTTCTGGAGCTGTTTCGACGTGTCGCGCCGGATTGAGCGAACCGGGGCTCCGCCTGAGAGCTGGACTGCGCTCGCTCGGGTGGCGGGGAGCTTCTACCATGAACCCCTCTGGGTCGAAACGATTGCCCGGACCTTCAAGTTCCCGCTCGATTGTCTGACGGCGTTCGAGGGCGACCGACCGGTAGCCGCGCTGGCGCTGGCGTCGGTTCCCTCCCTGGGCGGGCGGCCGCACCTGGTGAGCTTCCCGTTCAGCTATGTCGCCGGCAGTATCGGTGATCCAGCCGCCGATGCCGACCTGGCCCGCTATGCGATCGCTCTCGCCGGGGAGCGTCGGGTCCGGTATCTCGAGATCAAACGACCGGGCGCGCCGGCCCTGGTCGAGCCGCTGGTTCGGGTGGCGCGCTATCATACCTTCGAAGTCCCTCTCGCTGGCGGATCCGATGCGGTGTGGACTACCCTTGACGGTGACAGCACGCGCCGAGGCATTCGAAAGGCACAGAAGACGGGGCTTCGGGTCGAACGGGTCGCCGACCGGGCCGGATGGGAGGCGATGGCGGCGTTCCAGGACGACACCGCGCGTCGCCATGGCCTTCCGGCACCACCCCGACATTTCTGGCGAGAGGGTGTCACGGGTCTGGCAGCGCATGATTTGGCGCGGGCATACCTCGCGTTTGCCGATGGCACTCGGCCGGTTGCCGGCATCACGGTATGGACGGCACCGAGTCGCTGGATCTATGCCTTTGGTGGGGCAGACTCACGCTATCTGGATCGTCGGCCGAACCACCTGCTGCTCTGGACCGCGATGGCGGACGCGATGGCGGAGGGAAGCCAGGTCTTCGATCTCGGTCGTGCGGCACCGGAGCAGGAGGGGCTGGTAACCTTCAAACGCCGATGGGGCGGGCAACCGGTACCGCTGGCCTACGACTACTGGCCAGCCCCGCGGGGTGTGCACCTGGCGCCGCGCAATCGCGGTCCGCTCCGGGTGGCGGCCCGGGTCTGGTCGGCTCTGCCGCTCGGGATCACCCGACTCGGCTCATCGCTCTACCGCTACCTGGGGTAAGCTCATGCTGCTCCGCAAAGTACGCCGCAAGTTTCTGAAGACCTGGGCCCGGCACACCATGCTGCCCGGCTGGCGGATCACACTGCTTCGATGGGCCGGGGTTCGGATCGGTCGTGATGCGTACATTGCTGACGACCTGATTATCGTTGAAGAGCTCTCGGGGCCTGGCCTCGTAACCGTCGGCGACCGTGCCAGTCTGGGTCCCCGGGTCACCATCGTGACATCCTCGCATCCCAATCGTTCTCGGATCGGGTATACGGCTCCGGTCGCGGCCGGCCCGGTCACCATCGAAGCCGACGCCTGGATTGGTACCGGAGCCGTTCTCCTTCCCAACGTCACGGTTGGTCGCGGGGCCATCGTGGCCGCCGGCGCCGTCGTGACCAGCGATGTTGCCTCGCTCGACATCGTTGGCGGTCAGCCTGCCCGCACCATCGGTACGGTACCCACCCCACCGGGATGGACATGACCGTCCTGGCCGTGACCGACGGGCTGTCGCCCCTCGACTGCTACGCCATGGATGTGCTGCTCGACCTCAGTCGGTTGCCGCGTACTGATCGCATGCTCGACAACACCACGGTCGTCACCGCGGGACCGCCGGGTGCGACCGGGATCGGTCTGGCAGATGGACGAGTTGTGATCGGCGGTGTGGTGCTGAGCGAGACAGCCTCGCTGCTGACTCTTGCTGCGGAGCGGACTGGTTCGGTGCGAGACGCCCGAGGACGCGTCCCGGCGGCTTTCAACGCCATGGTCACGTCCGGTCGAAGTCTCGAGCCGGTGCTTCAGCACCACGCCGCCGCGCTGCGCGACGCCGTCGCACAAGCGAGAGGCGGCATGCCAACGCTGCTTGCACCGTGGCCAGGTGGTGCCAGGTGGGCAGTGGCCCTGACGCACGACCTCGACCTGGTGCGCTGGTGGGGGCTGGGCTACGCGGCCCGCAGCCTGGAACTGCTCCGCCGCGGCGAGTGGCGTCGCTGGAGGCGAGCCACAGGTGCTGCTCTCGGTGCCATCGGCGGCCGACCGGTGTTTGCCGCCATCGAGCGACTGCTGCAGGTGGAGGCGGAGTTGGGTATCGCGTCGACCTGGTTCGTGATGGCAGGGTCTCCCACGTTTCGCAGCGTATTGGCTGGCGACGTGACCTATCCGATCGGATCCGCACAGGCCATCCTGGAGCGGATTCGAGACAGCGGCCACGAGATCGGTCTTCACGGCAGCTTCGCAACCGCGGGGTCCGTCGAGGTGATGCGTGACGAGCGGGATCGGCTGAGCCAGGCCGTCGAGGCCCCGGTTCAGGCCTCCCGTCAGCACTTCCTTCGGATGACCCCCCTGGCGACGCAGCGACAGGCAGCCTCCCTCGGCTTTTCGGTCGACTCGACCATCGGCTACTATGATCGGCCCGGTCTGAGGCTCGGGGTTGCCGACCTGGTACCCCTTGCCGATGAAGCCGGTGCGCCGCTCGGGATCGCCGAGGCGCCGCTGGTATGGATGGATCGCGCCAGCAGCAAGTACCGCGGGGTCGAGTCGCCAGCTGCATGGGTCGACGAGGCGCTGGCATCGGCGAGGGTGGTCGAGTCGGTGGAGGGACTCTGGGTCGGGCTTTGGCATCCGAACCTGGCGGCGCCCCTGGGGTTCCCGGACGCGGAGCCGGCCTTTGCGGACCTGGTGGCTCGACTGGCAGCTCGTACGCCGTGGTTTGCGACGGTCAGCCAGGTTGCTGCCTGGCGGGACCGCCGCCGTCGCTTGCGGGTTCACGGGTTCGAACCCGACGGGCGGCCAATCCTGGCGGACCCGGCAGGGGTCCGAGTCGATGGTTTCCTGGAGGCTCGTGCGGCATGACATCGCCGGCGCCCCCTGGAGTTCGGCCGCCTCGGGTCTGGTTGCGGTACCTCCGCGCCGGGATCGGCATCCTGGTGCTGTACTTCGTCGGGCGGCATTTGCTCCGCAACTGGGAGCAGTTCCGCGCGATCGAGCTGTCGTGGCAGCTCCGACCGGTGCCGCTGGTTGCCGCAGTGTTGGTCATCGTGGCGACCTACGGGCTGCTGGTTGAAGCCTGGCGACAGCTGGCGGCCGCATGGGGCTGGCGCATGACCTGGCGTCAGGCGGCACGGGTCTGGATCATCGCGAGCATGGGAAAGTACCTGCCCGGTAAGGTCTGGACGGTGGCGGGAGTGGCGTCCTTTGCGCAGGAAGCAGGGGTCTCGGTTTGGGCCGCGACCGGCTCTGCGCTGGTCAACCAGGTCCTGTCGCTCGCGGCCGGTGCCGCTGTGGCGGCGCTGACGGGATTCAGTGTTGCTCCCGATGGCATCTTTCGGGTTCTGGTCTGGGTCAGCTTTGTCGGAGGTCTAATCGGTCTGCTGTTTCTGATCTCGCCTCGGGTGCTCAGTCGGATCATGGCTGCGGCGACGGGCGGGCAGGTCGCGCTGCCAATCCGTCGAGGTCCGGTGCTCTTTGCCGCCGCGATTCATGCGGTCTCATGGGCAGGGTACGGCGTGGCGCTGCTGCTCGTCCTGGCGGGAACGCTTCCCGAGGTTCAGCTTGGTCTCCGCGAGGCCATTGCGGGATTCACGATCTCCTATATCGTTGGCTTCCTGGCACTCCTGGCTCCGGGAGGGTTAGGGGTGCGAGAGGGTACCATGGTCATACTGCTGCAGGGGCCGATCGGTGCGGCACCCGCAGTTGCCCTTGCCGCGGCTTCGCGGCTCGTCATGACGGTGGCAGACATTGTGGCGGTAGCCCCATTTCTTGTTGCCGGGAGAAAACCTAAGTGACCGATAGCCCATCGCCAGACTTCGAGCCCCGGCGACCGACGCTCGTGGCTGCTGCCGTGTTCGTTGTGGCGGCGCTGACCCTCTGTTGGCCAATGCTTCGGGGCGATTTCCTGATTGGGCAGTACTCGGACATGTATGAGGCAGGGTACAGCTTTCGGATCTTTGCCGCCAACTACTTCCGGGAGTACGGCTCGATTCCGCTGTGGAATCCGTATCTCATGGGAGGCGTGCCGTTCGTCGGAGCCGGCGGTGGCGACATCTTCTACCCGACGGCCTGGCTGCGCTGGATCTTGCCGACCGATGTCGCGATCAACCTCGGCTTTGCGGCCCACATCGTTCTGGCGGGTGCGGCCGTTTTCGCGTTGCTGCGGGCCTTGCGGGTCAGTTGGGCCGGAGCGTTGATCGGCGGACTCGCGTTTCAAATGACGGGAATCGTTCTCTCGCAGGTGCACCCGGGCCACGACGGCAAGCTGTTCGTCTCCGCGTTGGCGCCCATCCTGTTCCTGGCCATCGTGCGCGCCGTGCGCGACAATTCGTTTGCAGGGTACGGGACCATCGCGCTGACGGTGGGTCTCTCGCTGCATGGTCATCCACAGATGGCCTACTACCTCCTCGTAGCCGGCCTGATCTGGGGCCTCTTCTGGGTCTTCGGACCGGAAGGGCCCAGAACCGCTGCCCTCCGCGGACGCGTGATCCTGGCAAGTGTTGCCGTCGTCCTCCTGGGAATTGGCCTCTACGCCATCTACGGCATGCCGATGTCTGCGCATGTAGCGTATAGTCCCCGCGTCGAGGGGACCGCCAACTCCGGCTGGGCGTGGGCGACGTCGTTCGCCTTGCCCCTTAGCGAGCTGCCCGGCCTGCTGCTGCCGATGATTGACGGTGGCGTGTCGCCCAACTACTTCGGCCGGAATGGTCTCAAGCTGCATACCGAGTACCTTGGGCCCGTCGCGATCATCCTTGCCGTGCTTGGCGCGGGCGGCGCCGAACGAAGGCGAGTCCGACTCGCGCTGGGGGGCATTGCCGGGTTGTTTCTCTTGGTTAGTCTCGGTGGGGACACGCCGTTCTTTCGGCTCTGGTACGCGGTCATGCCAATGTCGGCAACGCTTCGGGCGCCCGGCATGGCATTCTTTCTGGTCGCGATGCCGATTGCGGTCTTAGCCGGGTTCGGCGCTGAGCGGCTTTTTCGCCGCGAGATCTCGATTCCACGTCTTGCCGTCTTCGCCGGGCTGATCGCCTTGTTAGCGCTGCTCGGCTTGATCGGCTTCCTACAAATGGTGGTCGAAGATTGGGCACGGGGGACAGGCTACCAGGGCGTCGCGGAAATGGCCATTGGCAACGCAGGCGTCCTTCGCACCGACAGCCTTCGTTTGCTGGTCGTCACACTAGTAGCCGCTGGCCTGATCTGGGCGGTTACACGCGATCGGATTCGCGGAGTGGCGGCGGTTGCCGCGATCGGCGCCGTACTTTGGGCGGACCTTTGGATCGTCGGCAGGCACTCGTTCGTCTATTCGCCTGGGGCCAAGGTGACCTACGCCTCCGATCCGATCATGCAGCATCTGGAGCAGGTCAAACCGCCGTACCGCGTCTATGGGCCTGTAACGCAGTATAGCGGCCTCAATCCATATCCGAAGAGCTGGCTGATGACCGCGAACATTCCGGTCCTCTTTGGCTATCACGGCAATGAGATTCGATACTTCAATGACCTGCTCGGCGGGAAGATCGCCCAGAACCAGCTGAACCCAGCCATGTGGGATCTTTTCGCTGTCCGCTACTTCGTTGTCAAAGAACCCCAGCAGATTCCCGGGTTCCGCCAGGTACTCGGACCGGTTCAGACCCACCATGGTCCTGGATATCTATTCGAGTCGGAGGATCCACCGCCGTATGCCCGGGTCATTGCCGGGGCGATCAAGGTTCCGGACGACGCCATCGTCGAGTCAGTTACGGATCAACGTTTTCCAATCGATCGGGTCCTGATCTACCCGGATACGGCCAGCGTCACGCTGCGGGACCTGGGCAATCAGGTGCCGGAACCCTCGGCCCGTCGCGCAGACGTTACCGAGTGGCGGCCGGGACGGATGCGTGTCGCCATCAGCGGGGAGGCAACGCAGGATGAGTATCTGCTGGTCTCGGAGAACTGGTACCCCGACTGGAAAGCCACCATCGATGGGAAACCTGCTGCCGTTCTTCGCGCCAACAATACCTTGCTCAGCGTTGTGCTCCCCGCCAGCGCCAGGGACGTCGTCTTCGAGTACGACTCGCGCAGCTATCGGCGTGGGCGGGCCGTCAGCCTGATCTCTCTGCTTGGCGTGGTGGGCATCTTCGCCGGCGCGGTCGTCAGGCGGAGGAAGGCACGCGATGGCTGAGCGATACCTCGTCATTCTGCCGACCTACAACGAGAGCCTGAACCTGCCTCAGATCGTACCTGCGATTCTGGATCAGGACCCGCGGCTCGAGGTGCTCGTCGTCGACGACAGTTCGCCCGATGGAACCGGTGAGCTGGCAGATCAGCTGGTGGCGGCTTTTGCCCGTGTCCACGTGCTGCACCGCAGCGCCAAAGAAGGTCTCGGCAAAGCCTACCTGGCGGGCTTCGCCTGGGGACTCGAACGGGGCTACGACCGGCTCCTCGAAATGGACGCCGATTTTTCCCACGACCCCAAGTTTCTGCCGCAGCTGCTTGCGGCCGCCGACGAGTCCGATCTTGTGATCGGCTCGCGCTATAAGAGCGGCGTTAATGTGATCAACTGGCCGATGTCACGATTGGTGCTCTCGTACGGCGCCAATATCTATGTGCGGTGGGTTACCGGCCTTCCGCTGACCGACGCCACCGGCGGCTTCAAGTGCTTTCGCCGGGAAGTTCTCGCCGCCTTGCCGCTCGATCGGGTTCGATCCAATGGCTACGCATTTCAGATCGAGATGAGTTTTCGCGCCTGGCGCAAAGGGTTTCGCTTGACTGAGATTCCCATCGTCTTTACGGATCGGGTCGAGGGCAGCAGCAAGATGAGCAAGGCGATCGTTCGCGAGGCGGTATGGATGGTATGGTGGCTCTGGATTGCCGATCGACTGGGGCGCCTGTGAGCTCGAAGCGGTTCTACAAGATGCAGGGATCCGGGAATGACTTCGTCTTTCTCGATGCCCGAGAGCATCGGCTCGAGGATTGGCCGGTCGAGCGGATCCGGCGGGTGACCGATCGCCGGATGGGGGTCGGAGCCGACGGCGTCGTCCACCTGGCGCAGATCGGCCCGCAGTCCGTCCGGATGATCTACTTCAACGCCGATGGCTCGCGGGTCGACATGTGCGGCAATGCGGCCCTCTGCAGTACGCAGCTGGCAGTTCGGCTCGGCTTGGTGGAACCCGGGAGCAGGATAACCCTCGATGCCGACGCAGGCCGCTATCACAGCCGGAGCATCGGGATCGGCGCCGATGCGGAGCTGGCATTTCCGTCGGTCGGAGTTCCGGCGCCGCTGGCCCTCGACCTCGAAGCGGGTGAGCGCCGGGCGTTCTATGGCGTGGTCGGCGTGGCACACGTTACCGTGCTGGTCGACAGCATCGAGGCGGTGGATGTGGCCGCCCGCGGTCGTCGGCTACGCTATGCCGAGCGTTTTGCGCCGCAGGGAACCAACGTCAATTTCATCGGACCGGTCACAGCCGAGGACGCGGATTGGGCCCTGCGCACCTATGAACGAGGGGTCGAGGCGGAGACGCTTGCGTGCGGAACCGGAACCGTTGCGTCGGCACTGGCTCTGACAGGCGTCGGGATGCTCACCTTGCCGGCTCGGATCCGATCGTCGAGCGGTGCGGTATACGTGATCAGCGGTCGGATCAACGACGGGCAGGCGCATGACCTGTGGCTTCGGGGCCCGGGCCAGTTGAGCTTTATCGGGGAGTGGGTCGACTGATCCTCCCAGCGGGTGCCTAACGCCGGAGCAGTCGCAGACTGTTGCCGATCACGAGGAGACTGGCCCCGACATCTGCGACGACTGCCATCCACATCGTGCCGGCACCGACAACCGTGGCGCCCAGGAACACGACCTTGATTCCGAGCGCCAAGGCAATGTTCTGGTAGAGAACCCAGCGTGTGGCCCGAGCAATCCGTACGAAGGCCGGGATCTTTCGCAGGTCGTCGTCGGCCAGGGCAACGCCAGCCGATTCGATGGCCGTATCCGTTCCCGCCGCTGCCATGGCAAATCCGATGTCCGCACGCGCCAGCGCCGGGGCATCATTGATACCATCGCCGGCCATGCCGACCGCGCCGCCGCGTGACAGCAGCGACTCGATCGCTCTGAGCTTGGCGTCGGGCAGCAGGCCGCCTTTCGCCGCGCCAACCCCGACCTGACGGGCCACCTCATCGACCGTGTCCTGTCGGTCCCCACTCAAGATCACGGTCTCGATGCCCAACGCTCTGAGCTGATCGATCGCCTGTCGGCTGGTCGGCTTGACGGTGTCCGTAATGACGAACCCGGCGCGAGTGCCGCGCTCGTCGGCCAGCCAGGTCGAGACCCCAGTTGGAGCGGGCTCGCTGGACTCGAGGCCAAGCTCGGCGAGCCAGCGCGCACTGCCGAGGAAGTAACGCCGCCCCGCGATCGTGCCACTGACACCACGCCCGGGTTCAGCGCGGAAGTCGGTAACGGTCGCAAGGCGCGAGCGATCGCTCTCAACGTGGGCAACGATCGCTGCGGAGGCAGGGTGATTCGAAAGCGCCGCGAGGCTTGCCGCTCGTGCCATCGCATCGTCCCGGGTCACACCGTCGGACAGGAGAACCTCGGCGACACGCAGCTGCCCGGATGTCAGAGTGCCCGTTTTGTCCAGCGCGAGCCATCGCAGCCGATGGCCGAGTTCGAGGAACTTGCCGCCCTTGATGAGGATGCCGCGACGCGCAGCTGCCGACAGCCCGCTGACAATCGCAATCGGGGTCGAGATGACGAGCGCACAGGGGCAGGCAATGACCAGCAGCACCAGGCTGCGATAGATCCACTCCCCCCAGCTCCCGGCCCCCAGCAGTGGAGGGAGAAGGGCAACCAGGACAGCGGCGAAGAACACCAGTGGCGTGTAGATGCGGGCAAAGCGGTCGACGAAACGCTGGATTGGCGCCCGGGACCGCTGGGCACTCTCGACGCTGCGGAGTACCTGCGCCAGCGCCGTGTCCGTTGCGGCTGCTGTGACCTCGTACTCGAGCAAGCCGGAGCCATTCAGCGAGCCGGCAAAGACCCGATCCCCCGGACCGACATCGACCGGCACGCTCTCACCGGTGATCGGCGCCTGATCGACCTCCGAAGTGCCGGAACGGACCAGGCCGTCGAGCGCAATCCGTTCGCCCGGCCTGGCACGCACCAGCGCACCGAGCGGGACGGCGCCGGCGTCGACCTCATCCCAGCTGCCGGTAGCCGTCCGCACCAACGCGGTGGCAGGGGCAAGGGAAAGCAGGTCTCGAATGGCGCGGCGGCTGCGATCGAGCGCGCCGGCCTCGAGTCGCTCGGCAACCGCAAACAGGACCATCACCATGGCCGCTTCGGGCCACTCGCCGATCAGGAGAGCGCCGGTCACGGCGATCGCCATCAGGGCATTGATGTTCAGGTTTCGGTTGGCCAGCGCGACCCACCCTTTGCGATAGGTCGGCAGCCCAGTGGTGAGAATGGCGCCCGCCGACAGGATCGCCATGGCCCAGTGAAACCCGCCGACCACCCAGTGGATGCCCTCGGCCAGCAGAGCCGCCCCCCCTGACAGGAGCAGCGGCCACCACGACCCGGCAGCTCGGTCGACCGGCTGAGCGGCACCTTCCCGCGCGAGCAGCGGATCGAACCCGAGCGACCGGATGGCTGAGAGCGACCTCGGCAGGGCCTCGGGAACGTGGGTGACCGTCAAGGTTCGGCCGATCAGGTCGAAATCCAGGCTGTGGATGCCCGGCAGGCCCGAGAGTTTGGCCCGGATCAGCCCCTCTTCGGTGGGACAATCCATCTGCGCAATCGAGAGGGTCGTCTGGTGGGCGAGGCAGCCGCAGGCGGGCTGATTGCACGCCGTCATCGTCGTGTCTGGCCAGGTCTCATTGTAGGACGTTACACCCTGAAGTAGCTTTAGGGTCAAGAGGGGACTGGGGCATAATGATGCTGCAAATCGGCGACCTGGCCCGCCGAACGGGATGCCAGGTAGAAACGATCCGCTACTACGAGCGCCAAGGGCTGCTTCCAAAGCCAGCCCGAAGCCGCGGCAATTATCGCGTCTACGGCCCGGACCACCTCGAGCAACTCGCCTTTATTCGCCACTGCAGATCGCTCGGGATGACCCTCGAGGAGATCGCCACGTTGCTCCGCTATCGCAGCACACCGGTGGGCGACTGTCAGCGGATCAACAGCCTGGTGGATGCTCACATTGCCGAGATCGAGACCAAGATCGCCCAGCTGACCGAACTCAGAGGACAACTGGTGGCGCTTCGGGAGCAGTGCAGCGGACCGACCGGGGGCGGGCAGATTTGCGGCATCATGCGCGGACTGACCTCGTGTCAGTGCCACGACGCCGACCCGGCAGTCGAGATACCGAACCCGAGCCGGGAATGATGAGCGGATCCGTCAACGCGGCCCGGCTCATCGCGAGGATCCGCGCGCTTGGGCAGATCGGCCGAGACCCGTCTGGTCGGCTGACTCGTCTGGCGGGCAGCGATCAAGACAGGACCGGTCGGGACCAGCTGGCCGCCTGGGCACGGCAGGCCGGACTCACGGTCCAAGTCGATCGGGTCGGTAACATGCTGCTCGTCTGGGAGGCCGGCGACGGCAGCCCGATCATGATTGGATCGCACATCGACACCGTCATCGACGCCGGCATCTACGACGGATGCTACGGTGTTCTGGCCGGTCTCGAGGTCGTTGAGACGTTGCGGGAGCAGGGTGTGGTTCCGCGTCGACCCGTGGTCATTGCGGCGTTTACCAACGAAGAGGGAGTCCGTTTCGCTCCCGATATGATGGGTTCCCTGGTCTACGCCGGTGGGCTGAGCGTTGAAGAGGCGCTGGGGGCGAGAGCCACGGACGGCGCTGTCCTGGGAGCCGAGTTGGAGCGGATCGGGTACGCCGGCCGCTATGAACCGGGCTGGATCAGACCGGCGGCATACCTCGAACTTCATATCGAGCAAGGGCCGATCCTCGCGCAGGAGGGGGTCGCAATTGGCGCGGTCGAGAACCTCCAGGGCATCTCCTGGCAGCGGATCACGATCGAGGGAACGGCGAACCATGCCGGGACGACACCGACGGTGCTGCGGCGCGATGCAGGGTATGCCGCGGCCCGGATAACGACCTACCTTCGGGATCTCGCGGTGCGGTCGAACGGATCGACCGTCGCCACGGTGGGCACCATGCAGTACGAGCCCGGAGCGATCAACGTGATTCCCGGTCGGGTCGTCATGACGGTCGACCTCCGGGACCCCGATGAAGCCCGGTTGCAGGCGGCCGAGCGGGCCCTGAGCGGCTACCTCGCCGGCCTGGAGGGGCAGGAGCGGGTCCTGATCTCGACCGAACGATTGTCTCGCTTCGAGCCGGTTCGCTTCGATCAGGAACTCGTCGGACTGATCGAAGCGGCGGCGTCGGGCCGCGGAATTCGGACAAGAAGGATGACTTCAGGTGCAGGGCACGACGCCCAGATGATGGCCAGGATCGCACCTGCGGCCATGATCTTCGTGCCGAGCCGCGATGGAATCAGCCACAACCCTCGTGAGTTTACTTCCGACGACGAGCTCGCAGCGGGGGCCAACGTTCTTCTCGATGTTACCGAGCGCCTCGTACGCTGACCGGAAACAAGCCGAAAAACCTTGAAGGGGGGACCGGTTTCGGAGTTATCCCCACTTATCCACTCAACAACTTAACATAATACATCTTATACGACCTTAGGCCGAGCCTTCAGAATCGTCCGTCCCATCCAGGGCGCAAGGTCAGCCAGATCGTCCGCTCAGGGCCAATCCAGGAGCTTCGGATGTCTTTCGCCGCCGCCGGGACCCCGCCGGGCCAAGCCCTGCGACACCATCGCGCAGACGGAAACGAGAAACCCCGGACAGTTGGCACCGTCCGGGGTCAGCTACAGCCTCATGATGGGACCGTCAGTTGGTCGCGTCGAGCTCGGCGAGTCGGACCCGAGCCTCGGCGGTTCCCGCGACCTCATCCTTGTTGTTCTTGAGGATACCCGCCAGAATGTTGCGCGCTTCGGCCGTATTGCCCTGGATCCGATAGGTCCTGGCGGCATTCAGGAGGGCGTCGTTCTTCTGGTACGGTGCCGTGGCCAGTTCCGCCGCCCTGACATATTCAGGGGTCGCCTCGGCCACCCGTCCCGTGTTCTCGAGGGCCACGGCCAGATGCGAGTGCGCCGCCGACTTGTAGAACGCTGGCGGATTGCTGGCGATGAACTTCCGCAGGTCTTCGATGGCGAGCTCAGCCTGCCCGGACAGGAGCCGAACCTGGCTCAGGGCCAGCGCCGCCTCGAGGCTGGCGTCCGTACCACCGAAGGTCTCGGTGATGCGCTGGAACGCCGTGGCCGCATCTGCATAGGCCCCGGTCTCCATGGCGCCCCGCGCCTGGTCGAGCGCGTCGAAGGCCTGCGCCTCCTTGCGGCGCTCACTCTCGACGACGTACCAGCCGGCCAGCAGGAGGAAGACGACGATCCCGGCAACGATGCCGATCACCTTCTGCCGAGCCTGCACCCACGCAACGAACTGATTGTCGGTATCGGTCATATATCGGTCGACGCGTTCTGCGGCGCTTGATCCCATCGTGGTTGGTGATTGACTGGTCGAGGCTCTTGCGGTCTGGGGCCACTTGGGGCCGCCGGATCGTCCAGCCTTGAAGTAGCCCGATAATATAACCCCATGTGCAGTGCCCCCGAGAGGATTCGAACCTCCGGCCAACGGTTTAGGAAACCGCTGCTCTATCCAGCTGAGCTACGGGGGCGCTTGGGCGACGGCAAGCGATCCAACAACTTCAAAAATACCACATCGCACCGGGCGTCGCAGCGATCAGGTTTTACGCGTGCGCGGCGGACTCGTCCAGCGTCGACCCTCGAGCGACGCTGGTTCCACCTCGCCATAGAATTAGGCTTAACAGTACCCGTACAATCCAATGACCTGCAATGACTTACAGAGATCACCTCAAGCGAACTCTACGGCCTCTCTGACCGGGCATTTTCGCGCCGCGCCTTGATGGCCTCGATCACAATCGGCAATACCGACAGCACGATGATCGCGATGATGACCAGCCCGAAGTTCTCGCGAACGAAAGGCAGGTTGCCGAAGAAGTACCCCAGCCAGACAAATATCCCGACCCAAACCACTGCCCCAACCACATTGTAGGTCAGGAACCGAGGGTAGTTCATCGTCCCGACGCCGGCGACGAAGGGTGCGAAGGTTCGGATGATCGGAACAAACCGCGCCAGGATGATCGTCTTTCCTCCGTGCTTCTCAAAGAAAGCGTGAGTCCGGTCGAGATACTCCTTTTTGAGCCACCGGATCTCGCCACTGAACGCCCGCGGCCCGATCCACGCTCCAATCCAGTAGTTGACGGTGTCGCCGATGATGGCCATAGCTGTGAGTAGAAAGAACAGGATCCAGGGGTTGAGCGACCCGAGACCCGCGAATGCCCCGGCGGCGAACAGGAGTGAGTCTCCCGGCAGGAGCGGCATGACGACCAGGCCGGTCTCCGCGAAAACGATCAGGGCGAGGATGACGTACGTGCCGGTGCCATACCGGGCAATCAGTTCGCCCAGGTGCTGGTCCAAGTTGATGATGAAGTCGATCAGAAAGCGGATCAGGTCGATCACTTGAGGTGTCCCAGCTCAGGAGGAAGAATCAAAGCCGAACTGCCCGAGCAGCGGCACGAAGCGGACGCCCGACAGCTGCGTCTCGAGATACTGGTCGCCGACCCGGTCGACCCGAACCAAGGTTTGTTCCTCGCGGTTCCCGATCGGCACGACCATCCGGCCCCCAGGCGCGAGCTGTTCCAGCAGCGGCTTGGGAATCGAGGGCGACGCCGCAGCAACCACGATCGCGTCAAACGGTGCCAGCGAGCGCCACCCCAGGGTGCCGTCGCCAACCACGATGGCGACGTTTCGAATGCCCAGCTCGCGGATCACGTTTCGTGCCTGCTCCGCCAGGCTGGCGACCCGTTCAATGCCTACGACGTTGCCGGCAAGCTGACTGAGCAGCGCCGTCTGATAGCCGGACCCGGCGCCCACCTCGAGCACCTTTTCTTTGCCAGTCAGCCGCAATTCCTGCAGTGATCGCGCCTGGACCCATGGCTGCGAAATGGTCTGGCCGGCTCCGATCGGCAGCGCAGAGTCCTCGTACGAGCGATGCCGCACCGCCTCCGGGACGAACCGATGGCGCGGAACCGTGGCAATCGCCTTGAGCACCGCGAGATCGCGAATGCCTTTGTCCTGGAGTTGTTCGACCAGGCGCTGGCGGTAACCCCCGTAGCTGTCGCGCTCGTTCAAGGTTCGAGCGCCCATTCGCTCACGGCCTCGAAGAGGCGATAGTTGGTGAGGTCCATGTGGAGCGGTGTCACGGAAATGTACCCTTCATGCACAGCCGCCTGGTCGGAATCCGGATCGACGGTCCAGGTCACGTCCCCACCCCCAACCCAGAACACTTCCCGACCCCACGGATCCGTCATCTTGGTAATCGACCCGGAGAAGAACCGACTACCGAGCTTGGTGACTTTGACACCTCGAACATCTGAAGCCGGAATCTGCGGCAGGTTGATGTTGAGCAGCGTCTCTTTCGGAAAGTTCCGAATCTGCGTAATCTGGCGGATCAGGCGAACCAGGGTGACGTGGTAGGTCTCCATCAACTCCGGGTCGCGACCCGCAAACGAAAACGCGATGCCCGGAACACCTAACGTTACCGCCTCCATGGCAGCTGAGACGGTGCCGGAGTACAGCACATCCTCGCCCATGTTGGGACCGTGGTTGATGCCGGAAAACACGAAGTCGGGCTTGTCGGCCATCAGCGCGCCGATGCCAAGCAGCACGCAGTCGGTCGGGGTGCCGTCGATCTGATAGGCCCCGTCGTGGGTTCGCGCCGGCCGGAGCGGTCGATGGAGCGTGAGCGAATGTGAGGTACCGCTTTGCTCCCGGTCGGGAGCGACGACGGTGACGGTTCCGACTTCACGGCAGGCGTTGGCCAGGTGCCGGATGCCCGGCGCCAGAATACCGTCGTCATTGGATACCAGAATCCGCATCAGTCGGCTCCTTCGGCGCCGGTCGGCGGCCGCCGCGCGGGACGACCGTCAAGCGTATCGAGAATCGATTGAATGGCCGCATCGAGCTCGTCGACCGCCTGCTGGGCAACCGCGCGTCCGGCCTCTTTTTTGAGCTCACCCGTGCGGCGGAAATGCTCGACCCGCTGCCGAGCGCCCTCGATGGTGTACTTCTCGGTGTACAGCAGATGCTTGACCAGCAGAATCATCTCGACTTCGCGGCTCTTGTACACCCGATTGCCCGATCGATTCTTGGCCGGGCTCAAGAATCGGAACTGGCTCTCCCAGTAGCGCAGCACATGCGGCTTGAGGTCCGTCAGTGCGCAGACCTCACCGATCGAAAAGAACTCTTGCATCGGGCGGGACTGGTTCACGTCCACTGCTCCGGTTTGAGGGCCCGTTCCATCAGTGCGCTGATCGCCTCGCGAGGCGTGGTGCGGGCCTGGAGCACATCGGCAACCTGCGCAATGATCGGCAACTCGACGCCATACCGTTCGGCAAGCCGAACGGCTGCGGGCGCTGTGGTGGCGCCTTCAGCCACCGTCCGGTGTTGCCGACGGTGCTGCTCGAGCGACTCACCCTGCGCAATCGCAATCCCAAGGGCCCGGTTCCGGCTCAGCGCTCCGGTAGTCGTCAGCACGAGATCACCCATGCCCGCGAGGCCGGCAAAGGTGCCGGAATCAGCGCCCATGGCTGCGCCAAGCCGAGCGATCTCGGCGAGCCCGCGGGTAATCAGCGCCGCGCGCGGATTGTGGCCGAGCCCGAGGCCTTCCAGGATTCCGGCGGCAATGGCGATGACGTTTTTGAGCGCACCCGCCAGCTGCGTACCGACGAGATCCGTGTTGGAGTAGACTCGAAAGTATCCGGTGACGAACAGCTCCTGCACCTGCTCCGCGTCGGCGAGGTCGTGCGCAGCAGCCACCACGGCGGTCGGCTGCTGCTGATAGACCTCGCGAGCAAAGCTCGGCCCCGAAAGCGCGACGAACCGGTGTGGCGGAAGGACGGCTGCGGCGACCTCGGACATCAGGTCGAGCGTGTCCGTCTCCAGTCCCTTGGTTGCGCTGGCCACCAGGGTGTCCTGGGCCAGGGCCGGCGCAACCGATTCGAGGACCCGGCGCGCAACGTGGCTGGGGGATGCCAGGAGGACGCATTCGGCTGCGCCAACCGCGGCAACCGGATCGGCAACCGCCCGGAGCGTCGGGCTGAGTGGCGCCTCGCTCAGATAGAGCGGATTGAGATGCTTGGCGTTGATGGCCGTGACCACTTCCGGCTCGTAGGCCCACAGGCTGACGGCGTGCCCCTTCCGCGCGAGCAGATCGGCGAGCGCCGTTCCCCAGCTACCAGCTCCCAGCACACCGATCCTGCTCATCGATTGCCCTCGGCGCGCACGGCCCGTTTGCCGAACCGGTTCTCGGTTCCGGACAGGAGTCGACCGATGTTGGCGCGGTGCGTCACCACGACGAAGGCTCCGAGCGCGACAAAGAGCCAGATCGCCGGGCGAAGGTCCGGGCTGAGAATCCACACGGCAATCGGCAACACGACGGCAGCCGCGATGCTGCCCAGCGAGACATATCCCGAGGCGCGCACCAGCAACGCCCACACCCCCGCGGCGACCAGCGTCGGCGCCGGCGCCAGGCCAAGCACAACGCCGGCGGCCGTGGCGACCCCCTTCCCGCCCTTGAACCGAACGAAGACGCTGAAGACGTGCCCGATGATGGCGGCAAAACCAAGCACCAGAGCGACCCAGAGAGTCCCGCCTGCATACGGAGCGAACAGCAGCACCGGCGCCGTCCCCTTCGCGATGTCGAACAGCGCGACTGGAATTGCGTAGCGCCAGCCAAGCGTGCGGTAGAGATTGGTCGAACCCAGGTTGCGACTGCCGACCTGACGCAGGTCGATGCCCTTGGCAAGGCGAGCCACGAGATAGCTGGTCGGGACGGCCCCGAGCAGATACGACGCGCCGAGCCAGAGAGCAAGCGTCATCGGCTGCCTTTGCGAGCCCGAAGCTTGAGACGAAGCGGGACGCCCGAAAAGGCCCACGCCTCGCGGAAGCCCTTGGTCAGATAGCGCAGGTAGTGTTCAGGAACGTCGTCGGGCCGGTTGCTGATCAGGGCAAAGGTCGGTGGCGCCACGGCAATCTGCGAGGCGTAGAACAGGCGAACCTCTTCCCCACTCTTCTGCGGCGGCTGATTCCTGGCAAGGAGGCTCTCGAGAACCTTGTTGACTTCGGCCGTTGCCACCCGACGAGTCCGGGCTTCCGCCACCTCGAGAATCGAGTCGAGAATCTTGCGGGCCCGCTGCCCGGTCTCGGCAGACAGATAGACGAACGGAACATCCGCCAGGAACGGTGCTTTCTCGACCACGATGGCATGGCCGCGCACCGCGGTGTTGGCGTCCTTTTCGTCGACCAGGTCCCACTTGTTGACCGCAACGACCAGCCCCTTGCCACGCTCCCAGGCATCGGTGGCGATCCGAAGGTCCTGGTGGTGTACGCCCTGGGCCGCATCGACCACGAGCACGCAGACGTGGGAATCCTCGATGGCGCGACTGGTGCGAACGGTCGAGTAAAACTCGACGTCATCGTCGACCCGCGACTTCCTCCGCAGGCCGGCCGTATCGATGAACCGAACGGTCCGACCGTGGTAGGTCATGACCGAGTCGATCGCGTCGCGGGTCGTTCCCGCCACCGGGGAAACGACATGACGGTCCTCGCCCAGCAACCGATTGACGAGCGACGATTTGCCCACATTGGGTCGGCCGACTATGGCGACCCGGACCTCTTCGGACGCCTCGATATCCTCGGCCGGCGGGAGGCGCTCGACGATGGCGTCGAGGAGGTCGCCGCTGCCTTTGCCGACCGCTGCGGACACCGGCACCGGTTCCCCCAGGCCCAGGCTGTAGAACTCGGGGTCCGGTGATTCGCGCGGCATATTGTCGAGCTTGTTGGCGACCAGCAGCACCGGGCGGTTCGACCGCCGGAGATACTCGGCCACAGCCTGATCGATCGGATGGAAGCCCTCACGGCTGTCCACCACAAACATGATGAGGTCTGCTTCTTCGATGGCGAGCTCGGCCTGGCGGCGGATGGCCCGATCCATCGAGTCCTGCGAGTCGGGAACCATGCCGCCGGTGTCGACCACCCAGAACGGGCGGCCGTTCCACTCGGCGTCGCCGAAGTGGCGATCGCGCGTGGTGCCGGCCTGATCAGCCACGATTGCCACTCGGCCTCCGATCAGCCGATTGAAAAGAGTCGATTTCCCCACGTTAGGGCGACCGACGATGGCAACGGTTGGCTTACTCATAGAAACTTGAATCGCGAAAAAAAGCGGTGACTTCGAAGCACGGTTGAGCCGCGCCACTGCCCAGTTCTTCAAGTCAGAATAATGCACGTATGGCTTTGGTTTTTCAATACTTAGAGCTTCACTTCTCACCTCGTTTCGAGGCCTGTCGTTGAATCGCGACAGACCCTAACGACAAAGCCGCCCCGAGGAGGGCGGCTTTGCATCGTCATCGCAAAGAGCGGGCGACCGGGCTCGAACCGGCGACATTCAGCTTGGGAAGCTGACGCTCTACCAACTGAGCTACGCCCGCGAACTTGAACGGCCGGAAAGATTGCCCGGCCAGTGACGGAGAGCAAGAGGCGCCGACCCGTTTGAGATCGGCGCCTCGACACTGACTCGGATCAGCAGTCTACTTCTTGCGATACCGCCAGCCAGCCACGTCGGCGCCCGAGGCTTCCGCCGTGAACTTGTGCTGGGCCCCAGCCTCGAGTACCGGGATCGAGACTTCCCGACTGCCGACCACGCTACCTGCCGCGGTGACGAATTCGACGACCAGGGTTACCGCCTCGACCTTGAGCGGCTTCCCCTGCGCGTCTGTCGGCGCCCGGCCCGTGGCAACGCCCTCGAGTCGAGTCGAGGTGCGACCAATCTGGAACCCGGTGACGTCGACGGAAATCGGCAGGCCGATCAGCGCTTCGGCTGCCTTGAGCATCTCGTCCTGCTGATCGAGGCCCCGATGCCCCTGACCGAGGAGCCGGTAGGCATCCTCGTTCATCGGTTCGATGGCCACCAGCTTTTTCGACGTCTCGACCAGCTTGGCGTTGTTCTTGAGCGCGAGATAGGCGTTGGCGAGGTTGTACACCGCGTCCCGGCTGTAGGGGTTACGACTGACGGCCTTGTCGAACGCCTCTGCAGCCCGCTCGAAGTCCTGGGCATTGAACGCTGCGACGCCAATCGAGAGGATGTCGCTCGTTTCCAGCGAGTCAAGGTTCTGTTTCGACAACTCGGTCAGCATGGCCCGGTCGATCGAGTCGGCGGTTGCCGCCTGTCCGGACCCGCGATACGAGTACGACAGCGCTTTCCGCGCGTCGACGTTGGTGGGCTCCCAGGAGAGGTACTTTGTCAACGTCGCAATCGCATCCTGGTGGCGGCCAAGCCGCTGCTGCATCAGGGCGAGGTTGAGGGCGTTCGAGTTGCGATCGCCGATCGCCGAGGTGTCGGACTCGGCGTTCAGTTCGGCAATCTTGAGCGCCCGGGCAAAGAAGGTTGCCGCCGAGTCGTCCTTACCGATGTTGGCATAGAGGACGCCAAGGTTGGCGGCAACGTGCGGGAGGTCATCGAAGAGCACGTCGGCATCGCGGAACAGAACCATGGCCTCGGCGATCTTGTCCTCGCGCTGAAGCTCGAGGCCGGCGTTGGCGAGTTGGGCCCAGGCATTCTGCCGGTACTGGCTGATGTCGAGTTCGCACTGCGGCTGCAACGCCTCTGCCTTGGTGAATGCGGAATCGACACCGTGCACGTCACCCTGCATCAGGTAGACGCGGGCCAGATAATACCAAGCGGCGGCGTTCTGATCCTGGCCTTCGCTCGTGATCGACTTGATCAGGATGTCCTTTGCCTTGGTCAGTTCAGCCGCTTTGTCCGCTTTGGCGTCGTGCGCCTTCTTCAGCGCGTCGACACCCCGGTTGATATTGCCAGCCGGCCGGAGGGGACAAAGCGGGACCGCAAACTTGTCCGGCTGGAACTCTGCCAGCTTCGGCTGGAGCGTAGGGCTCTGGGCCGACGCGGTGCTGACAAGCACCGTGGCGAAAATCCCAGTCCAGATGCGCTTCATCGTTTCGACTCCTTGGTTGACTTACTTCATGGTCGCACTGCCCCGGTGCGGGCCCGACCGTTCCAATGACGTTAGTGGAGGCCCGTTGTTGCACCGGCGAGACTCAAAATCGGCTGCATCCAGCCGTTCGCAAGGGCACCCCACAGGCGCGGGGGCTCGGTGCCACGATCGGGCACAGACATGGAAATATCGCCCCAGCTCCAATTTCCGGCAACCAGCGATACCGGTACCAGGACCAACCTCAGCGGTAGAGCCAGCCGGCCCCGGTGTTGAAGACAACCACCCGATCCTCCGGGCGGATAACCCCGTCTTGGCGCAGACGTTCTGCTGCGGCGAGGGCGGCCCCCCCCTCCGGGGAGAAATCAATCCCCGTCCTGGCCGTTGCCCCTGAGGCAGCGGCTGAGAGCGCTGCCTCGGATACCGCAATCGCCCCCCCACCGCTCTCCCGCAGCGCCGCCAGCATCAGCCGATCGCCCAGGGGGCCTGGGACCCGGAGTCCACTGGCACTCGTGACGGGATCGGCCCAGGGCTGGCACGCGTCGGCGCCGTTGGCAAAAGCCCTGACCACGGGGGCGCAGCCTTCGGCCTGGACAGAGAACATGCGCGGCAGCGGCCCCGTGAGCCAACCGGCGCTAAGGAGTTCGCCGAAGACCTTCCACATGCCGATCAAGCCGGTCCCGCCGCCCGTGGGGTAAAGGATGACATCCGGCAGACTCCAGCCCAGCGCCTCGGCGAGTTCGAGGCCGAGGGTTTTCTTGCCCTCGATCCGATAGGGTTCGCGGAGGGTGGAAAGGTCGAATGCCCCTGACTCGGCTGCGAAGGCGCGGCTGGCCTTGCCACAGTCTCCGATATGTCCCTCGAGCAGCTCGAGTCGAGCACCGAACCGCCGGATCTGATCGAGAATCGGCGCCGGCGTCGTGGCGGGTGCGTAGACCCGTACCGGCACCCCGGCGCGCGCCCCGTAGGCTGCCGCCGCGACACCGGCGTTGCCGGCGGTCGGCAGCGTAAAGCTGGTAGCGCCGCCCGCGACCGCGCGGGTCACCGCAGCCGCGAGGCCGCGGGATTTGAACGACCCCGTCGGGTTGGTGCCTTCGTCCTTGACCATCAATCCAGGAATCCCGATCGGCTCTCCCCAGATCGGGATCGCGAGGAGTGGGGTGTCGCCCTCGCCGAGGCTGACGGGGTCTTCGCCCGGCTCGAGCGGCAGAAACGAGCGGAAGCGCCACATGCCGCGCCCGGTCGCCGCTGTGCGACGATCTTCCGGTCCGTGGGTCCGGCCGGGATAACGAACCAGCCAGGGCCGCTGGCAGACCGGACAGACGGTGGGGAGACCAGCCGCGGACTCGGTGGCTCCGCATAGTGAGCATTCGAGATGCCAGGAACTCATCGGACCTTGGATCGGTTTAGGGTACGCCGAATGACGGGGGGCTCAGGCCCCACCGGGGTTGCGCAGCTGCTCCACGATTCGATCTGCCAGGGTGGTCGAGACTCCGGGCACGGTGGCAATTTCGGTGGCGGTGGCGGAGCGGATCCCTGCCAAGCTGCCGAACCGCTCGATCAGGGCGCGCCGGCGGGCGGCTCCGATTCCGGGGATACCGAGCAATTCGGAGCTGATGGTTCGCTTGGCGCGGCGTTTCCGGTTGTACTCGACGCCGAAGCGATGGGCCTCATCACGGGCTCGCTGCAACAACTTGAGCCCGGCGTGGCGTCGGGACAGCCGAAGCGGCTCGTCGACGCCCGGGAGGTAGATCTCTTCCTCCCGCTTGGCGAGGCCGATGAACGGAATGCCCGCCAGGCCGATCGCTTCTGCGGCTGCGAGTGCGGCGCCGAGTTGGCCCTTGCCGCCGTCGATGACCACGAGATCCGGCAGCGGCTTCCGTTCGTCGAGCCGGCGCCGAAAATAGCGACTGATGACCTCGTGGATGGAGGCAAAGTCATCCTGCTGCTCGATCGTCTTGATCTTGAATTTCCGATACTCGGCCTTCTTGGGTCGGCCCGCTTCGAACCAGACCAGCGAACCCACGGTGTCACGCCCCTGGTTGGTCGAGATGTCGACGCAAATCAGGATCCGGGGTACGGTCGGCAGCCCAAGGGCGCGGCCCAATGCGTAGACGGGATCGTCGGACCGTTCATCGGTTTCAAACGACTCGAGCTTCAGGCTCTCGAGCAAGTGTCGCGCGTTCTGATCGGCCAGGTCGAGCCAGCGACGACCGGTGCCCCGCACCGGGACGCTGAGATCGCCGCCGGCAAAAACGACTTCGAGCTGTTCGAGATCGCCGGGCAGAAATGGCAGAACGACGCGCTTGGCGCGGTCGTCCGTCGCGAGGTAGTACCTGAGCAGGAAGTGCTCCAGAATGGCGGCGTCTTCCTCTTCTTCGAGATTGTCCAGAATCCGATGATCCCGTGCAATCAGCTTCCCGTCCCGGACCCTGAGCAGGACCGCCACGGCGTCGTCGCCGTCGCGGGCGTAGCCGATCACGTCGGCGTCGCCGCCAGCCATCAGATCGACGGCCGTCGGTGTTTCGAGCTGCTCCAGCCATTTGAGCGCATCGCGAAGGTCGCGGGCGCGCTCGTAGTCCTCTCGCGCGCTCGCGTCGGCCATCATTTCGCGCATCCGACTGCGCACATCGACGGTGCGCCCGTCGAGGAAGCGGAGCACTTCATCGATCATCGCCCGATAGGACGACTGGTCCTGCCACCCGACGCATGGGGCCAGACAGCGTCCGATGTGATAATCGAGACAGGGGCGTTCGCGTCGCGCCAGCGGCAGATCGTCGGCGCAACTCCGGACCGTGAAAATGCGCCGGATCAGCGACAGGGTTCGTCGCATCTCGCTCACATCGGTGTACGGTCCGAAGTACCGGGCCCCCGGAATGTCCCGCCGCCTGGTGACCAGAATGCGCGGAAACGGCTCGCGCACGGTCACCGCGATCGAGGGATAGCTCTTATCGTCCTTGAGCCGGAGGTTGAAACGGGGCTGGTGCTCTTTGATGAGATTGTTCTCGAGCAGCAGCGACTGGACCTCATCCGGCACGACGATGGTTTCGACATCCGCAATGTGGCGCAGCAGCAGTTGTGTTTTCGGGCTGTTGGTGTGGTCGATGCCGAAATAGCTGCGAACGCGGCTGCGGAGGTTCTTGGCCTTGCCGACGTATAGAACCCGTCCGTCTCGATCCTTCCAGAGGTAGACGCCCGGGCTGTCAGGCAGCGTATCGAGCCGACGCTCGAGTGGACTGGGCCCGCTCATCCTTTCGATCCGAAGCGTTGTCGGATTGCGGCCACAGTCGGCACGCCAAACACCATGGTCAGCACGATGTAGAGTAGTCCGTACAGGCCGAGCGCCGCCAGATCGACGATCCAGCCACGATCGATCGAGGCGAGAACCAGCCACCCGGCGGCCGCAGCCAGGACGGCAGCAGCCCACAATCGCACCAGCCGCGGCCAGTCCGTGGCGATGGCGCCGACTTGACGTCCGAGCGAGCGGCGCAGCAGGCTGAATTCGACCCACCCGGCAATGCCGGAGCCTAACGTCAGGCCCGCGGTTCCCCAGTGAGCCGATACCCCAAACAACGCAGGCAGACCCCACGCGGCTGTCACGCCGAGGGTAACGCCGGTTGTGACCCGAGCGACGGCGCAGCGCAACGGAGTCCGAGTGTCGCCCAAGGCGAAATGGGCCGACGCATACAGACGCCCGAGGGTGGCGGCGAGCAGACCGACCGTCGCGCCGGCCAGCGTGCCCCAGACCCACAGGGTATCCTCCTGCGTAAACGCCCCGCTGCGCAGCACGACACCGGCAATCAGGTGACCGAAGGCGAGAAATGCCACCACCGACGGGATGATGAAGAAGGCTACGTGTCCCGAAGCGGTGGCGACTCGCTGACGCAACGCTCCGGCGCGCGCGCCTGCCGGGTCGGGACGATCGTGGCCCGCCGTTTCCGACAGCTCCGGCAGCTCCGCGGCCGCGACCGACATCCCGAACAGGCTGACCGGGAGCGTGTAGAGCAGCTGCGCGTTGGTGAGTGCCGCCACGGATCCCAATGGGAGAAAGCTCGCGACGATTCCGTCGACGAAGGTACTGACCTGGACAGCACCCCGACTGAGAGCTGCGGGAACAAAGTTGCGGAGTACTCGATCCGCGCCCGGTGCGTAGCGATCGAATGATAGCCGGATGCCACCGAGCAGTTTCCAGACCCGCGGCAGCTGCAGCAGCAGCTGCAGCAGGCTGCCTGCGGCCGCGCCCCACGCGGTCCAGACGACCAGTCGGTCCGGGTCGCCTTCCCGGGTGGCTCCCCACAACGTGGCAACGATGATGGCCGCGTTCCAGCCGACCGGCGCGGCGTAGGACAGGAAGAACTTGCGGTGGCTGTTGAGGATACCCAGACACCATGCCGACAAAGTGAGCAGGCCGACACCAGGCAAGATGATGCGTACCAGGCGAATGGCAAGGTCGCGGCGCTCGCTGCCGAACCCAGGGGCCAGCAGGTCGATGACGGCCGGGGCAGCCAGGACGCCGAGCGCGACGACCACAGTGACGACGAGCGAAAGGAGACCGGCAATGGCGCCGGCAAGGCGGTGCGCCTCATCGTGTCGGCCGGCCGCCCGCAGTTTGGTGTACTCGGGAATCAGCGACGCGGACAGCGCACCTTCGCCGAAGAGATTCTGGAGCAAATTGGGAATCCGAAACGCGGCGGCAAGTGCATCGGCGGCGGCCGTGGCCTGGCCGAACTGGTGCGCAATGACTCGCTGGCGCACCAGGCCGGCAAGACGGCTGGTCAGGATTCCGGCAGCGACGAACGCCGCTGCACTGCGGCGCCGGGTGCTCAGGTGTCGGACGGGGGCGGGAGGGTGGGACCGCGCGGCGCCTCGAGCAACCGCTGCAGGAAGCGATTCTCTTCGCGCAGAGACTCGACCGAGCCCCGGAGGTCGTCGACCTCCGACTCCAGGATCTCGACGCGCTTGGCCAGGTGGTCGACCTGGGGCGGGTTGACGGCGGGTCCCTCGAGCCGTCGGGCAATCGCCCGCCCGATCGGCGAGTCGACCAGCACGACGAGGATGGGAATCATCAACGCCGCCAATACGATCAAGCCGAGGAGTACCATACGATCGAGTCTAGGGGGTGGCAGTGCCGGCTTCAAGGGCAGCATCGTAGCGCGCATCGATATGGGTCGCGAGCTGTTCGAGCAGCGCGGGGCCACCATACCGGCCGGCGAACGCCGGAAAGCCCAGGACACGCTCCTGCGGCTCGCCGTCGGGACGCACCGCGGTCCGAGCGCGATCGAGCTGGCTGACCAGCTCTCCCTGGCGGCGCTTCTGGGCCTGGAGGAGGCGTTTCTCGAGGTCGCCGAGCTGACCGATGGCCGAGTTCTGCCCCGAAATGACGGGTTTTTCCAGGGTTACGTCTATCTGGCGTGCCACGGCGGCAATGCGCTCGAACCCGGCGGCGATTGCCTGCCGCGCCGCCGCAAACGCCGGGTCGAAATCCTCGGGGGAGAGGCTCTTCAAGACCCGTTGCTCGAGGGCACCGTCGCCGGCGATCAGCTCGGTGACCGTCAGGCCGAACTTATCTGCCGTCCGGTTGACCCGCGGCTCGACCAGCACGCCGGACCATCGCGGTACCGGAATCTGTCGGTGCGCATCAAGCGCTGGATACAGCACCTCGGCCAGGCGGAGATAGCGGAGTTCCCCAGGGCCGCCGACGTAGGCGACGGTGGGGAGCAGGACACTCTCCATCACGGGTCTGAGCAGCACGTTGGGAGAGAATCGTTCCGGTTGGGCTCGTGCCAGGGCGGCCAGCGCCGGTTCGGTGTAGCGTTCGCCGCTCCGGCGGGCGACCAGCGCATCGCCGTCGCGTCGGAGCCGATCGCGTCCCCCTGCCCCTTCGACGAACACCAGAGTAGCCCCATCGCCCACCTTGACCGACACGGGCTGCCCAGCTGCCGCCAATTCCGCTGCCCGCGCCGTCAGCAGCGCATCGAGATCGGCGGCGCGGCGAACCGCCTCGAGAAGCAGCGGCGTCGCGGCGAGTTTTACTTCCGGCGCCGATGCATCGAGGCAGACGATTCCGAACGGATCGAGCAGCTCGGCCAGCGCCATCCCGAAGGCCCGTCCGAGCGTCTGGTCGGTCCTGTAATGGCGCCGGAGCCAGGCCACGACCTCGTCGCGCGAGGGGCTAGCGGGCAGCGACCGCTCCAGATCATCGAGCCAGCCGGCGGTGGAAGCGGGCACCGGCTCGCGGGCCAGCGGGCGCAGCGGCGCATCGGGGTCCCTCGGGTCGAGGGTGGCCCGCACCAGGCCGCCGTCCTGGCCGAACCAGGCCGCCGTAGACCCCTCGGCGTAGTCGTGGTCGTCACCGGCGACCCAGAAGACGGGGACGACGGGACGTCCCCAGCGGCGCTCGAGGGCGGCAGCCAGCGAGCGCGCCGACAGGGCCTTGTAGACCGTATAGAGCGGTCCGGTGAAGAGCCCGGGCTGCTGACCCGTGGTCACGACGAGCGCACCGGCCGCCAGCTTGGCACGCGCCGCCGCCGCGCCCGGCAAGAGGGCGCCTTCCAGCGCGGGGTTCCACCCGCCGGTGCGTGGTTCCGGAATGGTGGGACATCCCGCCAGCGGCGTATCGATAATCGAGATCATGGGTCCTTCTGCCAATCATCGGGATGCTGCGGTGCGCGGCCCGACCGGCGGCGCACGGCAGCGTTCACGCTACTTGTGATACGGGATACCGTGAAGAATGGTCAGGGCCCGGTACCATTGTTCCACCACCACCACCCGCGCCAGCTCATGCGGCAACGTGAGCGGACCCAGACTCCAACGCGCTTCGGCGCGGGTCAGCACCGACTCATCGACACCTGTAGACCCACCGATCACGAGGGCCAGGGTTCGCTGACGCTGACGCCAGCGATCGAGCTGCGCGGCGAGCGCGGTACTCGACCACGCCGTTCCGGTCCGATCGAGGACGATCACGGCCGCCCGATCGGGAATCGCCTCGAGGATTTTCCGGCCTTCGAAGCGCCGTTGTTCGTCGGCGCTGGCGGTCGCGGGCCCTTCCCTGATTTCCCGCTCCTCCACCTCGCCGAAGCGTCGGAGGCGTGCGAGATAATCGTCGCACGCCTCTCGAAACGCCGGGCGCAGCCTGCCGACGGCAATCAGCTGGGTGACCACCGCCGCGCCAGGTTACTACGCATACATCCCGCGGAGTCGATGGACTTGGGCCACCCGGTCGATCGCTACCATGTACGCGGCGATCCGCATGCTGACGTCGTGCTTGGCCGCCATTGCGGACACCTCGGCAAAGGCGTCGACCATGATCTTCTCGAGACGGGTATTGACGGTTTCCTCGTCCCAGAAGTAGCCGCCGCGGTCCTGGACCCACTCGAAGTAGCTGACCGTGACGCCGCCTGCGTTGGCCAGAATGTCGGGCACGATCAGGATGCCCTTGTCCTGGAGGATCTGGTCTGCCGTTGCGGAGGTGGGCCCATTGGCGCCTTCGACGATGATCCGCGCCTTGATCTCGGAGGCGTTGTCGTCGGTGATCACGTTCTCGAGCGCGGCCGGGAGCAGGACGTCGCAGTCGAGCGTCAAGATCTGCTCGTTGGATACGTGCTCGGCTTCCGGAAATCCGCGCAGGAACCGGTTCTCGCGAACGTAGTCGCGCACCTTCTGCAGGTCGAGCCCGTTCGGATTGTAAATACCGCCGCTCTTGTCGCTCACGGCAACGATGCAGAGCCCGAGCTCTTCCATCAGCTGGGCAGCGATCGACCCGACGTTGCCGAAGCCCTGGACCACCACGCGTGTCGACCGATCGATCGGCATGCCCAGGGTCTTGAGCGCCTCACGAGCCGAGATCATGCAGCCCCGCCCGGTCGCCTCGCGGCGCCCAAGCGAGCCGCCCATCGCGATCGGCTTGCCGGTGACGACATGCGTTACCGTGTGGCGCTTGTGCATGGAGTAGGTATCCATGATCCACGCCATGACGCGCTCATTGGTGTTGACGTCCGGCGCCGGCACATCCGAGTCGGGTCCCAGGGTGTCGATGATCCCTGCGGTGTAGCGACGGGTGAGCCGCTCGAGTTCTCCGATCGACATGGTCGACGGATCGCAGAGAATCCCGCCTTTGGCCCCGCCGAACGGCAGGTTGACGACGGCGCATTTCCAGGTCATCCACGCAGCGAGCGCGTTCACTTCGTCGAGCGTGACGCCCATGTCATAACGAATACCGCCCTTGGCGGGGCCGCGGGCGGTATTATAGAGCACTCGATATCCGGTAAACACCTCTGTCTGGCCGTTATCGCGCAGAAGCGGACACGCCACGATGATCTGCTTTTCGGCATGTCGCAGGACGCTGTAGAGACCCGGCTCGAGGTTGAGCTTGGCCGCCGCAACGTCGAAGCGAGCCATCATCGATTCGAACGGGTTTTCTTCCCCGCCCAAATGGGTGTCCTTTTCAGGCCGAATCTGGCCATGGACGGAAGCCATCGGTAACGATCTCCAGAAGGTTAGGTCACGCAAGGAGCGATAAAACTAATCGGCTCCCGGTGGGCGGAGGAGGCCGTCGAGGCGCGCTTCGAATTCGGCTTGCCCGTCCTCCCACTGCACCTCGAGTTCCGCAACGAGCGGCTCCGGAATACTGGCCGGCCAGCGATCGCGCAGCTTGACGGCGTCCTTTTCCGTCAGAATCACGAAATCCGCCTTGCGCGCCGCGCGAGCCAGCCAGGCGACGTCCTCGTCACGAAAGCTGTGGTGGTCGCGCCAGGTGGCCGCCTGGACCTGCGCGCCAGTCGCCTTGGTCTGGGCAATGAACGCTTCCGGGTTGGCAATGGCCGAGGCGGCCACCACCCGCCGATTGGCCAGTTCCGACCGCGCCACGGTCCGGCCCGTCACCATGCCGCGATACTGGGCAACGCCCAAGTGCACGATGCCCACCGGACCGTCGATCATCGCACCGAACTCACGCGCCACCTGCGCGGCCGTGGCCGCATCCGCCCGCTTCCGGGTGACGATGATGCAATCGGCGCGCCGTGCACCGGCCGCGGGTTCGCGCCAGGGCCCCGCTGGCAGACACCAGCGGACGGCACGAGCAGACTCGGCTGCCACGAGAAGAATGTTGAGGTCGCGCCAGACGTCGCGCCGCTGAAAGGCATCGTCCAGCACCAGGACTTCGGCACCTCGGGCCGCCGCCAGCTCAGCGCCTCGGACCCGGTCGGCATCGGCCACGACCACGGCGTCGGGAACCGTTCGCTGATGGACCAGGACCTCGTCGTGTCCGTAGCCCCGCAGCAGAATGCCCGGCACACGGCCCTGGCGGGCCCACCGAGCCGCGATCCACCCCGCGATGGGGGTCTTCCCTGACCCGCCGACCGTGAGGTTTCCAACCGCGACTGTGGGCAGCGACAGATCGCGGACCGGAATCCAGCCTCGGTCGAATGCCAGGTTCCGGGCACTGGCTGCGGCCCGCCACAGGCCGGCCAGCGGCACCAGTCCCGCCCGGACGAGCCGGGCGTCGATCCGCCGGCTGGTCCAGAGCCATCGGATCAGCCGGTGGCTGTCGCCGCGTCGCGCTGCCATGCGATCTCCATTTCGATCGTGCTCAATGCCGCTTCAGCCTGCCCGGCTGCTCCGGCGGCGGCCTCAGAGCCGGGGCCCACGGAAAAGGGGTTGCCATAGCCGATTCGGACGCGAGCGGCCAGCTTCGGAACGACAAAACGGTCCCAGGACGACAGTCGCCAGGCTCGATCGGTCTCGGCATGAATCGGCAGGATGGGCACCGCTGCTTTGGCCGCCGCCGCCAGGATACCCGGCTTGAGTTCGCGACGAGGGCCGCGGGGGCCGTCCGGTGTAAACGCCACGGGAGTTCCCGACTCGAGCGCCTTGATGGCACCGACCAGCGCGCGGACTCCGCCCCGGGTGCTCGATCCATACAAGCAGCGATATCCCAGCCGTTCGGCGTAGGCGGCGAGGTAACGTCCGTCGTTCGCTTCGCTCACCACGATGGCAATGCCCTGATGCCGGTGATGCCAGAGCAGCGGCAAAAGGACCTCGTGCCAGAGCAGGAAGACGAACGGGCGCTGCGCGGTGCGCAGTGCGCGCCAGGCGTCGTCGCCCCGGGCCTCGATCCGCCAGGTTCGCGCCAGCGACGAGACCAGCGGACCGACCAGGCGTGCCGTGGTCCGGGGCGCCAGGCGCCACTTCATCGCAGCAAGGTCGCAGCAAGCTCCGCAACCCGTTCGGCGGCGCCGGGGCCGCCCAGCTGTTCCCGGACAGCCGCCAGGTCAGCCCGCTGGGTCACGGTTGCATCGGCGTCGGGATCGAGGAGGGGACGCACCGCGTCGGCCAGGCGGTCTACCTTGACCTCGCCCTGCACTAGTTCGGTCACGACCGGCCGGTTGGCAATCAGGTTGGGCAGGCTGATCCACTGCACCCGCATGATCCGCCGCGCGAGCCATGCCGTGAAGGGGTGAACCCGATAGGCCACCACCATCGGTGTATCGGTCAGTGCCGCCTCCAGGGTCGTGGTGCCAGACTTGGCAAGGACTGCGTCGGCAGCGGCCAGGACCAGCATCGGATCGGCATCCAGGAGTTCCAGCGCCCCCGAGTCGGGATAGGTGCCCACGGCGACGGTAGCCACCAGCACCCGGTCGACCTGCCCCTCTGCCAGGAGCTTGGCGCCCGCCCCGCGAAACGCCGTCCAGTGGCGGGCCAGTTCCTGACGCCGGCTGCCCGGGAACAGACTGAGCACCCGCGCATCCGGTGGAATCCCGAGCGCGGCGCGCGCGTCGGCGCGGGTCGGGACGACCGCCCGATCAGCGAGGGGATGGCCGACGTACTCGGCCGCCAGGCCCAGCTTGGCGAAGAACGGGGCTTCGAACGGAAAGATGACCGCGAAACGATCGACCGCTTTCCGGAACCGCGCCGCACGCTTGGCCCCCCAGGCCCAGAGCTGGGGGGCGACGTAATACAGCACCGGAACCTGCGCCGCCTGGGCGGCCTCGGCGACCCGGAGGTTGAAGCCGGGATAATCGACCGGGATGACGAGCCGATAGCGGCCGGCCTTGAGGTCGCGCCGAAGGTCGCCCAGGAGGCGGGCGTGGGCTGGGATCTTCGAAATGATCTCGGCAAAGCCCATGACCGTGTACCGTTCCATCGGCCAGCGTATCCGGGCCCCGGCGGCCGCCATGGCGGGTCCGCCGAAGGCTTCGATCTCGACCCCCGGCATCCGGGCCTTGAGGGCCCGTACCACCGCCGCGCCATGCAGATCGCCCGAGGGCTCCCCCGCCGAGAGGAAGATTCGGTCCGTCACCCCGGCTTGACCGCTTCGCCCACGCGGAGCGCCAACTCGAGCGCCGCCCGTCCTTCGGCCCCGCTCACGACCGCAGCCTCCTCGCCGCGGACCGACCGGACGAAGCTGCGGATTTCCTCGCCCAGGGCATCCTGCTCGGGCGCAGCCAGGGGAATCACTTCGACGATTTCCTCGAGATTGAGCGCTCCGTTGGCCGGGCGATCGCTGCGCAGACGCATGAAGACGCCGGTCCCGGCTGCGAGGTCGAGTGAAAAGTAACCGTTAGGCTGAAAGAGCCGTAACTTGCGGACGCGTTCCCGTGCCACCCGCGAGGCCGTGATGTTGGCGACCGCACCAGACCCGAACTCGACCCGCGAGTTGACGATGTCGACGTGGGGTGTCAGAACGGCCACCCCGCTGGCCCGAACCTCCACGGCCGGCGATCCGCGACTCAGGTGCAGCACCAGGTCCAGATCGTGGATCATCAGGTCGAGAATCACCGCCACATCCGCTCCCCGGGGCTGGAACGGCGCCAGTCGGGTGCTCTCGAAGTAGCGAACCTCTCCCAGGTACGGTTCGGCCGCCCGCACGGCTCGATTGAATCGCTCGATGTGGCCGACGAACAGCGGCGCGCCGGAACGCGAGGACGCCGCCAGCAGGGCATCGGCCTCTGCCAGAGACGCCGCCAGCGGCTTTTCCATCAGGACGGCCCGCCCGCGAGCGAGCGCACGCAACCCGACTGTGGCGTGGTCCGGCGTCGGAACGGCCACGGTCACCGCTTCGACACGGTCGAGCAACCCGTCCAGGTCCGCAAAGAACGATGTGCCGTTGGCCTGCGCGATCTCCTGCCCGCGAGCCGCATCGGTATCGTGGACCCCGACGAGTTCCGCGTCAGGAAGCCGGGCAACGTGCCGGGCGTGATGGCGTCCCAGCGCGCCGACTCCGATCACCCCGACGGGCAGACGACACATCAGGAGGGGATGCCGCGCCCGGATCGTGAAACGAATTCCAGGAACTGCCGCACTTCAGGAATCATCGGAACTTCGGCCTCCACCCGCGCCATGGCCTGGGAGACGTTGAGGTCCGAATTGAAGAAGAGGCGGTAGACCCGCTTGAGGGCCCGGACGGTTTCCTCCGGCATGCCGGCCCGCTGCAGTCCGACACTGTTGAGCCCGTAGAGCTCGACCGGATTGCCCACGGCTTTGACGAACGGCGGAATATCCTGATTGACCCGGGAACAGCCCCCCACGAAAGCCAGCGAGCCGACCGTGACGAACTGATGCAGGGCCACGACGCCGGAGAGAATCGCGCGGTCGTGCACGGTAATGTGCCCTGCCAGCTGCGTACCATTGGCGATGCTGACGTGATCGCCGACATGGCAATCGTGCGCCAGGTGCACATAGCTCATGATGAAGCAGCGCGCGCCGATCCGTGTCACACCGGACGCCGCAGTGCCGCGGTTCACGGTCGAATACTCGCGGATCGTGGTGTCGGCCCCGATCTCGACCCAGGTTTCTTCGCCTCTGAACTTGAGGTCCTGCGGGTCACCGCCGAGAATGGAGCCGGCACCGATCGACACGCCGGTGGCCAGCCGCACATTCCGTTCGAGGGTAACGCGCGGACCGATCCGACAGCGGTCGCCGATCGTGACGTTGGGACCGATGATCGCAAACGGACCTACCTCGACGCCAGTTCCGATCACCGCATCGGGATCCACGATCGCGGTGGGATGGACCGTCGTCTCGGTCGGAGGCGCCGTCATTGAAGGCTCACTTGTCCATAACCATGGCCATCATCTCTGCTTCGCAGACGACGACGCCGTCGACGTACGCCACGCCTTTCATGCGACACACCCGGCCTCGTAACTGGACCATCTCGACCTCCTGTCGGATCTGGTCCCCGGGAACTACGGGACGCCGGAACTTGATATTGTCCAGCGTCATGAAGTAAACCACCTTGTCTGCCGGGGCGTCCAGCTCTCCCATCAGCAGCATCCCGCCGGCTTGCGCCATCGATTCCACGATCAATACGCCCGGCATGACGGGGTGGTTCGGGAAGTGTCCCTGAAAAAATGGCTCGTTGATGGTGACGTTCTTGATTCCGACCACGCGCTTGCGCGGCTCGATCTCGATGATCCGATCGACCAGGAGAAAGGGATACCGATGCGGGATGACGTCCAGGATTCGCCCGATATCGAGCACCTGGCCGTTCGATGCCGCGGTGCGTATCAGGGTTTGTGCGAGGGCCACATTCCCCTCATGGCTCGGCCGCGTGGCGACGATATGCGCGCGGATCCGGGATCCCGTCAGCGCCAGATCGCCCACGATGTCGCCCGCCTTGTGGCGCAGAAACTCGTCCGGCCAGCGGAGCGGCCCCGTCAGCACCTCGGTGTCCGATAACACGACCGCCGACTCCGGGGTGCCGCCTTTGAGCAGTCCCTTGGCACGCAGACTATCGAGCTCGTTCGCAAAACCGAAGGTGCGGGCGGGCGCCAACTCGCGGCGGAACTCGTCCAGCGTCACATCATACGCACCAACCTGGCGACCGATCAGTGGGTGCGGCCATTCGATCGTCGCGGTAATCCGCAGCGCCTTGGCGGGCGACACGATGTAGCTGGCGTCACCCACGGTGACCGTAAACGGTGTCGTGACCGTCAGGACAGCCGGCGTGCCATCCTGCTCGGTCGTCCCCACCCGCTCCAGCTCGGCCAGGAAAGGGGCAAAGGAGCCGTCCAGAATCGGGGCCTCGGGCCCGTCGATCTCGATCAGCAGATCGTCGAGCTCAAGCGCAGCAACCGCTGCCAGCAGGTGTTCGACCGTATGGACGGTCGCGCCGACCGGTCCGATGGCCGTGCGACGCTCGGTCGCTTCGACCGCATCGATCCGGGCGGCAAACTCGGGCGTATCGGGCAGGTCCACCCGCCGGAAACGGATCCCGGTACCCGACGCTGCGGGCCCGCAGCGAACCGTGGTGGTGGCACCCGTATGGAGGCCTGTCCCCGTCAGGGTCGCCACGTCCTTCAAGGTTCGTCTAGCCATCCTGCCTTCGATCCTTAACGATGGTTTCGAGTTCGGCCACGAGCGGCGCGAGCCGGTACAACGCCGCCTGGGCACGGAGAAACTCGCGATGGGGCCGGGCGGGAAACCCGCTCACATCGGTGCCCGGCGCCACCTCGGAAATAACCCCCGCTTTGGCACCGACCCGGGCCCGATCACCAACCGTGAAATGTCCACCGATTGCACTATGACCCGCGAGGATCACGTCATCCCCTACGCGGGCGCTACCGGCAACGACGACCCCACCCATGATCAGACAGCGGGCACCGATCCGGGCGTTGTGCCCGATGTGCACGTGATTGTCGAGCTTGGTCCCTGGCCCGATGACTGTGTCACCGATGCTACCTCGGTCAATGCAGCTATTGGCGCCGATTTGGACGTCGTCCGCCACCCGGCAGCCCCCAACATGCGGAATCGGGTGGTGACCCTGCCGGTCCGAAATGAATCCGAATCCAGACCCGCCAATGACCGCCCCGGCCTTAATGTGAACCCGGTCGCCGATCTCGGTGCCCCGGTAGCAGACCACATGCGGGTCGAGCACGCTGTCGTTGCCGATCCGGACACCCGGTTCGAGAACGACGCCCGCCGCCAGCACGACGCGGTCACCCAGCACGACGCCATCGCCGAGCACAACGTGCGCGGCGAGCGCGAGATCGTGTCCGAGCTGACAGCCGGTGCCGATCCGGGCCGAGGGGTCGATACTCGGTGTGGGGCGTGCCGTCGGAAAGAGGGTGCTGACCACGCGAGCGATCGCTCCGGCCGGATCGCGCACGGCGATCCGGGTTGCCGGTCCCGGCGTCTCAGGGGGAAGGTCGAGCGGCACCAGGACAGCGCCGGCGCGGCTCACCATGAACTGATCGACATACTTGTGGGAGGCCAGGAACGAAAGCGCATCGCCGTGAGCCCGATCGAGCGGGCCCACGGCGTGAAGTTGCACTGTTCCATCCCCTTCGAGGCGGCCCCCGACGAGCTCGGCAATGGCCGCCGCGGTCAGGGACGCCGCGGCGATGGTCACGTCAACCGGGGGGCGCCTGCGCCAGCCGCTGCGCAATCCGGAGGGTAATGTCGAGCGACCGATCGTAGGTGATGATGTTGGCCGACTCCTCCGCCCCAATGTCGATGATCAGTGCGATGTTCTCCTCGGCGCGGACCCCCTCGATGATGGCCCGGAGCCGCTGCTCCATCGGCGCCATCAGCTCCTGCTGCCGATTGCCCAGTTTGGCTTGCAGCGCCTGCAGCTTGGCCTGGAGCGAGTCGCCCTGCGCCTGCAACTGCCGCTCGCGGGCGGTGCGGTTGCTGGGCGTCATCATCGCCTGACTCTGCTGATACGTCGCCACCGACGAATCGAAGGCCGCTCGCAGCTTGTCCGCTTCGCCCCGGATCTGGGTCGCTTCCCGCGTGAACAGACTCTCGGCTGCCGCGTAACCCGGCATGCCGCGGAGGAGTGCGCCGGCGTTGATGAAGGCGATCCTGGACGAAGCGACTTGCGGCTGGGCCGTCGTCGCGCGAGGCGGCTGAGCCGGCGGCGGCGTTGCCTGCGCGGCAAGCTGTGATGCGGTTCCCGCGAGGGCCAGAACCGTGGTTGACATCAGAACGAACCGAACCAGCGACATCGTCGATCCTCCAACCCTAAGGGGATGGTATGAGTGTAGCCACCTAGAAGAAGTTGCCTAACCGGAAATGCAACTGCCATCCCGGATCCGGCCGCCCGGCGACGTCGGTCCGGTCGAGACCGTACGCCACGTCGATGCCAATCGGACCGAGCGGGGAAATCAATGCGACACCGGCGCCCAGACTGCGATACAGCCGCGTCGGATTGTACTGACGGGCACGCCCGTAGACATTACCGGCGTCGGAGAAGATGTTGACGTAGAACTGCTGCGACAGCCGCGCGCCGGCTTCGACCGTGAAGGTCGCGTACGACTTACCGAACGCGTCGGGACGAACGCTCGCTCCGCTGGCGCCGGGGTTGTAGCCTAACGGCGTCACCGCAAACTCGTCGTAGCCGCGGAGCGGAATGCCGTACTGCACCCCGCCCAACGAGTAGAGCTCATAGAAGAAGGGACCGACGGTCCCAAAGACGAAACCAGACTTCGCCTTGAATCCCAAGGTGAACTGGATTCCCCCGCCGAAGGCGTCACCGCCGGCCCGGCCAAGCGGCGCATACCAGGCGCCGTCGAGGTCAATCTTCTGATACTGGCCGCTGCCGCCCAGAAACCCGCCGTTGTGCTCGAACGAGGTCGTGATCGAGTTCCCGGCAACCGGGAACGGAAGGCCGATGCGGGTATCGCGCACCAGGCTGAGCCCGATGGACGAGCGTACGCAGTTGTCGTCGCAGCGATACTGGTCCGCCAGGTCGGCCGGCATGTCGGTAAACCGGTTCCGCTGGAATCCGTAGCTGGCGAAGACCCGGGTGTAGCGCGAGCCGAAGAAGGGGAAACCAAACTGCAGGTTGGCACCCTCACGACGGATCCGACCCAGGTCGCCCACCGTGTACCGCTGCCGGCTGTTGAAGAGAGTGAGCGTTCCCGAGAAACGGCTGTCGCGAATCGCCGGGTCGGAGTAGCTCAGGTTGAAATCGTTGATGTTGGCGCCGAACTGCCATTGCACCCGGCCCCGCTTGGCCTTGCCAAACAGGTTGGGCTCCTCGAGGCCGAGGAAACCGCCAACCCCGACGCCCTGGCCAACCGACGCACCGAAGTTGACGTTACCGGTGCTCTTCTCGTTGACCCGGAAGGTGATGTCGACATCGACACCGTTCTCGGCCTGCTCGACCTCCGGACCCGGTAAGGGTTGCTCGAAGAAGTTGAGGTTCGAGATGTTCTGATATGATCGCAGCAACAGGTCCCGATTGAATGTCATACCGGGCACCAGCACGATCTGCTCGCGGATGACCCGCTCGTGCGTCACCTCGTTGCCCACGATGGTAATCTTGTTGATCGTCGCAGGCTGTCCTTCGTACACCCGCCAGCGCAGATCGACGATCGGCCGACCATCGGCTCCGGTGCGACGGATCTCTTCAGGTTCGACCCGCGCCATGATGTAGCCGTTGTTCGAATACAGATCGCGAATCTTGTCCGTGGCGGTCTCCCACTCGGCCCGGCTGAAGGCAACATCGGCGTCGACGCCGCTGCCCGCGACGATAGCCATGCCAAAGGGGTAGTACAGGCTCAGCTCGTCCGCCGAGAATCGGCGGTTGCCGATGATATCGAAGTTGCCGACCTTGTACGGCTGACCTTCGTCGACCTCGACGACGAGGATGGCTTTCCCCGGCACCGTGTCGGCCACCAGGGTATCCCTCAGCACCCGCAAATCGACATATCCTCGATTGGCGTACCACTGCGGAATCCGGTTGCGCAGGTCGTCCTGCACCCGATCCTCACTGTACTCGCCCTTTCGGAACCACCAGAATCCCTCGGGGCGCGAGGACATGCCTTTGACGATCTCGCTATCCTTGAAGCGCTCGTTGCCCTCGATGATGACCTGGCTGATCACCACCCGGTTGCCTTCGCTGACGACGAACGCGATGTCCACCGAATTGGCTGAATCGCTCCGGGTCTCTTCGACCTCGACTTGGACGGCGTAGTATCCCTTGCGCTGGTAGAGTGAGTCGATCCCCGCGGCCGATCGCGCGAGTGCCACCCGATCGACCGGTCGCCCCTCCAGCACCGCAACTTTCTTGCGAACCTCCGACAGCTCGAGCTTCTCGACTCCCCGCAGCGACCACCGCCCGAGCGTCGGACGTTCACGCACCACGATGGTGACGATGTTGAGGGCCTCCACTTCCTGCGCTTCGATCCGGACATCATCGAACTGCCCGGTCTGGTACAGGCTGGTGATGGCCCGCTGCACTCCTCGATAGTTGAGGGTCTGGAAGATCTGGATGCCCGACAAGGTCGCAATCTCGTCGGGCTTGAGGCGCTGATTGCCGCGCACGACGATACTGTCGACCAGGATTTCCTGGATCGGATCGGGATCTTGCGCCGCCAACGGCGCCGCCATCACGGGAAGGAACAGGAACGCGAGAAACGCGACCACGGCATGATGCCATCGTCCGCGTCCCCGACCAGCCGGATCGGCCGCACGACCGGAACTCACCACCGAAGGCTCCTTACAGCGACGAGCCGGACAGGGCCCGGAAAACGAGCTTGTCGCCCTCCGGCGCAAGGTCAATCTCGAGTTCCTCGCCCCGCGCAATCTCGCCGGCCAGGAGCCGCTCGCTGAGCGGGTCCTCGATGTACTTCTGAATGGCCCGCTTGAGCGGCCGAGCGCCGTAGGTCTGGTCGTACCCCTTCGCCACCAGGAAATCGGTTGCCGCGGGGGTGAGCCGTACCTCATTGCCGACCCGCCGATCGAGCTCTCTCAGCAGGATGGTGACGATCTGCTCGATATGCTCCTTCTCGAGCGGATGGAACACGATCACGTCGTCGACCCGGTTGAGAAACTCCGGATTGAAGACTTTCGCAATCTCTTCCTTGACCGTCTCAGCGATCTTGGCAAAGGACGCCGCGGCGCTCTGCTGATGGAATCCGAGCGACTTCGATTTGAAGATGTCGCGTGCGCCGACGTTCGACGTCATGATCAGCACGGTGTTCTTGAAGTCGATGACGCGACCGTAGTTGTCGGTCAGATGCCCCTCGTCGAGCACCTGCAGCAGCAGATTGAAGACGTCGGGGTGCGCCTTCTCGATCTCATCGAGCAGGACCACCGAATACGGCTTGCGTCGGACTGCCTTGGTCAGCGTGCCTGAGTCTTCGTAGCCGACGTAGCCCGGAGGCGCGCCGATCAGACGGGACACCGAGAACTTCTCCATGTACTCCGACATGTCGACCCGGATCAACGCGCTCGGATCGGCAAAGAGGAACTGGGCCAGTGACCGCGCCAGCTCGGTTTTTCCGACGCCGGTCGGACCCGAGAAGATGAACGATCCGATGGGCCGCCGGGGGTCTTTGAGCCCGGCCCTCGAGCGCCGAATGGCCCGCGAGACGGCCTGAATGGCTTCTTCCTGACCGACCACCGACTTGTGGATCTCATCCTCCATCCGCAGCAACCGAGCCGTCTCGGCCTCCTGCAGGCGGGTGAGCGGAATACCGGTCCAGCGCGAGACGATGAACCCGATGGCTTCCTCGTCGATGACGGGACGGCGGCTCTGACGGTCGCGCTCCCACTCCTCCTGCTTGAGGCGGATCTTGTTCTGAAGATCGCGCTCGGAGTCACGCAGCGCCGCTGCCCGCTCGAAGTTCTGATCGCGGACCGCGTTCTCTTTCTCCTGATTGACCTTCTCGAGCTCCGCCTTGAGCTCGGACAACTCGGGCGGCGGCGCCTGCGACGCCAGGCGCGCACGGGCGCCCGCCTCGTCGATCACGTCGATTGCCTTATCCGGCAGAAACCGGTCCGTGATGTATCGTTCGGACAGCTCCGCAGCCGCCACCAGCGACGCATCGGGAATGCTGACGCGGTGATGGTCCTCATACTTCTTGCGGACGCCCTTGAGGATCTCGATCGTCTCGTCCACCGTCGGCGGGTCGACGATGACGGCCTGGAAGCGCCGTTCGAGCGCGCCATCCTTCTCGATGTACTTGCGATACTCGTTCAGGGTCGAGGCACCGACACACTGCAGCTCGCCACGCGCCAGCGCAGGCTTGAGCATGTTCGAGGCGTCGATGGCGCCCTCGGCCGCTCCGGCGCCGACCAGCGTGTGCAGCTCGTCGATGAACAGGATGATGCTCTTGTTCTGGGCGATCTCGTTCATGACCGCCTTGAGCCGCTCTTCGAACTGGCCGCGGTACTTGGTACCAGCGATCACGGCGGCCATGTCGAGCGACAGGACCCGGTTGTCGCGCAGCACGTCCGGGCAGGTGCCCGTGGCAATCATGATGGCAAGGCCCTCGACGATGGCCGTCTTACCCACACCGGGCTCGCCGATCAGGACCGGATTGTTCTTCTTGCGCCGGGCCAGGATTTCCATGACCCGCTGGATTTCCTTCTGGCGGCCCACCGTCGGGTCGAGTTGACCATCGGCGGCGAGCTGGGTCAGATCACGGCAGAAGTGATCGAGGGCCGGCGTCTTCGACTTCTTTTCCGACTTGGGGGTTGCCGCACTTGCGGCCGGCGCGGACGGTGCCGCCGTCGACGTCTGCGGCGGCATGTCGCTGCCGAGCAGGCGCAGCGTCTCGGCGCGCGACTGCTCGAGGGTGACGCCGGCATCGGTCAGCACCTGGGCGGCAATGCCCTTTTCTTCCCGCAGCAGTCCCAGCAGCAGATGCTCGGTGCCCACATACGAGTGGTTGAGCTCGCGGGCTTCCGTCATGGCGAGTTCGAGCACCTTCTTGGCCCGCGAGGTGTAGGGCAAGTCGGGACCCGGCGCCGAGGACGCTTTGCCCTTCTTGACCGTTTCCTCGATCTTCTGCTGGATCTCTTCGAGGTCGACGTTCAGGTTGGTCAGGACCGCAGCGGCAACCCCTTCGCCCTCGCGAATCAAACCAAGCAGGATATGCTCGGTGCCCACGTACTCGTGGTGCAAACGTGCGGCTTCCTCCCGTGCCATCTGGAGGACCTTACGCACTCGATCGGTGAAGTTATAGCCGTTCATGCTCCCTGCCCGCGTCGGACTTCCTCTTCCAACGTTCCTCGGACGAACTCCGCCCGACGGATTGCCATTTCTTCTTCTTCCAGCACCCGTCCCGCCTTGGCATTCAAGTGAGCCGGCTGGCTGAACACCAGCAGCTTGTTGAGCGCATACATTCCGACGCTGGGAATCACCTTGAGGCTCACACCGAGCCGCACGCCGGATAGCAGGTTCATCGTTTCTTCGAAGCTCAGCGAGCGAGCGTAGCGCAGCAAGCCAAACGCACGCCAGCACTTGTCTTCGAGCACCGTCGGGGCATCACGCAGCAGCACCTGCCGAGCCCACTCCTCGACCCCGATCACATGCTGCACGATCGTGCCAAGGTGCTCCAGCAACTCCGCCTCACTCTTGCCAAGCGTAGTCTGGTTCGACAACTGAAAGAAGTTGCCGACCACCTCGCTGCCCTCCCCGTACAGACCCCGATACGTCAGCCCGATCCTGGTCAGACCGTGCAACGTTTTGTTGATCTCCTTCGTCAGCACGAGCCCCGGCAGGTGGATCAAAACCGATGCCCGAAGCCCCGTTCCGACGTTGGTGGGACACGACGTAAGGTAACCGAACGCCGAATGAAATGCGAAGGCAAGTCGTTGCCCCAGTTCAGTGTCCAGCCCCTCGACCTCGCGCCAGCACGCCGCGAAATCGACCCCCGATGCAAGGACCTGCAACCGCAGGTGATCCTCTTCGTTTACCATCACCGCCGCTCGATCCTGCAGGAGCAGCGCTCGGGCCGCAGCGCCCGAATTTCGGTCGCTCAGGCCGGCCAACTCGCGGCTGATCAGGTGCCGTTCCAGCAGGAGTCGATTGTCCCACTCTTCCAGCTGGTCCGGCCGAATCACCAGCGCATGGCCCAGCCCGGTTGTGCTGCCAGCCGCCTGAATGACCTCGTCGAGCACCTGGCGGCGCTCCGCGGCGTCCATCCGGACACCAAAGCGACGATTGGCCAGGTTCCTCGCCAACCGGACTCGAGTCGAGAGGACCAGGTGGCTGGCTGGCCCACTGGCTTCGAGCCACCCGAGGCCGCCGTCGGGCAACAGATCGAGATCGATCATTCCCGCTCCTTGAGCCGGTCACGCAACTCGGCGGCTTGCTCGAACTGCTCCTGCTCGATGGCTCGTTTGAGCCGCTCCCGGATCCGCTCGGTCGATTCGGGCTCGGTTGGTCGGGCCGCGGCGCCCGGAGCGAGGTAGACCTTCCCCGTGTGATGCGCAGAACCGTGGAGGCGTCGCAGCAGTTCGCGCAGCGGTTCTCCAAAGGTGTCGTAGCATCGTCCACACCCGAGGCGACCCGTCTCCCGAAAGTCCTGCAGTGACGCGCCGCACCCGGGGCAGACCACGCTTTCGGACGTGGGGTCGGCGGCAGCAACCTCGGCTTCCAGCGAAAGCGCAGCCAGCAACCCGCCGATCGGCGTGTCCTCCATGGAGGCCGGCGTCTGGATCCCCTTTTCCGCGGCGCACTGAGCGCACAGCTGCACCGTCTCGACCTGCCCACCAACGATCTGGGTCAGCGTAATGATGCCTTCGCGCTCCTGGCAATTGCTGCACAGGGTCATGGGCCGGCGTCCGCAGCTATCGACTCCACCGACAGACGGCCGTCGGCCAGACGCAGAATCTGGTCGGCCCGGTTGGCGAGATCGCGGTTATGGGTGGCGACGACCACGGCGGTTTGGAACTGATCGCGGACGCCCGCGAGGACCTCGTGCAGCACGGCGGCATTGTGCGGATCCAGATTGCCCGACGGCTCATCGGCCAGCACGACGGCCGGCGCCGGAACGACGGCCCGCGCCACCGCCGCCCGTTGCTGCTCACCGCCCGACAGCTGAGCCGGATAGTGGCGCAGCCGCGCGCCGAGTCCGAGCTGCCCGAGCACGGCGGCGGCGCGCGCCTCTGCCTCGGCACTCGGCACCCCGGCGATCAGCAGCGGCATCATCACGTTCTCGACCGCCGTGAAGTCGCGCAGCAGATGGTGGAACTGGAAGACGAACCCGATCCGGACGTTGCGCAGGCGGGCCCGGGCTTCGATGGACAGGGTCCCGACATCGGTTCCTTCGATGCGCACCTGGCCTTGATCGGGCGTGTCGAGCGCACCAAGCATGTGGAGCAGCGTGCTCTTGCCGGCCCCGCTGGCGCCGACGACCGCCAGAAACTGAGCCGGGTAGATCGCGAGGTCGAGTCCGTCGAGCACCCGAATCGGCGTGCCGTCGCCACCCACATAGGTCTTGCCGACGCCGACGGCTTCCACCACGGGCGTCATTCGTGACGAATCGCTTCGACGGGTTGCAGTCGCGAGGCGAACCGCGACGCGGGAATCGTCGCCGCCAGCGCAATCGCCAGACTGACGGTCACGATCGCTAACACGTCGAACGGCTCGATGTGAACCGGCAGATGGTCGATGAAATAGATCGACGGGTCGATCCGAATCAGCTGGCTGCCGTCGAGCACGAACGCGACGGTAAAGCCCAGGATCAGCCCCAGCGTCGTGCCGACGACGCCGATGGTGGCGCCCTGCGCCACGAAGATGCGGCCAATCGAGGCCGGGCGGAGTCCCATGGCCAGAAGAATGCCGATTTCACGGGTTCGCTCGCCGACGATCATCGTCAGCGTGCCGATAATATTGAACGCTGCCACGACACTGATAAACATGATCACCAGCGCCATGCCCAGCTTCTCGAGCTGCATGGCGCCGAAGAGGCTCTGATTCTGCTCCTGCCAGGCAATGGTCCGATACGGATAGCCGAGTCGTGCTTCGATCCGGCGCCCCACCTCCTGGGCCTTCCAGGGGTCTTTGACCCGGACCTGGATGCCCGAAACAGCGGTGCCCAGCCCGGCAAACCGCTGCGCCTCAGCCAGGCGCATCACGATGAACTCATCGTCGTACTGGTACATCCCGGTGTTGAAGGTGCCGACCACTTCGAAAAGCCAGGGGCGAACCGTCGGCACGCCCAGGGCCCGATTCCGGTTCTGCACGTCGTTAGGCGAGATCAGCGAGACCACGTCGCCGACGTAGGTCGAGAGCCGGTTGGCCAGCCGATACCCGATGATGATGCCGCCATCGACCGTATCCTGGGTGGTCCGGAAATCGAGCGCTCCCTCGGTGATCGCCTGCGGCAGCGCCGTCACCGCTACCGCACCCGTATCAGGATCAAGTCCGACGACGTCCGCCGCAGCCGGATAGTTGGCGCTGTTGAGCACCAGCGTCTTGACGAGGACTTCGGGCGCTGCAGCCACAACGTCGGGGTCCTGCCGCACCGAATCGAGCACGGCGCGCCAGTCATTGACCCGGAGATTCGCCCCAAAGGTCAGGACATGCAGGTGCGGATTACCGACCAGAATCTTGTCTCGCAGATCGTTCCGAAGGCCGTTGATAATGCCTAAGACAACGATCAGCGCGGCTACCCCGATGGCGACACCCGCAACCGCAATCTTGGTGTTGAGGCTCGCGAAACGAGAGGACGTGCGTCCCGCCAGGTAACGCAGCGCCACCCGCCGCTCGAGCGGATCGGGCCACCAGGGTCGACGGGGCGCGCTCACCCCTGCCCGCCCCCCTCCGGCCTCATCGCGGGAAACAGGATGACATCCCGAATCGAAGCCTGATCCGCCAGCAGCATAACCAGCCGGTCGATGCCCAATCCGAGGCCGCCGGTCGGCGGCATGCCGTACTCCAGCGCCCGGATGTAGTCCGTGTCATACGGCTGCGCTTCGTCGTCGCCGGCGGCGCGCTGCCGGACCTGGTCCTCGAACCGGGCCCGCTGATCGTCCGGGTCGTTGAGCTCGCTGAAGGCGTTGGCAAGCTCTTTGGTATTGACGAAGAGCTCGAAACGCTCGACCACGCCGGCTTTCGACCGGTGCACTTTGGCCAGCGGCGAGATCGACATCGGGTGATCGATCACGAAGGACGGCTGCACCAGTTCCGGCTCGACGAAGGTCTTGAAGAGTTCGTCGATCAGGCGCCCCCCGGTCATTGTGTCGACCGCCTCGCGCGGCTCACCCGCGCGCACCAGGCGGTCGCGCATCTGGGCTTCCGTTGCCGTGGCAAGGCTGAGGCCCGCCCGCTCCTCGATAGCCTCGACGAACGAGACCCGCTGCCAGGGGGGCGTAAAGTCGATAGTCCGTCCTCCCACCGTGATCGACGACGTCCCATGACAGTGCCGCACGAGCTCCGGCAGCATCGACTCCATCATCGCCATCATGTCGGTGTAGTCCATGTAGGCCGCGTAGAACTCGAGCATGGTGAATTCCGGGTTATGGGTCCGGTCCATCCCCTCATTCCGGAAATCATGCCCGATCTCATAGACGCGGTCGAAGCCGCCGACAATCAGGCGCTTGAGATAGAGCTCATCCGCGATGCGCAGGTAGAGCGGCATGTCCAGCGCGTTGTGGTGGGTGACAAACGGCTGGGCCGACGCGCCACCGTAGAGCGGCTGCAGAATCGGCGTTTCGACCTCGAGGAACCCGCGCTCATCCAGAAAACGCCGAATGAACTTGATGGCCTCCGCACGCAGCACGAAGACGCGTCGAACCTCGGGATGAACCGCCAGGTCGGCATAGCGCTGCCGATAGCGGAACTCCGGGTCGGCGACGCCCCCATAGGTGACCGTCTCGCCGGTATCCGTGGTCTGGACCTTGCCGCGCGGCAGCGGCTTGAGACTCTTGGTCAGGAACTGGACGCCAGTGCCCTTGATCGTGACCTCGCCGGTTTTGGTCCGGAAGAGCGCGCCCGTCACCCCGATGAAGTCGTCGAGATCGATCTGCTTGACGACGGCGTACCGATCGCCCAACGCGTCCTGACGGAGGTAGACCTGGATCCGGCCGGTCGCATCCTCGAGATGGAGAAAGGTCGTCTTCCCCTGCGACCTGAGCGCGACGACGCGTCCGGCCGCCTTGACCTCCGGTCCCTGCTCCCCCATCGCATCGTCATACAACGCGGCGATCTCACCGGCCGGGTGGGTTCGATCGAAACGATAGGCATACGGGTTTTCGCCCATGGCTTCGAGCGCGGCGCGCGATTGCCGCCGGGCCGCCTCGACATACGTCCGTTCGTCGCCCTGGGTCACGCCGCCGATCCTCCGAACCGCTTGAGATAGCTGTGAATGAAGTCGTCCAGATCGCCGTCCATGACACCCTGGACGTCGCTCACTTTGAGCTCGGTCCGGTGATCATTGACCATGGTGTAGGGCTGGAAGACATACGACCGGATCTGATTGCCCCAGGAAATGTCCGTTTTGGTCGCCTCGACCTTGGCCTTCTCCGCTTCCTGTTCCTCGAGCTTCCGCTGGTACAGGGCGGCGCGCAGCATCTTCATCGCGGTCTCTTTGTTCTTGTGCTGGCTGCGCTCCTGCTGGCATGACACGACGATCTTGGTCGGGATGTGGGTCAGACGAACGGCCGACGAGGTCTTGTTGACGTGCTGTCCGCCGGCACCGGACGCCCGGAACACATCCATCTTGATGTCTTCATCGCGAAGATCGATGTCGATCGTGTCGTCGATGTCCGGATAGACGAAGACCGAGGCAAACGAGGTGTGTCGCCGCGCCTGCGAGTCGAATGGCGAGATCCGCACCAGACGGTGGACCCCCTTCTCCGCCTTGAGGAATCCGTACGCGTAATCGCCTTCGATCTCGAGCGAGGCGGAGGTGATACCGGCTTCCTCACCCGTCTCATAGTCGAGCACTTTGACCCGATAGCCGTGCTGCTCGGCCCAGCGGCGGTACATCCGGGTCAGCATTTCGGCCCAATCCTGCGACTCGGTGCCGCCCGCACCGGGATGAATCGTGAGCAGTGCGTTCCGCATGTCATCAGGGCCTTGCAGCATCGACTTCAACTCGAACGCCGCCAGCGCCTTTTCCAATCGCTCGATCTCGGACCCCAGTTCCTCGGTCAGCCCCTCATCCGGTTCGACCTCGAGCAACTCGTGCAGACTCTTGGCATCCGCCAGGCGCTGGGCAATCTCGTTCCCCGGCGTCAACCAGCCCTTGAGCGCCTTGACCTCCTGCACCAGCTCACGCGCCCGTTCCTGGTTGGACCAGAATCCGGGGCCGAGTTGCTCACCTTCCAGGACTTCCAGCCGCTGCGCTTTGCCAGGCAAGTCAAAGAAAGTCTCGCAGTTCGGTTGCGCGGCGGTCGAGCGCGGCGAGACGATCGGTGAGGTTCGACATCTGGGAGTTCCTTTCGCATTCGTAGAAACGATCGAGCCGACCATCGAGAATCGCGAAGGTCGGCTCATCTGTCGCAATATACCGGGACCCCCCGGCCTCTCCTATGGGAAAAGCGTCTGCCCGTCGGCCAGGATTTCGTTGAGCGCCTCGTGGAAAAACGGGGTCGACTCGGCCAGTTCAGCCCCAACCTGGTCGACGTATTCTTCCCAACTCTTCTTGATTTCCTCCTCGAAGAGCGCCTTGAGCGAGTTCCGTTGCAGCCCTTCGCGCCGCTTGGCGGGATGGTAGACCACCATGTCTGAAATCAGCGCACGCGCCAGCCGCCGGGCTTTGGCGGCCGGGTCCTGGCGCATGAATGGATTGACCCGAGCCTTCCGTACCGCGGCGCCCACAGGCGGTGCCGGAGCGGCGGGACGCGGCAATCCAGGCAAGGCCGGAGCCGGGACAGCCGCCGCCTGAGGCGGGGCGAAGGCGGGGCCGAACCCGCCGCTCGAGACCGCCGGAGGCGTCGGAGATCGCGGTGCGGTTACGGGCGGTGTCACCGGGGGCAACGCAGCGTCCACCATGGCCGCAGCCTTCTCGACCGGCCTTGCCGGGGAGGTGAGCCCCCCGACCGCAGGTGGCGCTAGTGCCGGCCCCGGGCCGAACGCAGGAGTCGAGGGGCGCTCAACGGCGTGAGGCACCGGATCGACGCCGACCGGCTGCGGCACCTCCGGAGCGGCTGGTTCCGGCGGGAACTCAGGCCAAGGCGTCGGAATGTCCGGTTCCCGGGTCCGTCGCTCCTCGATGGCGTCCGCCGCCGTTGGCGCCGTGGTGCGGGCATGCCAGTCGTCGAAGGAATCACCAAAGGGCGAGCCAGGGGCATCGTCTCGGGCGGGCTCCGGGCGTACGGGCTCCGGCGGGGGCGCGGGGACCTCGATCGCAGCCGGCACCGCCACGGGAGCAGTCACCCGAACCCAGAAGATGCCGCTGCAGACAGAGCAGCGCGCCCGCACCCCGGCAGCAGGCACCTTGGCCGGATCGACCCTGAAGACGGTTTGACAGGATGTACAGGTTGCGTTCATACGAAGCCCCTACCGCCCGGCCCGGTCATCGCCCGTCCGGGTCTGACGCCGGTCGACCACAAAGACCGATCCGGGCAGCGTTTTGGCATAGCTCTTCATCTCGGTAGCCAGTTCGCTGACCTCCGCCGGATGCGCAAAGGTGCGATGGCGGTTGGTGACGATGCCGACCGAGAGTGTCATCAGCGGCACCCGGTGCAGCTGTCCCCGCCGGTCTTTGCCGAAGTAATATCCGGCGCGCCGATCCTGCTCGTTGTACTGATAGGGCACCAGCGTGTCGAAGACCGACAGGATTTCGGTACAGACCAAGCTAATCTCGGCCGCGGGGATGATGAAGATGAAGTCATCGCCGCCGATATGGCCGACAAAGCCGTTCGGGCCCAACACGCCTTTGACGACATCGTGCAGGATACGCGACAGCATGTAGATGACGCGATCGCCATCGTAGTAGCTGTAACGGTCGTTGTACTCTTTGAAATGGTCGAGATCGGCGTAGCAAACCGCGAACTCCTGGTCGCTCTCGAGCCGCCGACGAATTTCCCGGTCGATTTCCGGCGCACCGGGCAGACGGGTCGACGGATGAACGGAGACGTCACGCTGGCTGCGAACGCACAGGGCGTCGAGCCGGGCCAACTGTTCTTCCGGAGGAAACACGTCCGTCAGGATCTCGTCCGCCCCGGCCGCAAACCACTGCTGCATCTTGTCGGCCTGACGCTGCCCGCCGAGCACGAGCGCCGGGACGATCGCCGTGAAGGAATCCGACTTGAGTCGGCGAATCAGCTCGGTACCCGCTGCACTGGTTGCATCGCCGTCGACCAGCAGAATGCAAGGATGCCCACGCAAGATGATCGACTCGACCTGGTCGGGTTCGTCGAGCACCTCCACCGGGAAACGCTGATCGGTGGCCCACCGACGGACCAGATCAGGTACCGGTCGCCCGACCGGCCCGAAGTAGAGAATGGTCGGGCGATTCCTCACCAGGTCACATCCCGTAAGAGATTACAAATGGGCAACTTAGGACCGTCGGACCGGACTGTCAAATGAACAGCGCCGCCACTGCGATCAGGCCATAGAGCGCCACCAGCTGCGCCCCCCGGAACCAGCCCGTTTCGTCTTCCGAGGAAACGGCCGTCAAGGCCGCGGCAGTTACCACCAGACCGGCCAGTTCCAGTCTGCCCAGAACAAGACTCATTCCCGATCCGAGACCTGCCCCGATGGCGACGGCCAACGGAGCCAGAACCAGGGCGCCCTGCGCCGCGCCGGCACACGCCCCTTGAAACGCCAGGTCGACCCGACCGCGTCGCGCGCCTTCCAAGGCCGGCGCCCGCTCCGGTAGTGCCGCCACGAGCGGAACCAGGACAAATGCCAGGAGTTCGAAGGGGATTCCCCGCGCAGTCGCCGCCGGCAGGGCACCAACCAGCAGGCCCGCACTGGCGGCCAGGCCCCCCAGGGCCAGCACCAGCAGGCCGATCGCGGTTCCGGGGCCCCACGGCGGAGCGACAGGGGTATGCTCGCCTCGCCCGAAAACGGCCGTCTTGGTTCGACGGGCATGCCAGATCGCGGCCAGGTAGGTCAGCAGCAGGACTGTCGCCATTCCGTAGGAGGGATCGGCCACGGCCGCCGTGTCTTGACCGAGCCGGACGAACGCGGTCGCAGCCCCGAGTCCGACCAGGGCGAGCACCACCGCCGCGCCAGACGCCCGCTGCAATGACCGGTTGGTTCGCACGGAAGGCTCCATGCCGGCCGCGAGCGACCCCAGCCCGGGCACCAGCAGCGCAGTCGCCACGATCGCACCGACCAGCGCTCCCTGCGCCAGCTGCGTGGCACCTGCCATCAGCGCAACGACGACCACGACCAGCGTAGCCGTGTTGCCCAACAGGCCATGGACGGCGGCCCCGATGGTCGGTCCGGCGCGATCCGCCAAGGCTTCGGAGACATATCCGGCCAGCACAGCGAACGCCGCCAGGCCAACCGCCGCCGCCGGCAGAACGGCCAGCGGGTCCGCTCCCGTGTACCAAAGGCCTGCCGCGGCGGGCAGAGCGAGGAAGAGCAGCCAACTGAGACGAAACCGGAAGGTCGGCTGCGGGCGGGCAATCCGACGAGGCCCCGGAGGCTGCACCGCCGGACGCGCCGGCTGCCGGTTCGAGTCGGACCGATCCCGACCTGGACGATCGGCGCGCTGTTCAGCACGAGGCGAGGCGCTCTTCGGGTCGTCCCGCCGGCCCTCCTCCCGTTTCGGGCGCTCTGGCCTCTCGCGCTTGGCCTCACCCCGCGGCTGCGGGTTCGCTTCCTCACGCGGTTTCTTGTCGCGGGGTTCTCGCGGCGGCCGTGGCTCGCGCGCCTCCCGCCCCTGTCGCGCCTCGACGGCAGGCTTGGCCACCGCCTCCTCGCTGCCGGAGAATGCCTCCGCAGCTGCCGGCGCAGTGGCTTGCGGCGGCGCGACCGGTGGGTCCGGAAGTCCGAGCGCCGCGCGCAGCGCGACCGGTGCGCGCGGATCCGCCTTCAGCAACTGGGACATCCGGCCCTTCGGCTGCGCCAACAGCTGACGCAACAGGTCCCGATCCTCCACCGCTTCGCGCCCCTCGCGGAGCGCCTCGGTCCGGGCCGCTTCCACCACCCGCTCGGCAAAGCGACTGAGGGTCGGTTCCGACGGTGCCCCTTCCGGTCCCTGTCTGAGTCCGGTGAGGAGCTCCTGACGCGCCCGCGCCGGTTCGATCCCGGCGCTGGCAAACAGGGTCGCTGCCAAGCTGGTGTCGTCACTCAGCAGCGCAGCAAGCAGGTGTTCGGTTCCTACGAAGCCGTGGCGATGCTCGGCCGCCAACCCTCGCGCAGTGGAGAGGGTACGATCGACGACCTCGGTCATAGCGGGCGCGCCTCGTCGATCAGCATCACGGGTATGTCATCTTCAACCGGATAGCCCAGCTTGCAGACATGACAGATCAGCACCTGATCGTCCGGCCGGTATTCGAGGTCTCCCTTGCATTTCGGGCAGACCAGGATGTCCAGCAGTTCTGGCGCGAGACTCATCGCGCGTCTCTCCGTTCGTTGAGGTCCGGGAAGCCGAGTCGTGTCAGCAGGTCTGCAGACTGCCGCCAGCGCGGCAGCACCTTGACCCAGGTTTCCAGATAGACCCGGCTTCCGAGCAACCCTTCCAGGCGCTGGCGAGCATGCTGACCGATGGCCTTGATCGTCCGCCCTTGCGTACCGATCAGGATTCGTTTCTGGGAGTCGCGTTCGACATACAGGGTTGCCCGAATGTACACCGGGTCCCGATTCTCCTGGAACTCGTCGACGTCGGCCGTGAACGCATAGGGCAGCTCGTCCTCGAGGTACTGAAAGGCCGCTTCCCGCAAGTACTCGACCACGAAGAACCGAAGCGGTTGCGCGCCCAGATCGTCGGCCGGGTACTCCCACTCCCCTTCGGGCAGCAGCGCGGTGATCCGATCGATCAACTGCGCCAGTCCAGTGCCCTGCGCCGCCGATACGAAGATGCGGTCGTCAGCCGCCTCGAGGGAATCGGGCGCCAGATCCGCCTTGGTGTACACCGTCAGCTGCTTGCGAGGCAGCTTTGCATCGGGCGGAAGCAGACTCGCGAGCGGGGGCGCCGGCGCGTCGGAGGCCGGGTGCAGGTGGAGGACGAGATCGGACCGGGCGAGGTCGCGAAGCGCCAATCCCACCATCCGGGACTGCAGCAAGTACGACGGATCGAGCAGCCCGGGCAGATCATGAAACACGATCTGGCTCTCGCCTTCGGTCCGGATCCCGACGACGGGAAGGCGGGTTGCCTGTGCCTTCGGACTCACCATCGAGAGGGGTTCGCCGACCAGCGCGTTCATCAGGGACGATTTCCCAACGTTGGGCCGACCCGCGAGGGCCACGCGTCCAAATCGGGTCATCGAGCCATTGTCGGGAATGCGGTCGGGCGAGACTGCTGCATAACCTGGAAGAATAATCGAGCGACCGCCCCCCTGCAGTCGGTTTGAGTTAGCTTGCACCGCGTGACTCACCCCGGTCTTGCCGCAGCGTTGCCGCCCGTCACGCGACCTGCCTCCCTGGCCTGCTTCACCACGGCAGGAGTGCTGGTCGGGATCCTGCTCCTGTTCGGCAGCGCCCGACTGCCTGGGCAGACCGTTCGGTTGGGAGCCGAGGCCGTGGGCGTCTTTCACGCCAGCGAGCGCTCCCCGGGAGGGACCGGTCGGTCTGCATGGCAGATCATTCACCCGCTGCTGACCGCTCGGGTCGCCTGGCCGAGCGGACTCGGGCTTCGGGCGACGGTCAACCTCGAGGGGCTGACCCTGCCCGAGGGCGAGCTCGCGATGGGTGCCTGGGGTGAGGGCTTCGTCGACCGCCGCCATCCTCATGCCTACGTCCACGAATTGCTGGTCGAGGCCGCGACCACGTTCGAGTGTGGCGGCCTCACGTGTCGAGCAGGCGGATACCTTGGCCGCGGCTTCGCACCTTTCGGGTCAGACGATCCAATGCAGCGGGCGCCGCTCCGATATCCGGTCAACCATCATCTGGCGCAGATTCTGGAACGCGCCATACTTGGTGCGCAGTTCGGAATCGGCCCGCTCACCGCCGAAGCGGCGGTCTTCAACGGTGACGAGCCGGAAGCCCCCTCGCAATGGCCGCGGATCCGCGGTCGCTTTGGCGACTCCTGGTCGGTCCGCGCCACCCTGCGTCCTCTCGATGGCGTGGAGGTGTCCGCATCCACCGCAGCGGTACGGTCGCCCGAGCACCGGCCCGGCGCGGGAGCCGACCACGACAAGCTCCATCTCGGCGCGCGTCTCGAGCAAGCGCTGGGCGGCGGGCATCTCACCGTGCTGGGCGAGTGGGCCCGCACCTCCGAGCTGGAAGCGGCCTTCCTCTACTACTCGAGACTTGGCGAGCTGAGCTGGTCGCACGGGCGCTTTCGGATCCACTACCGGGGCGAGCGAACCGATCGACCCGAGGAAGAACGTCTCGAGCCCTATCGGACCGCTCGCCCCCACCTCGAGAACACCCTGCTCGGCAAAACCCGGTGGACCCTGCATACCGTCGGTGCGGAGCTTGCGATCCCCCCTCGCGGGGCGCTGGCTGCCTCCGTCGTCCTGGAGGCTACCCGCGGCGCCATCGCCAGCGCGGCACCCGGGAGCATCTTCAGCATCGAGCACACCTACGGCGGCAATCGATTCTGGAGTGCGGCGGTTGCCGTTCGGGTCGGTTGGTCGGCGACGGGTCACGACATGGGGCGCTATGGCATTGTCCCGGCCCGTCCGATCAGGCATTGACGGGCCGGGCAAATCTGCGGGTTCAGGCGGTGACCGTGCCGCCGTGGTCCTGCACCATCGCCTGGATCCGGGCAACGCCCTCCCGTACAGCCCCGATCTCTGGACCGAACGAGAAGCGCACGTAGTGCCGGAACCTGGACGGGCGACCCGACCGTCGGCGGCCGGGGTTGACATCGAAGAACTCGCCGGGCACGCAGATGACCTGACGATCGAGGGCCTGCTGGAAGAAGTCTTTTCCCGTGCTGAGCGCAGGCGGCAGGTCAGAGACATCGCCCCAGCAGTAGAAGGTGCCTTCCGGCTCGATATCGAATCGGACCCCGGCACGACGCAAACCATCGAGCATCAGGCGGCGCTTCGGGCGAAAGGCCGCGTTGATAGCTGCGACCTCCGCTCGCACATGATCCGGCTCGAGCAGCGGAATGGCGCGCCGCTGGGTTGGGCGACTGCCGCCGCCGTCGAGGAATGATCCGGTGCTCGAGACCGCCTCGATGACCGGAGCCGGCCCCACGATCCAGCTGCACCGCCAGCCGGGATACCGCCAGTTCTTGGTCAGCCCGTCGAACAGCACCACCGGATCGCGATTGACGTCGTCGACATACGCAGCTGCCGACAGCGGAGGCGACGCCACCCAGCTGTAGTGGGAGTAGAACTCGTCGATCAGCAGGGTGCAGTTGAGGTTCCGCCCGATCTCGACCCACTGACGCAGCTCATCGCCATAGAGGGCATGACCGGTCGGGTTGGCCGGGTTGGACAGGAGCACGACCGACAGGCCCCGACCAACGATCTCCCGACGCAGATCGTCGCGGCTGAAGTGATAGCCCGCAGCACTGTCGAGGAGGATCGGAATGGCGCTGAAGGGTTTGAAGACGTCGAGCAGCTCTTCGTATGCCGTGTAGTCGGGCAGGAAGTGGCCCAGATTGACGTGGCCCAGCGCGGCTGCCGTCCGCGCCAGGGAAACACGACCACCCCCGCAAATGCAGACATTCTCAGGACCGTACTGCGAGGGCAGCCCCCTGCGATACTGGCTGTTGTAGTGCGCAGCCACCGCCTCACGCAATTCCCAGAGCCCGGCAACCGGGGCGTACTCCTGGTCGTCCGGCGCAATCGCAATCGACTCGACCCGCTCCGGCGATCCCGGCAGCGGACCGGCCTCCGGCTGTCCCTGACCAAGGTTACACCAGGCCGGGTCGCCCCCGCGGTAACCACGCCGGGCGGCTTCGGCCGTGGCATGGATGACCCCGGTAAAAGGGACGCGTCGGAAGCCGGGAATCGGCATTTCGCGGACGGGAGATGGAGGATCGACGACGGTGGACTCGGCGGGTGCTGACAGCCTGAAACTCACAGTTCCTCTGGGGGTTGCGGGACGCGGAGACGACAAAGGGGCGCTCGACTTTGCGAGCGCCCCACCCTGCCGGCGACGATCGTCTCGTCTTCGTCGCCCTCGAGGAATGAAAGCACCGTGCCGGCCTGAGCGGAAGCGGGCCCTCGGTCGTCAGCGACCTTGACCACGATCGCCTGGTGACTTAGGCTCGAATCATGGAACGAGCGGTCTTGGCGGTTGGGGTTCCTTCACTCGGCACCTGTTGTCGCGTTGGGGGCGTGTGTTGTCGGCACGCCGCCTCGACAGCTTAGCGGGTTCGTTTCCGGCATACCGCCAACCAGGCTGATCGTGGCTCGCTTCTCCCTTCGAAGCGGGCCTTTGTTTTTTCAGGAGTGCATCACGTGAACCAGTCAGCGTCGATTCCCGAGGTTTTCGCCGGCCCAACGGCCGCTCGCGGGCACCGGGTGGAAGATGCGGTCGGTAACACCCCGCTGATTCGCCTCCGGCGCGTCGTTCCAGCGAGCGCGGCCGCTGTCTTCGTCAAGCTCGAGGGCGTCAACCCTGGCGGGTCGATCAAGGACCGGACGGCGCTGGGCATGATCCAGGACGCCGAGGCTCGCGGGGAACTTCGCCCGGGAGACACCATCGTCGAACCGACCTCAGGCAATACGGGTATTGGCCTGGCGCAGATCGCCAGCGCCCGGGGGTATCGCTTGATCCTGACCCTGCCCTCGTCGATGAGCGAGGAGCGGAAACGCACGCTACTGGGTTACGGCGCCGAGCTCGTCCTGACCGACCCCGAGCGGCGGATGCTCGCTGCAATCGAAGAAGCCGAACGGATTCGAGACCGCCTCGGCGCCTGGATGCCCAATCAGTTCACCAATCCGTCGAATCCGGCCATCCACTACCGCCTGACGGGGCCCGAGCTGTACCAGGGGATGGAGGGTCGGATCGATGCGTTCGTGTATGGCTCCGGTACGGGTGGAACGATCAGCGGGGTTGGCCGCTTCCTCAAGAGTCAGAATCCGGCGACCCGGGTCATTGCCGTCGAGCCTGCCCGATCGCCGGTTCTGTCCGGCGGAGAGCGCGGGCAGCACCAGTTTCAGGGCATGGGCCCAGGGTTCGTTCCGCCCAACTTCGACCGTACTGTGGTCGACGAGATCCGAACGGCGTGGGAGGAGGACGCCTTTCCGTTGGCTCGCCGCCTGATGCGGGAGGAGGGACTCTTCGTCGGGATGTCGAGCGGGGCGATTGCCTGGGTTGCCCTCAACGTCGCGGCGGAACTCGGCCCCGGTGCGCGGGTCGCGATGATCGCACCGGACTCGGCGGCACGTTATCTCTCGACCTCCCTGTTCGATGACCCGACCGCGCAGGCCAGGATCACGACGGCTGGCTAGCCGAAACCGCCCGGTGGCCCGTACTATCCCATCCCCTTCAAACGGACGCTACGGAGCACTCTATGGGATCGGAACACGACCGCCGCATCGACTACATCGAATTCGGGACCGAAGACCTTGCTGCCTCGAAGCGCTTTTTCGAGACCGCCTTCGGCTGGAAGTTTACCGACTACGGGCCTGACTATACCGCATTCGAGGACGGGCGGCTGTCCGGCGGGATCAACGGATCGAGCCCGCCTGGGGGCGCGCCCTTGGTCATCCTCTTTGCATCCGACCTCGAGGAGGTCGAGCGGGCGGTCGTCGCTGCCGGCGGTGTCATCTCCGACCGGCACACCTTCCCGGGCGGTCGTCGGTTTCACTTCACGGAGCCTGGCGGAAACCACCTTGCAGTCTGGAGCGATCACTAGTGCCGGTTCGGCCGGGTGGACTCGTCCGTTGACGGTACGAAACCGAATAGGTGCGGCGGGTCATAGCGAATCGCAACAATCCGACATCGACCGAATGATCGATCGAGGCTCAGTACCCCAAGTCGTTGCGACTAAGCTACTTCAGGAGATGACGTATCAAGGGAGCGAGTGGTCCGGAAACAAAGAAAGCCCTGTTCCGTGAAGAACAGGGCTTTCAATGGGGTGGCTGACGACGGCCTACTCTCCCACGACCTCTCGATCGCAGTACCATCGGCGCTACGAGGCTTAACGACCGTGTTCGGAATGGGAACGGGTGTGGCCCTCGCGCGCTAGTCATCAGCCAATCTTGTGCTATCGGTCTCGATTCAGCCAGCGGTTTGCATTCCGTGATCCGAGATCATCCCTGTATACCAGGGGAAGATCCATAGGGTCACGTGGTGAATGCACCGGACCTGGCGTCGCGACCGATAGGGATATCCTGCGGGATATCCATAATCGGCAACTGAGGGTATTGGGTGATGAACTAGTGATACACCGAAAAGATGGAAGAGATCAAACTACACGGGCGATTAGTAGCGCTCGACTGAAGGCCTCTCAGCCCGTACATCTGCGCCCTATCAACGTGGTGGTCTCCCACGGCCCTTTAGGGACCTTGCGGTCCAGGAGTGTTAATCTTGGGGACAGTTTCCCACTTAGATGCATTCAGCGGTTATCTGCGCACGACATCGCTACCGGGCGGTGCCCCTGGCGGGACAGCCCGTACACGGGAGGTCATTTCGTCCCGGTCCTCTCGTACTAAGGACGACGCCCCTCAACACTCCTACGCCCACAGCGGATACAGACCGAACTGTCTCACGACGTTCTGAACCCAGCTCATGTGCCACTTTAACCGGCGAACAGCCGGACCCTTGGGACCTTCTCCAGCCCCAGGATGTGACAAGCCGACATCGAGGTGCCAAACCGCGTCGTCGATATGAACTCTCGGACGCGATAAGCCTGTTATCCCCAGCGTACCTTTTATCCTATAAGCGATGGCCCATCCACACGGGACCACCGGATCACTTAAGCCGACTTTCGTCCCTGCTCGCGCTGTCGCGCTCGCAGTCAGGCGCCCTTTTGCTTATACACTCGTCGTGCGATTACCGACCGCACTGAGGGCACCATAGCGAGCCTCCGGTACTCTTTAGGAGGCGTCCGCCCCAGACAAACTACCCACCTGCCACGGTCCTCGGCGCTGTGAACGCCTGAGTGAGATAGTCAACAAAAGAAGGGTGGTATTTCACTGGTGCCTCCACCCAGGCCGAAA